>JBOHQS010000107.1:0-7602 GCA_050732295.1 Methylomirabilales bacterium (SeqCode)
CGGGGCCGGGATCGGGGCCGGCACCCTCCTCTACCTGCGCTGGCGCGACGTGCCGGAGCTGCTCGCGGCGCGGTTTCAGCGGGTGTATCGGCTCCTGCGCCATGCGTATTATGTGGATGAGGTGTACTGGGACTGGATCGTGAGCCCGCTCATGCGCTTTTCCACGTTGCTGTGGCGTGGGTTCGACGTGACGATCGTGGATGGCGCCGTGGATGGGGTGGCGCGGCTGCTGGAACTCGGGAGTTGGAGGGTACGGCGGCTGCAGACGGGGGTGGTGTTCAACTATGTCCTCTCGATCCTCGCCGGGGCAGTTCTCTTGCTTGGCTATCTCGTGCTGCGGAGATAAGCGGTGTTCCTATCGACCGTGATCACGATGCTCGCTGCCGCTGGGACGCTCGGCCTTCCAGGGGGGACGGTGAGCGCGAGCGCGCCGGCGCTCGATTGGGGAGGGGCCATGCCTTTCCTGCTCCTCGCGGGGACGGCGCTGGGGACGCTTGCGCTGGATCTCGTCGTCGTCGGTCGGGGGCGCTTCTGGCTTACCGCTGTGGGACTCGGAGGACTCGTGATCACAGGGCTCACCCTGGTGCGGGGGTTCGGCGCACCGGAGGCGGTGGTGGGCGGGATGCTTGTCCTCGACGACTTCGCGCGATTCTTCCACGTGGTCTTCCTGTGCATCGCCGCCCTCACTATCCTGGTTGCCGTTGAGTACGTCGAGCAGACGGGAATTCCCCGGGGGGAATTCTACGCGATGATCCTCTTCGCGGTCCTGGGCATGATGGTGATGGCGTCAGCCGCGGATCTCATCATGGTCTTCCTGGGTCTCGAGGCGCTGTCCATACCTCTCTACATCCTGGCCGGTTTCTTGCGTCGGCAGGTGGGCTCGAACGAGTCGGCCCTGAAATATCTGCTCTTGGGCGCCTTTGCCTCGGCCTTTCTCCTCTACGGCATTGCGCTGCTCTACGGCGCCGCGGGTTCGACGCGGCTCGTCAGCATCGCGGCCCATCTGGGCGACAGGGGGGCGTGGGACAATCCGCTCGTCTATTTGGGAGTTGGACTGCTCCTGGTGGGACTCGCCTTCAAGGTGGCCGCCGTCCCTTTCCACATGTGGCTGCCCGACGTCTACGAAGGGGCACCAACGCCGGTCACGGCTTTCATGATCGCGGGGACGAAGGCGGCCGCCTTTGCCACGCTCCTCCGGGCGCTGGGAACGGCGCTCCTGCCGCTCCCGCCCGAATGGACGGCGCCGCTGTGGGTGCTCGCCGTGCTCACGATGGGCGTGGGCAATATCGCGGCGCTCACCCAGCAGAGCATCAAGCGGATGCTCGCGTACAGCTCGATCGGGCATGCCGGGTATCTCCTGGTGGCGGTCGTGGCCGGCACGAGCCGCGGCTTTTCCAGCATCCTGTTTTACCTCGTCGTCTACGCCTTCATGAATCTGGGGGCCTTCGCCGTGATCATTGCGGTCGCCGCGCCCGCCGAGGAGCGGCCCGCCCTGTCCTCGGTCGCCGGCCTTGCGTCCCGCCATCCCGTACTGGCCTTCTGCATGGCGATCTTCATGTTTTCGCTGGCCGGCATTCCGCCCACCGGGGGTTTCGTGGGGAAGCTGTACATCTTCAGCGCAGCGATGGAGGCGAATTACGTGGGCCTCGCGCTGCTCGCGGTCCTGTGCAGCGTGATTGCCGTCTTCTTTTACCTGCGGGTCGTGGTGGTGATGTACATGGAGGAGCCGCGCGAAGAAATGCCGAGTCCGACGCTCTCGCCCGGGATCCTCTTCACGTTGGTTCTGGCGATGGCGGTGATTCTACAGACGGGGATTCTGCCGGGCACGATGTGGGAGGTAGCAGTCCGGGCCGTCGAGCGGTTCCTGGGGTAAGGGGAATCAGCCAATGAAGTCGGAGCGGTTGGCGCGGCACCGGATCCCGGAGCGGGCCATCACCCGCCTCAGCATCTACCTCAGATGCCTGGAGGAGCTGCTCGCCGATGGGACTCTTGCCGTCTCTTCCCAGCAGTTGGCGAAGCGCTTCGGGTTGAACTCTGCCCAGGTCCGCAAGGACTTGGCGTATTTCGGCCAGTTCGGGGTTCGGGGGCTCGGCTACTATACGGGAGAGCTGAAAGGAAACCTCGAGCGGATCCTGGGGCTCACCCAGCAGTGGGAGGTGGCGTTAGTGGGTCTTGGAAACCTGGGTTCGGCCCTCCTGAATTACCGGGGCTTTCGGCAGCGGGGATTTCGCCTCGCAGCGGCCTTCGATAGTGATCCCAGCAAGATCGGGATGCGGATCGGCCGGGTCGCGGTCTTTGACGTCGAGAGGATGGTCCCCGTCCTCAAGCGTCGCCGGATAAAGATGGCCGTCATCGCTGTCCCCGCGGCCGCGGCCCAGGCGGTGACCGATCAGCTGGTGGCTGCGGGGGTGAATGCCATCCTGAATTTCGCCCCCACCCAGCTCTCCGTTCCCAAGAGGGTCAGGGTGCAGAATGTGGACCTCTCGGTCATGCTCAAGACCCTGAGCTTTTATACGACCCGGTCTGCCCGAGCCTCGTAGGCACCAGTCACTGCCCTAGTCGAGTCCGTATTCTCGCCAACGCTTATCCACCAGCGTCTTGGTCGGTTCATCCATGACGATCTCGTCGGGCCACTCCGGGCCTGTGTCCCCCATCATAGAGCCGGGCGCCTACAAGATGCCGTACAGACTCTTCCCCTTCCTGGCTAAGGCGTCGACCTTTTTGGTCACCTCGGGGTCGTCGATGAGCGGGGGGGCATGATGGAACTTGAGCCGCGCGTCGACGATCAGGGACTTCCGGCATCCCCAGTGCTTGTGCTCGATGAAGCTTCCGACCCCATGGACGTCATGGGAAGGATTCGACCGGGTAAAGGTCACCCAGAGGAAGTTTCTCAAGTTCCTCGCGGTGAATTCAGCATCATCGACAAGGACGATGAGGGGGATGCCTTCGAGGTTACACCGCTCGTCGAGAAAGCTCGTGAACGCGTGCATTTCCCTTTGGGCGTTTTCGTAATCGGAGAATGGCGGTCCCTGGACAACGAGGATACCGGGCATGGCGAGGGCACACGTGGAATAATCCTCTGGCAGCGTGGAATTCTCCGGGATTTTTCTGGCCAGCTCCCGCTTCTTGTTGCCCGCCGCAGCAATGACGAGTTTGGATCCGGCATTCAGTCCCGTTCCCGAGTAGTCGAGGGTATCGATGGTCGTACGGGTCTGGAAGTGAAGGTCCCGCGTCCAGTCAACCCGCTCCAAGGCGTGTCCGAGGAAGTGTTCGATCCGATGGACATCGAGGTCGGGGTCGTCTTCCGCGGCGACGATGAAAAGGTACTTCGCGAGGGAGCACTGGCCAAAACCGAGCAGGGCATTCGCGATCGTCAGGATTTCCTGGGGAATCCGCTCGCCATAAGGGGCATATCGCTCGCTGCCGATCGCGAGGAGAAGGGGGTGGACACCGGCTGCGTCAACCGCGTGGATGGCCTTGACGCCCGGGAGTTCTACGGGAACCATTGGTTGTGTGATCTCGTGGATGAGCTGCCCGAAGGAGGTGTCCTCCTGGGGCGGACGGCCCACAACGGTGAAGGGCCAGATGGCGTCCTTGCGATGATGGACCTTCTGAACGTCGAGGACGGGAAACTCGTGGGTAAGGCTGTAATACCCCAAGTGATCGCCGAAGGGTCCCTCCGGGAGCGTTTTCTTGGGATCGATGGTCCCGGTGATGCAGAAGTCCGCATCCGTCGAGATGACAAAACCGTCCCGCAGGGTGTACCGAAATCGGCGACCACCGAGCATGCCGGCGAAAAGCAGCTCTGAGAGACCCTCAGGAAGAGGCATGACGGCGGCAAGGATATGAGCCGGCGGTCCACCCACAAAAATGCTTGCCTTCAGGGGTTCACCGCGGCGAATGGCTGCTGCATGGTGGACGCCGATTCCGCGGTGAGTCTGGTAGTGAAGCCCAACCTCCCTCCCAACTTGGTACCGGTTCCCCGCAAGCTGCACGCGGTAGATGCCCAGGTTGGAGTTCATCACGCCCCCCTGGTCGGGGTGTTCGGTGTACACCTGGCCTAACGTAATAAACGGACCTCCGTCGTCGGGCCAATTCTGGATCTGGGGGAGCTGGTCGATGGTGGTGGTCCGCTCGAGGACTGGCCCTCTCGATACCCGACGAGGCAAGGACTTCAATGCTGTGAAGGGGGCTGTGGCAAAGCTGAACGGCGTACGCCAGAAGTTCGAGGGGTCGGCCTTTAGCCGGACAATTTTCTTCACTCGCTCGAGGCTGTCCCGGAAGATAAGCCGGCAGCGCTCGATGGTACCAAAGAGGTTACAAACGCTGGGAAATCGGCACCCCCCGACATTCTCGAAGTAGACCGCCGGACCTTTCACCTCGTATACGCGCCTCTGGATCTCCGCCATCTCGAGGTACGGATCAACTTCTTCGGTCACGCGCACCAGGTGACCGTTTCGCTCGAGGTCGAGGACACACTCCCTGAGGCTTCTATAGCTCATCGGCCAACACGTCCCGACCGTCCTCCGGAACCTCCCTGTCGATGGTCTCGCACCTCACCAGGATCTCGGCGATCTCGAGCATCGGATCGACGGGTGCCGTGATCCGCTTCAGCTCCCCCTCCTGGTTGAGAACCCGGAGGAACTCCCGAAGATCCCGATACGACATCGCTTCTTCCTCCTGCTGGCGAGATGTCTCGTTGACCCTAAGAATGGCCGGGCGGCGCGAGACGAATATACCCGCAGGGGGCAAGGGGGACAAGGGAATTTTCAGTCTTGTTCATCCGAGGCGCAGGGGGTCGCCCAGCATTTCTCCTCCTCAACGGCAAGTGGATAAAAGCCGACAGCCAGGGACTCTACAATTTCACGGTGTGGGTAGCGCAGAGCCCATCAAGTTTCAAGGACCAGGTCGTTGACGCGATACAAGAGTTCATTCGGAAGCATCTGGTGAATGCGGGTTAGTTGACCCACCAATTCGCTGTAGCCAACAGCGCTAAGGCGTGGTGGACGAGAGGGGCATGGGCTCAAAGCTTGACATTTGACACCACTCATTGGCCGTAGTAGGGTCTGGGAGGCGCACCGGTAACTCTTACTATGCCCACCATGTAAAACTTACACGGCCGCCTGCTTTGCAAGGTCCATTGACCTTTCACACTCGCATTGAGGCTTCCGTATCAAAACCTTGAATAGCAGAGCGGTCATGCCCCACGTCCCTGAAGCCCTCTCCAGCCATGGCATGGAGGTTGCGGTTATAGGAGACCCCGGGCAGGAAACGGACGGGCTTTCAGGTCCCCAACCGAGGAAAGGGGGTGAGCAACGGGAGGTGACTTTCAGCATGGTCAGCATGGTCAGCATGGTCAGCATGGTCAGTATGGTCAGTATGGTCAGCATGGAATGAAGACAGACCCTAACCCGTGTGTATAAGAGGAGATTGTGATGCATCGCAAGTTTATGAAGATCCTCACCTGTGCCCTTGCCGTACTGTTCGTAACATCCACGCTCGCTCTGGCCCAAGGCATGAAGGCGAGCGGGACAATCACGGCAGTGGAAAAGGAAGTGGTGACCGTTAAAGGGGCTGACGGAAAAACCTGGCAGATCGAAGCAGCCAAGGTCGTACAGGAAAACCTGAAGACCGGTGATATCGTGGAATACGAGATCATCGAAGGGAAGCCGCTAAACGTTAAGAAGAAAGCCAAGTAACCTGGATTCCGCAATTCCTGCAGGGGGACGGTCGAGATACGCGGCCGTCCCCCTTCTCCTTTTACCTCTACAGCCGGGGCGAGGAGGGGTGTGGATGAGGGATGAACCGCTTTCTTCGCCGTCGGGAAATGTCCTTGACCCCCTCCCGGAGTGGACCGTATACTGAGGGTTCAATTCTCACCAGGGGGAGGAACAGTGACGTATTTAGCGCGCCAGGACGGTGTCGGAGTCTCGGTCCTCGCCGGGACCCGGACGGACCGATGTGCGCTTGCCCTGGATGGGTTTTTCAACACCGTCCAGCTGGCCGGGCTTCTCACCGGGGAGCGGGACGGGACGGGGGAGCGGCAGCAGCTCTTGCGGCTGCTCCGGGACTTCGTTGAGGGCGAGCGGCAGGCCATTTTGGAGGAGCACCGCCAAGGCGCTCGCGGCATCGAGGTGGTCAAAGAGCTGACGGACCTGGCGGACGTGGTGATCCGCGAGCTCTACCGGCGGAGCGAAGAGGTCTGCCGCGAGGTATCTCAGGTTAATCTCCCCTGTCTCCTGGTGGCCCTGGGGGGGTATGGGCGTCGAGAGCTGAACCCCGCCTCGGACGTCGATCTCATGTTTCTTCACACATCCCCCATCAACCGGTCGGTCTATACCCTCATCCATTTCCTGATCCCGCTCCTCTGGGACGTCGGCTTTAACGTCGGCCATAGCGTCCGCTCCCTCCAGGACTGCGCCCGGATGGCTGCGGAGGACCTGAGCTCCCACACGTCGATGCTTGAGGCGCGTCTGCTGGCCGGGGACAAGGGCCTCTTCGATCAGATGGAGACCGTCCTTCGCGGGGGCCTCAAGCGGAAGAGGGGGGCGGCCTATATCAAGGCCAAGCTGCAGGAGCGGGCTGCGCGCTACGCGAAGCACGGCGACTCGGTGTACATGCAGGAGCCTCACGTCAAGGAGGGGGCGGGGGGTCTTCGGGACGTGCATACGGCCCTCTGGATTGCCGGGGTCCGTCACCCGGTGAGCCGGCTGGAGGATCTGGGGGACGCGGGCCTCCTGAGCCAGGAGGAGCTTCAGCGGTTGCGTCAGGCGCTCGATTTTGTCCACCGGATTCGTAACGAACTGCATTATCTCTCGGGCCGGAAGAACGACCTGCTCTTGTTTCATCTCCAGGAGCCGGCGGCGGCGCACCTAGGTTTCGGGGACGATCGCGCGGTCCTGGGGGTCGAGCGGTGCATGCAACACTACTATCTCCAGGCGCGAACCATCCACCATCTCTCAGAGCGGGTCATCGAGCGCTGTACCCAACCGCAGGCCTCGAAGGAGAGCCTGATGACACGGCTGAGGGCGAGGGACTTAGGAGACGGCCTGACCGAGATCAATCGCGAGATCCACATCCTTCCCCGGAACCGGCGTCTCTTTGAAGATGACCCGATCCGCCTTCTGAAGATCTTCTGGTATGCACTCCAGACCGGCTATCCCTTGAGTTCTGGGGCCCAGCAGGTCATCCGGGAACATCTGCACCTGATTGATGACCGGTTCCGCCAGTCCAGCCGGGCCCTCAATTTCTTCTTGGCCATCCTTCGGGAGCGGAAAGGGGTTGCCGCCGCGCTCCGGCTCATGCACGAGCTCGGGGTGCTCGGGGCCTACATCCCGGAGTTTGCCGGGATCACCTGTCTCGTGCAGTATGACCTGTTTCACAAGTACACCGTGGACGTGCACACCTTGTTGGCGCTGGAGCACATGGAGTCTCTTGATCAGGCCACCGCCCATTACGCGGAAGAATTCCGGGCAATCGTTGCCGAGATGAAGCGCCCGGAGCTCCTGAAGCTGGGCGTTCTCTTCCACGACATTGGGAAAGGCGAGGGGCGGGGGCATGAGGCGCGGGGGGCGGAGATGACCCAGCGGATCCTGACCCGGA
>JBOHQS010000108.1:0-7453 GCA_050732295.1 Methylomirabilales bacterium (SeqCode)
CCTCGGATCTCACGCGGCTAGCGGAGGAGAGTGGGGTGGGGGCTCGGATCTTTGCTGACCGGATTCCCGTGGATCCGTCCACGCGGCAGGTGGCCGAGCTTGTTGGATTGGTTCCCTTGAGGCTGGCCCTGGGCGGAGGTGAGGATTTTGAACTCCTTTTCACAAGCGGAGCCCCTTCGGCAACGATCGAGGAGGCCCTTGTCCGCAAGGGCTTCGCCCGGCCCCATGCCGTCGGCGAGATCCGTCCCGGAGACGAGGGGCTCATCCTCGTCGGCCCTCGGGGAAGGCGGGAACCGCTCGGAAGGGGGTTTGAACATTTCCGTTAGGCCGGTCTTTCATCCTCCCCCTGGCGATCCATCAGTCGGATCCTCACCTTGACAATGCTCCGCCTATCCGACGCCGCGACGACGAAGCGTATGCCCCGATACTGAACCTCCTCCCCGGTGTCGGGGATCTTCTGAAACAGATGGAGGAGGAACCCGCCCAGGGTTTCGTATTCCCCTTCGGGGAGCTGGATCCCGAGCTCTTCGCGGAGCCGATCCACTTCGAGCCGCGCATCGACGAGGTAGGAGCCGTCGGGGAGGCGTTTCAGGGGAGGCGGCTCCTCGTCGTATTCATCCTCGATCTCGCCGACGATCTCCTCCAGGAGATCCTCGATCGTCACGATCCCCACCACCCCGCCGTACTCGTCCACCACGACAGCCATGTGGAACCGCCCCCGCCGCATCTCCTGGAACAGTTCGGCGACGAGTTTTGTCTCTGGAACATAGTGCGCCGGGCGGATGAGCGGTGCGAGGGGCGTCTCGGGGTCGGCCGAGAGGAGGTCGAAGGCGTGGACGATGCCGACGATCTGGTCGATGCGCTCCTCGAACACAGGGATGCGAGAGAACTGGTGCTCACTCACCACCGCCACGGCCTCGGCCACCGTCGCGGAAGCGGGGACTGCCACCGTCTCGATGAGAGGGATCATGGCCTCCCGAACAGTGGTCTCGCCAAAGTCAATGATCTTGTGGATCATCCGCCGCTCGCCCGTGTCGAGGTCGGCCTGATGTCTGCCTTCCTGGACTAGGAATTTCAGCTCCTCGCGGGTGATGTAGGGGTCGCGCTCGGACGGGGCAATCCTGAGGGGGGTGAGGAGCAACGTCGAGGCGCGGTGGACAATGGTGGTGAGTGGGGCGAAGAGGCGCAGGCAGAGGTGAAGCGGCGGCGCCAAGAGGGGCGCCAGGCGATCGGCATGCTGCCGGAAGTAGGCCTTAGGGACCATCTCGCCGAAGAGGAGGACCAAGGGGGCGAGGAGTACCGTCGCGTAGTACTCGCGGCCCTCTCCGAGGAGGAAGAGACAGAGGACGGTGGCGGCGGTCGAACTGGTCACGACACACAGGTTGGTCCCGACCAAGGTCGTTGCCAGGAGTCGGTCCGGTCGCTGGAGCAGCCGCTCTGCCACCTGGGCCCCCGTCACGCCCTCTCCCGCCAGGTGGCGAATCTTGATCCGATCGCACGAGATCAGGGCCATCTCCGAGCCGGAGAAGAAGGCCTCCAGGAGGAGAAGGCACCCGATGAGGATGATGAGGAGAGGGATCATGCCGTGTACTCCTGTTGCGGGGGCTGGTCGAACTCGTCGGCGATCTCCCCGACGAGCTCTTCCAGGAGATCCTCGAGGGTCACGAGCCCGGCGGTGGCGCCGTATTCGTTGACCACAATCGCCAGATGCCGGCCGCGTCGCTGGAACTCTTTGAGGAGCGTGTCGATGCGGGTGGTCTCCGGGATGAAGAAGGGGGGGCGGAGCAGGGAACTCAAGGTGGGCGGGGGTGATCCCTCCGCCTTGACCCGGAGAAGGTCCTTGGCACTCAGGGTGCCCACGATCCGGTCGATGGTCTCTTGGTAGACCGGAATCCGGGAGAAGGCGGCCTTCGTGATGGCGGCGACCGCCTCATCAAAGGAGAGGTGTACATCGAGGCAGAACATGTCGCCGCGAGGGGTCATCACCTGGCGGACCGGTACCTCGGCGAATGCCAGCACGCGCTCGATCATCTTGTGCTCGGTGGGCTCCACGACCCCTTCCTGGCGTCCGACATCCAGGATCACCTTGAAGTCTTCTTCCGAGACTCCTGACGGACTCAGGGCGGCCGGGACCCCGAGGACCCTCAGGCAGAGGTCGACCATCCTCTTGAGGACGGCCTGGAGCGGGGTGATGAGGAGCGAAAAGAGTTCAAGGGGCCGCGAGACGAGATACGAGACCCGTTCCGCATGAGCGACCGCCAGCATCTTCGGGGTGAGTTCCCCGAAGATCAGGATCAGGGGGAGGATGAGCAGAGGTGCAAGCCAGGCCGTGTGCGCACCCCAGACGTGAAGGATGAGGATCGTCGTGGTGACCGAGGCGGTAATGTTGACCAGGTCGTTACCGATGAGGATGGTGACGATGGTCCGGGTCGGACGTTCGAGGAGCTTGAGGACCCGACCTCCCCGCTGAGGTTCGGTCTGGGCCAGGTGCTGCAGCCGCAAACGGTTGAGCGAGAAGAGGGCGGTCTCCGCAGCCGAGAAAAAGGCAGACAGGGAGAGGAGGAGGAATAACCCGATCAGATAGGATAGCGTTGTTGCGTCCAAAGATCCGATCTGCTCACAACCCGATGACCCCCTGAGCCCTTGGTCGGTATGGGGCCAGGGTGCTGGTACATAATTTGCACGTAAAAACCGATAGATCCATCGGGGTTGCAATCCAGTGCCACGTATGATATCAGTTCACAAGGGCGTTGTAAAGACCAGGCCGGCGGAGGCAAAAGCTATGCGCATCGGGAACAAAATTCTCCTGGGCTTTCTGGCCGTGATCTTGGCCATCACGCTCATGGCCACCCAGGATTACCTGACCATCTTCACCAGCCTGTTAGTGGGCGGGGTGGCCTCCAGGATTCTCAGCCGGATGATCGCGCACAGAATGGAGGAACTGGTGGGGGCCACGCGGGTCATCAGCCAGGGGGACCTGACGAAGGAAGTCACCGTGGACTCCCGGGACGAGCTGGGCCAGCTGGCCGACGCCTTTAATCGCATGGTCGTCAGCCTTCGGGAGGTGGTGCGCGAGACGAAAGGGATGACGGACAAGGTCAGCCAATCGACGATGGCCTTGAGTGACACAGCCGCGGCCACGAACCTGGTCGCCGAGGAGATCGTCACGCAGGTGCAACAGATTGCGAGGGGGGCGGAGAGGCAGGTGGTGCTGGTCGGCGATGGATCCCGGGTGGTGCATGAACTGGCCCACTCCGCCAACGAGATTGCCGCCCGGTCGCGCTCTGCGGCCCAGGCGGTGGCCGAGGCCGGGGACACGGCCGAGTCGGGGGGGAAATCCGCTCAGGAGGCTGTGAGGAAGATGGGAGAAGTCTTCAGCCTCTTGGAGCGCCTGGCCGGGGGGGTCAAAGGCTTCGGGGCGAAAACACAACAGATTGGGAGCATCGTCGATCTCATCACCCGGATCGCCCACCAGACTCATCTCCTGGCCCTCAATGCCACCATCGAGGCAGCCCGGGCCGGCGAACACGGACGGGGCTTTGCGGTGGTCGCGGATGAGGTCCGGAAGTTGGCTGGCGATGCGGGGTCCTCGGCAGAGCAGATCGCCAAGCTGGCCCAGGAGATTCGCGAGGAGAGCGGCCAGGTCCTGACCTCGATGGAGATGGCGGGGAAGGGGATCGAGTCGGGGCGGCAGGTCCTCCAGTTCACCGAGAAGGCCTTGGACGAGATCGTGCGCACGGTGGTCCAACAGGTCAAGCGCGTGCAGGAGATCTCTCCTCTCGCCGAGCAACAGACCCTGGGGGCCAGGGCGTTGGTGAAGACGATCGATGAGATTGCCGAGGTCGCTCGAGAGCATGCCCTCTCCACCCAGGAGGCCTCGGCGGCGACCCAGCTGCAGATCGCATCGGTAGAGCAGATGGCCTTTGGCGCTCAGGAACTCAGCAACATCGCGGACAAGCTGCGCGAAAGAATCTCTCGGTTCAAGGTCAATGCATGAGCGGGTAGAGAGCCTCGCCGCTTCACAGGGACGCCTCTTCGTTCTCCTCCAGGTGCGGGGGGAACCGTTTGCGCTTCCGTCAGCGCAGGTGCGGGCCGTCAGCCCGGTGGGCCGGATCACGCGAATCCCCTATGCCCCTCGGGAGGTCCGGGGTGTGACGAACTGGCGGGGAAAGGTCCTGACCCTCTACGATCTGGGAGAAGCCCTGGGGCTGGAGGGAAAGCCTGGTCTCGCCCCCTATACCGTGGTGCTCGCCCCGGAAAAGGAGGATGTCGACGTAGGGGTTATGGCTGAACAGGTCCGGGAGGTTCGCGCGATCCCCGACGAAGCCCTTGAGCCTCTCTCCTCAGCCAGGGGCCTCTGCCATGGGGTCATCGACCTGGAAGGCCTCCCCGTGATGGTCCTCGATCCGAAGACCCTCCTCGATCGTCTGGCGATGGCAGTCCTATCCGCCTCGTCCCCTCGATAACGGGGTCTCGCCGGTGGATCTCAGCAAGTACCTGCCAATCTTCCTGAACGACTCCCGAGAGCATTTGCAGCGGATGGATGAATTTTTGCTCCGGTTGGAGCGGCATCCCGAAGACCAGCAGGCGATCGACGCGCTCTTTCGGTCTGCGCATTCCGTCAAAGGGATGGCGAGTACGATGGGCTTTGAGGAGCTGTCCAAGCTCGCCCATTCCCTTGAAAGCTTCCTCGATCCCTATCGCAGGGGCGTTCAGCGGCTCGACCGCCAGGCCATCGACCTCGTGCTCCAAGGGGTGGACCTCCTTCGCAAATCGATCGAGCAGGTGGCCGGTGGGAAGGGCCCCGGGGAATCGGCGGGAAAGAGCGGAGAGGGGGGCGGGTCGTCAGCGTCGTCCCCTCCGCCTCCCGTGCAGGGGGCGGTGACCCGGCGCGAGGGGATGTTGCGGGTGGCTCCAGAACTCTTGGATGATCTGATTGACCTCACCAGCGAGCTCCTCATCGCCCAGGAAGATCTGGGGAACGAAGAACGGGTCTTCAAGTTCCAGGCGCTCATTCAGGCCGTGGGCCATCAGGCCATGCAGCTCAGGATGGTTCCGCTGCAGACGGTCGCTGATCGGTTCCCTCGGATGACCCGCGATATGGCCAGGCAGGGAGGCAAGGAGGTGCTCTTTGAGATCCAAGGCAGGGATGTGGAGATGGATCGGGCGCTGTTAGAAAGCCTGGCCGACCCGCTGATGCACCTGCTCCGAAACGCGGTGGATCACGGGATCGAACGGCCGGAGGAGCGCGTCCGCGCCGGAAAGCCGGCCGAGGGAAAGGTGCATCTCGAGGCCTCGAGGCGAAAGGATGGGGTCATCATTCAGGTGGTTGATGATGGCCGGGGGATCGACCCGAACACGATCCGCCAGTCCGCTGTGACTCGGGGACTCCTTTCGGAGGACAAGGCGCAGACGCTGTCGGAGCCCGACCTCCTCCGGCTGCTGACCTTGCCGGGCTTCACCACGAGAACGGAGGTCTCAGAGATCTCCGGGCGCGGCGTCGGGTTGGATGTGGTCCAATCCATGGTCCAGTCGCTCCAGGGAAGCGTGTTGATAGAGTCCGTGCCTGGGCAGGGGACCACCGTCACCCTGAAGCTTCCCTTGACGCTGCTCCGCCTCCCGGTCCTCTTGGTCCAGGTGGGTGATGAGACGTACGCCATTCCCGTCACCCAGGTGCGGGCAACCCTGGACTGCCCTCCCGGAAGGATCAGGCCGACGGACGGGCGAGAAATCTTGTTCCGCGGGGAGGACGAGATCCCCGTGTTCCATCTGCGCCGCCTCTTGGCCCTTGCCGAATCCGCTATGAGCCCCTTCGTCGTCCTGGTTGATTCCAAAGGGAAGGATGTCGGGCTGATGGTGGACAAGATTCTGGAGTATCGCGAGGTGGTGGTAAAATCGTTCCGATCTCCGCTGAGGGGCCTGAAGGGACTCGGCGGGATGACCATCCTCGGGGATGGCGTCGTGGTCCCGATCTTAGATCTTGAGACGCTCTTGCCCTAAGGAGGCACGACGGTGGACCCGGACGGGATTGCGCTCAAGCATGAGACCCTGCGATCCTCCCTCGGAGAAATGGGTCATGTCCTGGTGGCCTTCTCTGGGGGCGTGGATAGCACTCTGCTCCTCAAGGTGGCGCACCAGGTCTTGGGAGAGAAGGTCCTGGCGGTTACCGCCGTGTCCGAAACGCTGCCGCCCGGGGAGCTCGAAGAGGCTATGACCCTCGCGGCCTCGATCGGCGCCCGCCATCGGATCATCCGGTCAGAGGAGATGGCAAACCTCGCCTTCCACGTGAATCCCCGGAACCGCTGCTACTACTGCAAGGAAGAGCTCTATAGCAGGCTCACCGCCCTGGCCAGGGCCGAGGGGATCCCCTATGTCCTCGACGGTTCGACGCTCGACGATCTCAATGATCACCGGCCCGGCCGACAGGCGGCGAAGGAATTTCAGGTCCGTTCTCCCCTGATCGAGGCGAAGCTGAGCAAGGCCGAAATCCGTGAGCTCTCTCGCACGCTCGCCCTTCCCACGTGGGACAAGCCGGCCATGGCCTGCCTCTCATCGCGTTTCCCGTACGGGACTCCCATCACGGGTGAAGGCCTGAGACAGGTGGGGGGAGCCGAGAAGGCGCTCCACGCGCTTGGCTTTCGGCAGGTCCGGGTCCGACATCACAATGAGATCGCCCGGATCGAAGTGGGAGCGGAGGAGATCCCCCGGCTGCTCGACCCTGAGGTGGCTCGTCAGGTCGTGGAAGCATTGAAGGCAACCGGTTACACCTATATCACGGTCGATCTCGAAGGGTATCGCACCGGCAGCCTCAACGTTCCCCTGTCCCGCCCGAACGAGTCCTCATAGGCTCTTCCACGAGGCGGCGCCCTCTTGCTTCCGCTCTGCCGGGCAGCGCGCTGATGAAGGCGAAGAACACATCACGGATGTGGGTGGAGCTGACCTGCGCGGACCCCGGGGTGGCCTTTCGGGGCGAGTGGCCTGGGGCTGAACGGCCGGATGAGATCGTGGCCCTGGCGCGGGAGAAGGCAATGGCGCTGGGCCTGCCGGTCCAGGTCGAGATCCAACGTCACGGCGTCTGGAGCATTGAGCCCACCGGTAAGGTGAACCCCGGCCGCCTCTTTCGCCCCGAGAAACTGCCTCGTTCCGGGGGAGGAAGAAAGGGGGCATGACTGGAGCGACCATGGTGAAACACATTGTGACTCGGCGGTCTATCAAGGTCGGGCTGAACGTGATCCTCTGGATTGCCTTTGCCGTGACTGCGTTTGGATTATTTCTCGGGAGCTTCATCGGCAAGTGGCTCGTGGACATGGGGCGGCCGCAGGAAGGTATTGCCGTTTACCGATCCGCACTGATGATCTACCCCTGGAACGCAGCGATGCGCAATGACCTGGGACTGGCACTCCTCGCCCATGGTGACGCCAAAGGGGCGGTGGATGAGCTGCGGAAGGCGGTT
>JBOHQS010000109.1:0-7388 GCA_050732295.1 Methylomirabilales bacterium (SeqCode)
CCGACGACCGATGAGCAAGGGCTCGGGGAGTGGGTCTTCCCCGGCGGAACAATTCCATGGGTCGGTCTGGTGCAACCTCGTACTTCCGCGCCGAACGAATCGTGGGGCACCAGGATGGCCACCCCCACCTGCGCTTCGCTCCGGCGGCGGGACCCCGGCCGACCGCAAACCAGGTTCCGCCGGGTCCAGGCCCATCCCCCCTCGCCCTTTTGGAGAGAGACGGTCGTCGGTCAACGGTGGTCGAATATGAGGATTGGGATTGATATCGACGATGTGATGACGCATTCCCTGCCCGAGTTCCTCGATGCCTTCAACCGGCGGTTTGGGCTGAAGGTTCCGGTGACCGAGGCGCGATGGGAGATCTTCCGGCGCCACCCCGAGATCCCTGCCGACGCAATCGCAGCCTTCTTCGAGGAGCTCTATCGGGCCGACTTCCTGGGTTCCCGTCCCCTCCTGCCCGGCGCGAGGGAAGGCATCGAAGAGCTCCACCGGGTGGGTCATCGCCTCTTCATCATCACCGGACGGCCCAGGCGGGATCGGGCCATCACCGAGCGGTGGATGGAAGAGCGGGGGCTCTCGCGCTTCTTTGAAGCGATCGAGGACCGGGACGGGCTCGACGCACCGCTCCATAAGCGCCGGGCCGCCACGCGGCTGCGGCTCGATGTGTTGTTGGAGGATGAGTACGAGGTCGCGGTCGCGGCGGCAGCGGTCTGCGATCGTGTCCTGCTCTATGACCAACCGTGGAATCAGGGCCCCCTGCCGGGTCGAATCCTGCGCATCCATGCATGGTCTCACGTCCTCCCCTCTCTTGCTCCCCAGATCAGCCCGCACGACCACTCACGCTGATACCCCGCAGTCCGAGGTCCGACGTCCGACGCACCTTCGGCCCCTCGCTCCGGGGCTCTCGCGGCGACAGGACTCGTTGCCCAGGCCGATTTTCCACGCGCCTGGCACGCGGATTGCTGACCCCTACGACATACCCATTTGTGTCTTGCGCGGCCGTGTAACGTCCGTTCTTCGTCCCAGGCGAACACAGGAAGCCGTGAGCGTGCGGACAGCCCTCGCCGAAAAAATCTCTGACCTGTCGCGATCGGGTCGCGCCCTCGACATCGCCCTCGGCGTCCTGATCGCCGCCGTGCCACTGGCCTATTCTCCACTCGCCCCCAATTCCCTGAAGTGGGCCATCCTTGGTCTCCTCACTCCCCTGCTCACCTGCCTCTGGCTCTGGGGAGGGTCTCCTCCCTCGTTTCGGCCCCTCCCAAAGCTGGTTGCCCCGTTCCTCGCCCTGATCCTCGTGTCCCAACTCTCGCTCCTACAGGCCATGAACCTCTATTACGGCCTGCAGCAGGTCACCCATCTCGTGGTCCTGTTCCTCCTCTACCTCATCGTGGCCCAAACCTCCTCTCGGCCTGACCAGCAGGCCAGGCTCGTCCGGTACCAGCTTCTGACCCTGCTGGGTGTCAGCGTCCTGTCCCTCCTCGGCTGCATGATGCCAGGCGCCCATGCGGCTCATTCGTCGGCAGAAACCCTGTTCCGCCTCTTCGGCAATACGAATTACGGAGCGGCCTACCTGCTCACGGTGATTCCGCTCGGCCTCGCCCTCACTCTTGCCGCCTCGGAGCGGTGGGAGAGGGGCTTATGGGGTACGACCCTCTTCCTCTCCATGGTCCTGCTCACCCTCTCGATGGTCAGGGGCGCCTGGGTCAGCATCGGGATCGGCCTCGGGGTCGCTGTGTGGGTATTCTTCCGTGAGGGGCGGAGCCCCGGTGCCTTCCGGAACACTTGCTCTCGGGCCCTGATTGGTCCAGTTGTGCTTGCCGGGTCGGCCATCTTGCTCGCCACCCTTCTGTGGCGCTCGTGCCTGCCGGATTCCACCTCATTCGGCGCGCGGGTGGCGAGCGTCTTTGATCTGCAGACAGGAAGCCTTCAGGTGCGCCTCGCCATGTGGCAGGGAACACTCCGGTTGATTTGGGATCATCTGTGGACGGGCGTGGGCGTCGGTAACTTTGCCCTTGCCTTTGTCCCGTATCGTTCTGCGGTCATCTATCAGAACCCCGGCATGCAGGTTGAGCATCCACACAATGAACTGCTCAACGAGGTGGCAGAGTTGGGGCCGCTCGGCCTACTGGCCTTTCTGTGGCTCTTCCTCAGTGTGGTTCAGGTCGGGTGGCGGCTGGCGAGGCGCGGCGAGGCGAGGCGGGAGATCGTCGCCGGGGTCCTCGGGGGGCTGGCCGCCGCGTTCGCCTACACGAACCTCTTTTATGTCCTGCATGTCCCCGCCTCGGCCATGAGTGTGGCGATCCTGCTCGGGATGCTGGACGGGATGGATCGCCGCGTGACTCAGGACGAGCGAGGGGTGCCGGTCCGTGTCGCCTTCCTCCTCCCGATACTCGTCGTCATGGGCCTCCTGGGCTATCACTACTTCCTGCGGCCCATGGGCGGGGAGATCCACTATTGGCTCGCTGAGAAGGATCTGAAGGCAAAGCGAGTCGAGGCGGGTCTCGACCGCCTCGAGCGGAGCATCGCCTGGAATCCCTATGCGCATGTGGTGCGGTATCGGCGCGCCGCGGTCCTGTTTGAGCTGGGGAGATACCCGGAGACGATCGAGGCAGCGCACGGGGTCTTGCAGGTCCATCCCAAGTTGGAGATCGCGTACGGGCTCATGGGGAGCGCCTATCTCAACCTGCACGAGAAGGACAAGGCCGAAGAAATCTTTCGGCAGGCCATAGCCATCAATCCCAATTACCCCCATGCGCTCAACAATCTCGGGGTCCTCGCCGCTCAGGAGGGCCGGATCGCCGAGGCGGAGGCCCTGCTTGTGCGGGC
Source organism: Methylomirabilales bacterium (SeqCode) (assembly GCA_050732295.1). Classification (GTDB taxonomy): domain Bacteria; phylum Methylomirabilota; class Methylomirabilia; order Methylomirabilales; family CSP1-5; genus CSP1-5. The sequence continues at coordinate 2,827 of JBOHQS010000109.1, forward strand.
CAAGGAGGTCTTGGGGCGAACCGAGATGAGCCCCTACGCCAACCTGGGGACTATCTACGAGATGACCGGCCGCCTTGGGGATGCGATCCGCATGTATGAAACCGCAGTCGCCATCAAGCCCGAGTTCGGGGCCAACTGGTACGCCCTGGCCCAACTGAGGGTCCTCAATAGGGATCCCGGGGGGGCCTCTGTGGCGCTCAACCGGGCGATAGAACTCGATCCGGGGTGGCGCGCCAGGGCGGCACAGAATACGGTTTTCCAGGACTTGCGCCAGAGTGATCCTCAGGTGCGGAGGCTGCTACAGGACTGAGGGCCGAGGGGTAAGAGGTAAGGGGTGAGGGGTGAGAGGTGAGAGGTCAGTCCTGAGTACTGATCTAGCTCAACACGGAGCGGGAGTGGCACGTGGATTGCAAACAGACTGACAGGCACGAGTTGTCTTGACACACAAAAATGACACGTAGACTTCGCACCGGTTGCGAGTCTCATTGATTGTGAGCGGAGGGAGGATAAATCAATGACCTGCAAGAGAAAAATCATGGGCCGGCGGGCCGGCTTTACCCTGATCGAGCTGATCCTGGTGGTGGCCGTCGTCGCCATTCTCGCGGCGATCCTGGTCCCCACCGTCTTTTCCATTCTGGATGATTCTGCCGTGACCAAGGGCAAGGCCGACGTGAAGGCGATTGCCGCGGCAACTGTCAAGTTCCGGGACGACACGGGAGAGTACCCGACCCGGGATGCCGATGTTGCCCTGCCTGCGGGGGAGGTGAACCTGCTCTACTCCGGGACGGTGGCGCCGCTCGCAACCGATTTCACGCCGGCGCTCGGCGGTGCAGATCCCTTCAACTGTGCGGCGGCGGCGGGGAACTGCGAGACCTTCGCGTTTCCCTTCATTACGAACTCGGGGACCAACGCGTATCCCAGCTTGTCCACGCTGAAGAAGCGGTGGAAGGGGCCGTACCTGAGCGAGAATTCGCCGGACGAGTTCGACGACCCGTACATCGTCTATGTCCGCAGGCTCCGGACGACTGGCGCCGTCACGACCGAACGGGCCTGGGTCGTCTTCGCCGGGCAGAACAAGCTCTACGAGACGACCCCCGGCTCGACCTCGGCCCAGGGTGATGATTTCGTCTTCCTGATCAAGTAGCCGAGCCGGCGGAGATGAATCGCGCGCAGGGCGGCCTCACACTGATCGAGCTGATCGTGGTGTTGGCCGCCATGGCCATTCTTGTCGCCATCCTGATCCCGACGGTGATCAGCCTGCCCGAGCAGGCGGAAGAGCTCCGGGCGAAAAACGATGCCCGAGCCATCGGGGAAGCCATCCAGAACCTTCACAAGGACCTGGCCAAGTGGCCGGTCTACGCATCGTCCCCTCTCACCCCAGCGAATGCCACCCTGCGGCGGCTCATCTCCGCCGGGAACGCCCCGGGGATAAGCGGGGCGCCAGACACGGGTGACTGGATCGACCCCGCGAACACCGACGATCTCGACGATCACCTGGGCAACAATAGGCTGTCCGACGCGAGCCAGTATCCCGGGACCGGCGAGTTCGCCTGGCGGGGGTCGTACCTCGCCGAGGCGCCGACCGATCCCTGGGGGAACCGGTTCATCGTCAACGTGCGGTGGCTCCAGCCGGGGGCCTCGCCGAACGTGGTCTGGGTGCTGTCGGCGGGCCCCAACAAGATCATCGAAACGACCTTCGCTCAGCCGAGCCTCGCGGGCGACGACATCGGCTTCCGGCTTCGCTGATCGCTCTCATTCATCAGGACAGCTTGGCATGAACATTGCTCCCTTCAATATCAAGGCCTTCCTGAATCTTGCTGACATAAAGTCCGACTGAGAAGGCTTCGGGAGACACGGAATGAAGCCGCTGGGACAACGGCTGGTAGAAGCCGGCCTCATTAACGACACGCAGCTCCAGTCCGCCCTGCGAGAGCAGCAGAAGACCAGGGAGTATCTGGGAAGAATCCTCATCCGCCTGGGCTTTGTGAGTGAGGAGGCGGTGGCCGCCGCCCTGTCCGCCCAGGCCCGCGTGAAGTACGTTGACCTCGGACAATATTCGCCCCAGCCGGAAGCGCTTCAGCTCGTCGCAGAGAAATTTGCCCGCGAGCACCACCTCGTCCCCCTCTCCTACGTCGGGAAGGTCCTCGTCGCGGCCATGGCCAACCCCCTCGACATCATCACGATCGATGAGCTGCGGCGCATGTCGAAGGGGCCTGTGGAGGTCGTGGGCGCCACCCAGAGCGAGGTGCTCGAGGCCCTGGACCGCGCCTACGGCTCCGGCGTGGGCGCGGCATGGAATGAGGTGGTCGAGCACAGCCTCCGCCACGTGATGGGGCGGCGCGGCGCCGGGGGCACCGAGACCGACGTGGCGCAGGAGCCGCCGGTCATCCGCCTGGTGGAATCCCTGGTCACCCGCGGGATTCAGGAAGGGGCGACCGATATCCACATCGAGCCCGAGGAGCGGTTGGTCCGCAACCGGTTCCGGGTGGACGGCGTGCTCCGCCAGGGGCCCGATGTCCCCAAGGAGCTTCAGGGGGCGGTCATCGCGCGGATCAAGGTCATGGCCAATCTGGACATCGCCGAGAACCGCCTCCCGCAGGATGGGCGGATTGATTTTCACTTCGGCGGTCGGCAGGTGGACATCCGCGTCTCGAGCTTCCCGACTATCCGGGGTGAGAACCTGGTCCTCCGCATCCTGGATCGGGCAAAGCTCGTCCTGGGGCTCGAGCAGCTCGGCTTCACGCCGGATCATCTCACCTTCTTCAGACGGGTCTTGCAGAGCCCGAACGGGATCATCCTGGTCACCGGCCCGACCGGCAGCGGCAAGACCACCACGCTCTACTCCGCCATGTCATATCTCAACGCCGAAGAGCGGAACATCATCACCATCGAGGATCCGGTGGAGTACGAGATCCAGGGGATTCGACAATCGCAGATCAATGTCAAGGCGGGACTCACCTTTGCCAACGGCCTCCGCCACATCCTGCGTCAGGATCCGGATGTGATCATGGTGGGGGAGATGCGGGATGACGAGACGGTCGACGTCGCGATCCGGGCCGCCCTCACCGGGCACCTGGTCTTCAGCACGCTCCACACCAATGACGCCGCGGGCGCGATCCCCCGCCTCACCGACATGGGGGTGGCCCCGTTCCTCCTCGCCTCGGCCATCCTCCTGGTGGTGAGCCAGCGGCTGGTGCGGAGCATCTGCAACAGTTGCAAGGAGGAGGCGGAGTCCGATCCGGCCCTGCTGCGGCGCCTGGGGCTTCAGACCGATGGCGGGGATCAACTCAAGTTCTATCGCGGGAAGGGCTGCGACAAGTGCGGAAATACAGGCTACCGGGGCCGCATCGGGATCTTTGAACTCTTGCGGGTCGGCCCGGAGATGACTCCTCTGATCTTGGAAAAAGCGGACAGCGGGAGTATTCAACGGGCGGCGCGGGCCCAGGGGATGCGGACGATGCTCGAGGACGGGATTCGGAAGGCCCTCCGGGGAGGCACCACGCTGGAAGAGGTGGCCCGAGAGGCCCTGATGAACTAGGAGACACGATGCCGGACTTCGCCTACAAGGCCTGCGATGAACAGGGGGATACGGTGAAGGGGGTCTTGGCCGCCCAGGATGAGGAGCACCTGGCCGATCTCCTCGCGGCGAACGGGCTCTACCTGCTCAGGAGCGCCAAGCCCCGGCGGCTCACCCAGCACCCCTGGTTCCAGCAGCGCGTCCGGCGGCGGGACCTCACCCTCTTCTTTGTCCATGTCGGGACCGCGCTGACCGGCGGGATCTCGCTCCTCGAGGCCCTCCGGACCTATGCCGACGAGAGTGCCCACGAGCGCCTCCGCACCGTCGCCCGCGGCATGGTCAATGAGATCACCGGCGGATCGAGCTTCTCCGATGCGTTGGCCGGATATCCCGCGGTCTTTGCCCCGGTCTTTGTGAGCATGGTGCGCGCGGGGGAGGCGACCGGACATTTGGACAAGGTGCTGCAGGATCTCGTGAGCTTCCTCGAGTGGCAGGAGGCGCTCGCCGGGACCGTCAAGCAGGCGCTCACGTATCCGATCGTGCTCCTCGTCGCCATCGTGGGACTCACCACGCTCCTCGTGGGCTATGTCTTTCCCCAGCTGCTCCCCGTCTTTCAGAAGGTGCGGGTGGAGCTCCCCCTGCCCACGAGGATCCTGATCGCCGTGAGCACGGCGCTCCGCACGTACTGGATCGTCGGCCTCGTCGCCATCGTCGGGGCGGTGACCGGCTTGCTCCTGTACATCCAGACACCGGCGGGCCGACTGCGCTTCGACCGGCTCGTGCTTCGGACCCCGGTGGTCGGCGGGATCGCCCGCCGCATCGCCCTCTCACGCTTTGCCCGATACCTCGCGGTGCTGTACACGGCCGGCGTGGAGTTCATCCAGTCGCTGCAGGTGGTGGAGCGCCTGGCAGGGAACCGGGTGATCGAGCTAGCCATCGGGGAGGCGCGTGAGGAGGTCATCGGGGGGTCCCTCCTCTCGGCCGCCTTGAAACGCACCGGCGTGGTCCCGACCCTGGTGGTCCAGATGGTGGCGACGGGCGAGAC
>JBOHQS010000110.1:0-7341 GCA_050732295.1 Methylomirabilales bacterium (SeqCode)
CAGTGCGCAGGAGCCGGGTGAAGCAGCCGATGAGGAAGGCCGCCGTCTTCCCGGTCCCGGTCTGGGCCTGTCCCGCGACATCTTTCCCCTGGAGAATCAGGGGAAGGGTCAGCTCCTGGATGGGAGTGCAGTGGGTGAAACCGGCTGCCTCGATTCCCTGCAGAACCGGTGCGGGAACATCGAGGGTCCGAAATGCAACCGGCATGGTGATTCCGTGTTTTCCTGCCCCATACGTCCGAACTACATGGCCCTGCGGATCTTCAGAAAGAGATCAGCCAGCTGCTGGTCCCCGGCCCGAGCCACCAGGAAACAGGCCATCTCCTCTTGCTTCCAGACCAAGACCCTCAAAGAATCCGCCTGCGTGTGGTAGGGACGGAAGGTTCCAAACTGCAGCCTGCTCCCCTTCGGAACCTCGATATCCGGGGCAGATATGAAGAGGAGAGAGCTGACCCACCCATGTCGATCGGCATAGAGGAGGACCATCCCCTTGCGGTCTCTGACCAGTAGTGGGCGGGCACCCATCAGCACCAGTTCTGAATCTCCTAAGAAGAGGGAGGTCACAGGAAGGGCGAGCCGCTCCGAGAGGAGACGGGGAAGCTCTGCTGATCCCCACGGGCCGACATCGGGGAAGCCGAAGAGTTCATACTGCATCACCATCTCGCGATGATTGCGCGTCGCCTCAGGGATAAAGGTGCGGAGGGAGTCCCGCCGCGTCAGGACCAGCGCTGAAGCGGCCACCGCCAAGAGCACCACCGCGGAGGCGGCCAGCCAACGCCACGTGACCAGACGCGGGATTCCAGTCCAGGTTCTCCCCTCGAGCTGCTGCGCAATCCGTGCCCGGAGATGCGCCGGCGATGGGTAGCGGGCCACATCCCGGAGCCGGCGGGAGAGGGCCTGCTCCTCGGCCAACTCCATCTGACAGGCCTCACAGCCTCCCAGATGACTCCCCAGCTCGGCGACCAGCGCCGGAGAGAGGATCCCCCGAAGGAGTCGCGGAATGTGCTCTTGACATGCGTGACAGGTCACTGCTATCCCTCACCCTTGCCTTCGGGGGCGTAGTCCTTCAGGAGCTGTCGCAGCACTCTGCGGGCCCGGAATATGCGGGACTGAACCGTGCCCAGCGGGCAGCCCATGACCTCGGCGACCTCCTCCCAGGTGAGCCCTTCCACCTCTGCCAGCAGGACGGTGGTCCGCCACTGCTCCGGAAGGGCCTTCAGGGCCCGGTTGATGTCGGCCGCCACCAGAGGCCGGAGGTGCTCGATCTCGGTCTCCTCAAGCGCCTGCTCCAGTTCTCCCAAGACCCCGGGGAGGTCCCCCTCCTGACCCGAAGGCTCCCGCTGCCGCTTCCAGTACCTGTCGATGAAGCTATTCCTCAATATTCTATACAGCCAGGCAGTCAGGGTTGTTCCCCCCCGAAACTGATCTCGGGCCTTCAGGGCCTTGAGCGCCGTCTCCTGGACCAGGTCCTGCGCTTCGTCCATGTTCCTGGTCAGCCACCGGGCGAGATTGTAGAGGCCGTCGAGATGTTCGAGGACCAGCCGCTCGAACTCCGGCTCGGGGGTGGTCATTGCAGGCCTAACCAAGAAAGAGCGCCCGAAGCGTGCGAAGACTCTCCCCGATTCTGAGGCCGTACCAGGAGAGGAGTTTGCCGTCGACGAAGTGGACACGGCCGGTCGCCAGGACCGGGATGAATCCCTCGAAAGGCTGGAAATCTGTGAGGTGTCTCGGATGGAAGGGGTACGGCTCATCGGGGAGGAGGATAATCTCGGGCTTGAGATCCGCGACCTCCGCCAACGAAATCTTGGGGTAGCGATGGCGACTGGCGGCAAAGATATTCTCCCCGCCGCATGTCCGGAGCACGTCGTGGATGTACGTATCCCGATTGATCGACATGTACGGCCTGCGCCAGATGGGACAGAAGACCCGCAGCCGTCTTTGCTCTCTGACTTCCTGCGAGACCTCCCGGTAGACCGCCTCGAGGGAGGTCGCGATGGCGCTGGCCCGCCCCTCGGTCCCCGTCAGGGAGCCGAGCTCCCCGACCATCGCGATGCCCTGCTCCACCGTCCGGGGGTACGTCGTGTAGACGGCAATTGCCATCGCCTCCAAGGCGTCAACGTCCTCGCGGCGATTCTCCTCCATATTGGCGATGACCAGGTCAGGCTGGAGGGACTGAATCTTCTTGAGATCTGGATCCTTCTGTCCACCGACCCTCGCCTTGGCCGCCACACCGGCCGATGGCTCGGTGCAGAAACGGGTCACAGCCACGAGACGCTCCTCGAGGCCCAACGCGAAGAGGGTCTCGGTGATGCTCGGGACAAGGGAGATGATGCGGGAAGGCAAAGCAGGGAGACGCACGCGCCTCCCCGCCGCATCCACGACCTCACATCCCATCAACCGCCACCCCGCGGGGCACCTCGACGGATCTGGAGGGCATGCTGGGAGACGATTAATGGTAACGGTGAAAAGAGGTGAGGGCCCTCCGGGCAAAAGACGTCGTCAGGAATAGATCTTTACAGAACGCGACCGTGAGGTGCCACGGGCGAATATTCCAGAATCGCCAACCGCGGAGGTGCTCCCAAGTCCTCGCCCACACTCTTTGCAAGTCTTGCCGGGAGTAGACGAGCTGGTTCTTCAAGGGATCGAACTTGACATACCGGAGATTGACCCCTGATGGCAGTCTCTCCTTGAAGCTTGAGTAGGCCTCCCGCCACTCCTGAAGGTTCAGGCCCTGCCAGGCTTGTGTGTGCACATCGTACAAGTGGTCCAGCCATATCGCCGGCCCATCTTCCGCCACGAGGCGCCGACGGAGCTTGAGGATCCTCGCCTGGAGACCCCCCCACTTGTGCAGGAAGGCATCCAGATCCTTCCGGCTGATCAGGATTTTCGAGGCCAGATCATCAAAAGGATCGAGCAACGCCCTGGCCTTGGCCGGCAGGACCGCCTTGGCGCTGGTGTACGCCTTGTGCCATTCGGCGATCTGCAGGGTCTCCCATATCTCTCCCTGGATCCGCTGAATCTCCCCGGAAAAACGCTTTTCCGCGTCACTCCGCGGACGCGTTTGCAACCAGATCTCCTCCAACTCCTTCAGAAAGCGGGCCCACGACACGAAGAGACGGAATAATTCTTTTGTTCGCTTCCAGAGATGGACCGGCAACGGGTCGACGGCGAATCCGGGTCGGCGGGATCGCCGATCCTTCAGACCGAAAAAGCCGGCGACCATCGGATGCTGCTTCTCGATCAGGGACGCGTTCTTGTACCAGATCAAGTTGATCATCAGGTTCCAGTAGCTAATGGGGCGATGGCTCCACCGGGAGAGGATCTTGGTCATATTCTCCTTGCTGTAGAAGGCCTTCCACGCGTTCTCGTAGGCCTCGGTCCATTCCTCAGTCGTCATATGGGGATGACGGATCGTGGCGTGAAAGGAATCTCGCTTGTTGAAATCGGGATCCATCCATTCCCCTCGCTTCTTCATCTCCAGGTGATCGTGCGATCCCGGCAACGGCGTCAGCATAAAGAACGATGCAACGTCCGGCTGGATCACGTCCATCAGATACTGGATGTCGCGGGGGAGCTGCTCCTTCGTGTCGAAGGGAAGGCCGATGATGTACCCGACATGCACGACCACACCCGCCTCGTGCCACTCCCGCCTGATGTCCACGTACTCTTCGACCTTGTTCTGCCCCTTCCCCTCGGCCTTCAGGTTTTCCGGATTGACGCTCTCCATGCCAATGAAGACCTGGGTGCATCCCGCCTCGGCGGCCAGACGCACGAAGTCCTTCGGCTTGCGTGCCAGGTCCACCTGCATCATGAAGGTAATCTTGAGGCCCTCCTGGCGGAGCCGGATCAGGGCCTCGAAGGTCTCGCGCCACATTTTTTTCCGGGCAAAATTGTCGTCGGTGAAAAAGTAGAAGTCAATGTCGTGCTTGCGATAATTGTGCCGGAGCAGCTCCGCGATCTCTTCGGGGCTTCGCTCCCGCATCTTGCGCCCCTGCACATTGATGATGGTGCAAAACGTGCAGGCAAAGGGGCAGCCGCGGGAGGTATCGAGGGTCCCGAAGGTGGGTCTCAGGAAGTGCTGCATCGACTTCGGGCTGATCACGGGCCACGGCGCCTTCTCGATGTCCACGAGACTCTTGAGATCCTGCGCGAAGGAGTAGAGCGGTTTGGGCTGTCCGTTGAGGACATCGGCCAGGATCCCCTCCCACTTCCCCTCGACCTCACCGGACACGACAATGATGGATTCCTGGAAGAGCTCCTGGATGTCCGGTTCATCGGGACTCAGCATGTTGACGGTGCCACTCGTATGGAAGCCCCCCATGAGCACATCGATCCCGCGAGCGCGGAACTGTCTGCCCAGATCGAGCGCCCGGGGGAACTGGTTGGTCTGAACGCCGACGAGACACACGACCAATTTGGTCGCCGGGCAACGGCTCCACCGGATGATTTTATTCACGGGGACCTTCTGCGTCGTCTCATCAAAGACATCCACCTGGATATCCATATCCCCGAAGAGCCGTCGTCTCTTGATATCCTCGGTCAACCCCCGCAAGACACTGAGCGTGTTGCTGGGCAGCACGCCTTTCCAAAAGCGGATGAGATACCCGTCGTCGTCGTACTTCGAGGCCTTGACGAGGACTACGTGGAGGGTTCTGTACCTTCGGGCCTCGGGCAGGAGATCAACATGCGCCGAGCCAGAAGGCTCGCGGGAAAGGTCCGTGACGGCCAGTGTGGTGCCCACACCCTACCTCCTCTCTGATGCTTGTCGTGCTCCCCGCCAGACTCGGGCGGATTACCTCAGGATTGCGTACCGCGTATTCCGGACGCGGGGGGTATAGCCAGCGTCCGCAATGACTCGTTCAATCTCCTCCTGAGCGGCCATGAATTTTGCCCCCCCGGCGGAGACCACTCGCTCCTCGAAGATGGTGCTGCCGAGGTCGTTCACCCCGTAGTGGAGGGCAATCTGAGCCACCTTCGGCCCCTGTGTCAGCCACGACGCCTGGATATTGTCAAAATTATCGAGCATCAGCCTGGCCACGGCCACGGTCCGCAGATAATCGAAAGCCGAGGCCCGCTTCCCTTTCAGCTCGGTCCCGTCAGGCTGGAAGTTCCAGGCCACGAAGGCGGTGAACCCACCTGTTTCATCTTGAAGGGACCGGAGCCGGAGGAGATGTTCCACGCGCTGCGCGGCCGTCTCCACTGACCCGAACATCATGGTGGCGCTCGATGGGATCCCGACCTGATGGGCCGTCCGCATGCAGTCGAGCCATTCTTCCACCGTGTCCTTCAGAGGGGAGATGGCCTGCCTGACATCGTCCACCAGGATCTCCGCTCCACCTCCCGGGATGGTGCCGAGCCCCGCCGACTTCAGTCGCAGAAGGGTTTCTCTGAGCGAAAGCCGCGAAATCTTGGCCAGATAGATGAGCTCCGCCGGTGAGAGGCCGTGGATATGAACGGGGAAGCGCCCTGTGATGGCCCGGAAGATCTCCTCAAAGTAGTCGATCTTCAGCGCCGGGTTCAGGCCCCCCTGGAACAGGATCTCGGTGCCGCCGTGATCGACGACTTCTTGGATCTTCTGGAAGATCTCCTCTCGCGAGAGGACGTAGCCCTCCTGGTGGCCTGGCAGGCGGTAGAAGGCGCAAAAGGTGCATTTCACCCAGCAGACATTGGTATAGTTGATGATGCGGCCCACAACATACGTCACCTCCCGTTCTAGACGCTTCCGTCGCCGCACCGTATCGGCGAGGAAGCCTAACCACGGGAGGTTGGTCACCTGAAGGAGGGCCAGGCCATCCTCGCCGCTCAGCCGCTCTCCGGCCAGCACCTTCGCCTCAATCTCTCGCAATCGCCCGGCCCCATTCCCTGACATCGATCTCCTCAAGGCGAAGAGCCCCTCAGCTGCTCGACGACAACACCCGCAGGTTCAGGGACTCTTTGGCCGACTGCTGACCGCCGACAGCCGACTGCTCTCGTATCACGTTGTAGAGCGCATCGCGTTCGATCGGGATCCGACCCGCTTCGCTGATGAGATCCAGAAGCTCCTGATGGCTCAAGGCCTGGTGATGGGAGGCGGTTCCCAGGGCGTGCGTGATCTCGTAATGACTGACGGTCCCGTCCAGGTCATCCGCCCCGTACCAGAGGGCCAGCTGGGCGACTTGTGGCGTGATCATGATCCAGAAGGCCTTGATGTGGGGGAAGTTATCCAGGAGCAGGCGGGCGATGGCGATCTCCCGCAGATTCTGTTGCCCCGTGGTCACCGGAATATGCTCGAGCTCGGTCCGGGCGGGATCGAAAGCCAAGGGAACGAAGCACTGAAACCCTTTCGTCTCGTCCTGGAGCTCCCGGATGTGGAGGAGGTGCTTGACCTTCTCCTCGACCGTCTCGATATGACCGTAGAGCATGGTGGCGTTCGACTTGAGCCCTGCCCGGTGGACCTCGCGGGCCACCTGGAACCATCCCTCGTTATCCAGCTTGGCGCGAAAGAGCTCCTCATGCACCCGGTCACTGAAGACCTCGGCTCCGCCGCCGGGAACGCAGGCAAGGCCCGCGCCCTTGAGATCCTCGAGGACGTCCCCCAGCGGCTTTTTCGCCGCCCGGGCGATCTGGGCCAGCTCGATCATGGTAAAGGCCTTGATCTGCGCCTCGGGACGGGCCGCACGGACCGACCGGAGGATGTCCAGATAGTACTGATAGGGGAGTTTCGGGTTGATCCCCGCGACCATATGGATCTCGCGGATCACCTGATCGCGGTATTCCTCGAGACGGGCGACGATATCGTCTGGCGTGAGCGCGTAGCCCCTGGGGTCGCCGGGTGGGGCGTAGAAGGAGCAGAATTTGCACAGCTTGTTGCAGATGTTAGTGTAGTTGATGTGGAGGTTGCGGACGTAGTAGGTGACATCGCCGTTCATGCGCTCCCGGACCACATTGGCCAGGGCACCCACCGCGTTGAGCTCTGGCGTCCGGTAGAGGCGCAGGCCGTCGTCATAGTTCAGGCGCTCGCCCTGGACGACCTTCTCGTAGAGATCAGCCAGCCCCGTGCGCGCGACGAGCGTCTCCACACCCACCTCCATGCCTGACATCACCACCCTACTCGCCGAGGATCTGGAACTGAATGCTTCGCTCCTGGGGACCATCGAGCTCCGCAAAGATGATGCTCTGCCACCGACCGAGGACCACCTCTCCTGCCCGCACGGGAAGGGCCAGCGTCCGCGACATCAACATGGCCCGCAGGTGGGAGCTGGCGTTCGCCCGCGTACAGTCAGAGTACTGGGGATCGTTGTGCCGATAGTACCGCTGATCCTCAATGAGGTGGGCGAGAAGCTCTTTCATGTCCTCGACGAGGGC
>JBOHQS010000111.1:0-7315 GCA_050732295.1 Methylomirabilales bacterium (SeqCode)
GACCCTCACCGCACCAACCCTCACCGTCCTCCGGCAAGGGCTTCGTGGGCTTTTTCACGTGGTCCTCACCCTCGGACCCAAGCCCCCCGACCGCAAGATCCTCCTGAAATACGACCTCACGCTCGACATCAACGGCGACGCCCAGGGTCCACTGGAGGAATTCCTGGGGATCTTCGCCAAGGGCTCTGTGCCGCTTTCAGGCCCGATGCGCCTCAAGGCAGAGGTGCACGGGACGCCCGCGACCCTGACGGGAGAAGGCGCGCTTGCGCTCACGGATGTTCTCATCCTCGACGAGCCATGGGAGCAGGGGCACGCCACCGTGAAGCTCCAGCTCCAGAAAAACAGGGTCTGGATCGAGGGCCTCGAGCTTCAACGAGACAGCGAAAAAGTGGCGGGCCGCTTTGAGATTGACCTCGATGGGAACAGCCAGTTCGATCTCAGGTCGAGCCCCTTAGCCATCCAACGCCTGGCGCCCCTTCAAAATTCGGGACTCACGGGAACGGTAACGGTCGTCTCGGCGAAAGGCGACGGACCGATCGGCCACCCACGGCTCGACATAACGCTCGAGGTCGCCGATTTGGCAAACCGCGGAGTGAAGGTAGGCGATGGACAGGGGACGCTGACGTGGGACCTGTCTCAGGATCGATTGACGGGTCAGTTGTCCATACCAGAGCGAGGCTACATGTTTCAGCCGAACATAACGACCAAAGCCCCACACCCGTTCGAAGCAGCCCTCACCTTGAAACAGGGGGACCTCGGAAGCCTCTTGCGCATCGCCGGGTATCCCCTTCCCGCTCACGTGAGTGGAGTCGCATCAGGGCGCATTGATGTCGCCGGTCGCCTGGGAGAGGTACCCGAACGGGCGACCGTGGACCTCGCAGCAGTCCAATTCGATATACAGGGACACTCCTTCCAGACGGAGGGCCCGACCCGCCTCAATTTTCACGAGGGAAAACTTACCATCGCACCAGTGTCGCTAAGCGCCGATGGAGGTGTGATCACCGTGGGGGGAACAATAGGTGGGGAAATGGACCTGAAAATCCTCGGCACCGCCCCCGCCGCGCTGGCCACCGTGCTGTCCCCCGAGGTCCTCGAGGCGAAGGGGATGCTCGAAGTAGATGTGGGAATTCAGGGTTCTCAAAAGCTCCCGCGATACCGTGGCACCGTCCGGACACAGGACAGCGCCGTGAAACTCCGGGTCCACCCGGAACCTATAGAACACTTGCAAGGCGAGGTCCGATTGACCGAGACCGCGGTCGAGTCCAATGGTTTCAAGGCCCGATGGGGCGGTGGGACGATCGACGCGACACTGCACGGCACGTTGGAGGAACAGGGGTGGGGATGGCAGTTCCAGTTCAACCTCGAGGATGCGCGATTCGCACGTGTCTTTGCGCTTGACGAGGAGGCCGAGAAGAACCCAGTGGCGACAGGCCCCCTCCGGGCGAGGGGGAACATCACGGCCGGAGCGGGTGCGGACTTACTCGCCACCCTTGGTGGGCAGGTGCGGCTCGAGGCGGAGTAATTCACCGCTCCTTCGCGCTCGAGAAAGCCCTGAAATTGATCAACCTCAGCTTTCTCTTCGACCGGGGGGCGCAAGGGAAAGGTCTGCCCTACGATGAACTCAGCGCAACCTTCGACCTGGAGAACGGGATCGCCAAGACAGAGAACGTCACGCTCCGAGGTCCGGTCTTGCGGGCCGCGGCCGTGGGCCAGATCGATTTGCCTCAGCGCACCATCGACGGCCAGCTGGCGGTGCATCCGCTGCAGCTCACTGACAGGGTCCTCACGGCAGTCGGCGACGCGCCGATCATCAAGCAGGTCGGGATCGGAACGCTTCTTTTTGGCAGAGACAGGGCCGTCATGGTCGTTTCTTATCGCGTCCATGGGCCTATCGCTGATCCGGACGTCGCACGGGTTTCGCCGAAGGCAGTCGATAGAGGAATTTTGGGCATCTTTGGGCGGACCCTTGAGCTTCCCGCTGACGCTCTCGCAGGTGGTGGTGAGGCGTCCGCACAAGAACAGCCGGCCCCTCAGACAAGTTCACCCGACTCACCGCCTCCACCTGGCGGTCCCAAAGGTCACTGACCCCCTCTTCGTTGCGAGATGAAGGTGACCCGTTGCGACTATGAAGGGTGAGAACCTAGCGGGACCCCTTTTTCAGAGAGTGGACAATGTGCAAGCCCACGAGCCGGGCAATCAACGTGGCCAGATAGATCTGCCCTATCACCGCCTCGACAATCGAAAGGGATCTCGCCACGGGAGTGGCGGGGAGGACATCGCCGTAACCCACGGTGGTCATTGTGACGAAGCTGTAATACACGAATAGCGACAGTTTTTCCTCGGTTCCCCCATCCGGGGCCTGCGCCATCTGAAAAGAGCCAGGCCGAATGGCCTCGATGACCGAGAAGAGCAATCCCCACGTCAGTCCAATCAGCAAGTAGACACAGATTGCACCATTGATCTTGTCGCCCGTCACCTCCTCATCTTTCAAGACATGAGACAGCAGGATAGCTAGGGTAAAGGCAAAGAACAGGGCAGTACCACTCTGCACCATCAGGGCCAGAAATCCGCTCTCCAGGAAAAAACCCAACCACCTCCCCGCAAGGACGGGGATGGCGATGGCCACAGCAAGGGTGAAGACTCGCCTGTTCTCGCTGACCGCGTATAGAGCGGCGAACAGGACGGCCGAAAAGCACCCGAGGAAAACGATTCGCCCGAGGACCGCCCCAGCAAAAAAAGGGTGGAGCAGCAGCAACAGGAACAGGGAAACCAACAGATAAAAGAAGTGGCCTCGAGTCGCTGAGAAAACCCTCTTTTCAGCCATCCGCATATTTCCCACTCACCTTTCCAAATCGTCCAGGGTGGCCAGCCCGTTCGGAGTCCGCGGGGCCAGACCCCCTTTTCTTCTCTCCCAGCTTGCATGCCCGTTTCAACAGCCACGCCGGATCGCTCACAGCAACACCGCCAGGAGGCTCTTCAGCAGCTCCTCCAGAGGGATCACGGTCAGCAGCAACGGAGCGAACGGGAGCGCTATTATCACCACGAGCTGGAGGACCGTGTCCCTGCCGAACGGCACCGGCCGCATCCCCCGGATCACCTCGAAGCTGTTCGCCAGGTCGGCGAGGGACTGGATGTCCCCGCTCCCGATGAGGGGCTCCTCCTTGCCGGCGCCCCCGCGGAGCCACTTGGCATCGAACTCCTGCACGTAGCGCGCGGCGAGGGCGCCGTACTCGCGTAGACCCGATCGTTTCGCGGCCACCAGGTGCGGGGCAAAGACCGTGAGCGGCGCGAGGACGATGATCACCAGCATGACGACAATCCCGATGATCTCCACCTTGAAGGCCGGCAGCGTACTCCCCTCGTGGAAGATGCGGTTGGCGATCACGCCGGAGACGAGAACAGTTTGGGCCAGAAGCACGGGCGTGAAGGCGTTGACGCTCCCCCCCAGGAAGCCCAGGCCCCCGGCGCGGTCGGGATGCGTGGGGACAAGGCAGAGCTCGAGCCGTGAGACCTGCCAGAGAAGGCGGAGCCAGATGAAGAGCCGGACATACCAGCGGAGGAGGATGAACTGAAAGATGGGGACACTCACGTAGCTATACCACCAGCCGGCCCACGACAGCCGCCAAGCCGGCGCCACCTGCGTCGCGAACCATGTGGGCGTTTGCAGGGTCTGACTCCGCCAGAAGACGTGCAGGACGGTGTACACGAACACGATCATCGAGATCTCGAGCGGCACGGAGTTTCGCAGTCTCATCGCGGAGGCGAGGATCGCGTCAAACCGGGCGCGGGCCGGCGGCGGCACGATGCCCCGCGCGAGGAACTGCCCGATGATCGGCCGGAGCCGCATGTGCACGATCAGCTCGGCGGCGATCAGGAGGGGCAGCGCGAGCAGGTACCGGGCGTGCACCTCCAGGTCGTAGGCGAACGGCACGGCGATCGTCGCGGGGAGCGCGTGGCCCTCGACAAGCGCGAGGAGGAGCAAGGGCAGCCAGGCGATGAGCGGGATCGCGATCGTCCGCCGGGCGGCCAGCTCGAGCGACGGTCTCGCCAGGCGGCAGCGCAGGTAGAGCTGGTACAGCGGGCCGCCCAGCACCAGCGAAAAGTCGGCGGGCGCCTCGAGCGATGCTGACTCGTCTTGGGTGTGCTCCATGGCTCTACGCTCGCTTCCCGGGACTGCGGTGGTTCACGGAATCTTGTGGCGTGGCGATGCGTTGCAAAGTGTAGCCGGCCGAACGCCCCTTCCCGATACGGATGCGGCCCGCGCTTTTCACATCTGGCTTACTTCAATTCGATGTCCACCAGCCGGGGGACGGCGGATTGAATCGCAACGCGCTTGTGTCATCTGCCAAGATCAGGCTCGGCATGCGGGTCGAATGGCAGCCGATCCATGTGCTCGATGTACTGGAGCACGTCGAACGGCAGGCTCTTCAGGTCTACGGGTGGCCGGGAGAGCGCGATGGTCTCGGCTCGCGCGTTGGTGAGGCCGGTGAATGCGCGACCGAACCCCGCCGGTTGATCCGGGTACTTCTTCTTCCACAGTTCGTGCCGGGCTCGCATGCGGTTGAAGGGTTCCTTGAAATGGAGCATCTGTATCAGCAAGGGGGTTTGTTCGCGGGTGTCGTTGTAGAGGTCGTAGAACGCGGCGGCACCGCTCGCCGCGCCATGCCCCCCGATCCAGGCCCTCTTGTACTGCTTCTTCACCGACGCGGCCAACGTGGGGCCGAGGTAAATGAAGACGTAGTCACGGCGGCTGAAGGAATCACCCTTCAGCAGCAACGCCGTCTGGTCGATACCATCGATCACCCGGTCGGTAGGGAGGTACTGCATTGCGCCGCCAAGGCGTGCGAAGGTCGTGTAGAGATCGGTGATGTGGATGATGTCGCCGACGGTCTGTCCGGGCTTGATCACGCCGGGCCACCAAGCCTGCGCGCTGACACGAACACCGCCTTCGGTAGAGTCGCCTTTGCCGCCGCGGAAGAGACCCTCGCCCAAGCCTGCGCCGGCCGGAGGATTGTGGGTCATCGGGCCGTTGTCGGACATGGCGACGATCAGCGTGTTCTCGGCGAGGCCCTGCGCCTTCAAGAACTCCATGAGCCGGCCGGCCATGGGGTCGAGCGCCTTCTCGTAAGCCTCGCCGACCAAACCGCGTTGCAGCGAGACTTTCTTGGGATCGGGAATAAAGGACGTCCACAACGGCCACCAAGCCACGTAAAATGGCTTCTTGGCCGTGGCGCTCTGGCGCATGAACGCCAAGGCGCGCTTCTCAGACTCCACATCTAAGGCAGCGTAGTCCTCCGGGGTCTGGGTTGCTCCCCACTCCTTGCCCTGCTCGCCCTTCTTGCCTTCGATGTAGAAGACATAGCCCTTCTGGTTGAACTTGTTGTCGAGCTGGTAGCGATCCTTTGCCAGCAATTCTTCCTTCAAGCCGAGGACCGCGTTGACGGCCTCGCCCCTCAGGTTCATGAGGCTGGCGACCTGGTTGTACAGGGCGAACAAGGCTTCGTCGTATCCCTGATTGTAGGGGTAGGATTCCTCGATGTCGCCCAGGTGCCATTTGCCGTAGAACGCTGTCGCGTAGCCGGCCTTCGACAACGCGTGGGCGATCGTAACGCTGTTCTTGCTCAGCCCCTTGTACTCGATGGGGAACCCCACCGCGAACATGCCGTTGCGCACGGGGTGCTGACCCGTTACCGCCGCCGCTCGGCTCGGCGTGCACGAGGGCTCGGTGTACATGCGCGTGAACAGCATGCCTTCGGCAGCCATCTGGTTAAGCTTGGGCGTCGAGTAACCGCGGATCTGTTGGAGCGCCGGAATGCCGACAGCTCCCATGGGCTGATCGTCCCACATCAAGTGAATGATGTTCGGCGGCGTGCCGAACTTCTTGCGCAGCTCGGCGAGCTTCTTGTCGAGTTCCTTGTCCTCCACGGCCCACTTCTGCCCGTGCTGCGCATCGAGGATGTAATACTCGGCGTCGTGCACGATCCTGGATTTGCCGGCCTGCGCAAAGGCGGGCTGGATGCCGGCCGGCAAGCCGATGAAAGCCGACGCGACGACGACGAGGATCAATGTATTCAGGATGATTTGTTTCATGGTTGTTGCTCCTTTCAAGTTCACATGGACCTTGTCACGCTGACCTGCGACCAGACGCTGCGCGGCATACTCCGTGGGCCGATTCACTTGATCCAGCCCTGTTGCTGGAATCTGGGCCTGATCTTGTCCGCGATTTCCTTGGCGGTCTGCTTGGCTCGGCCCTCAATCTTACTGCTGCCGCTCGTCTCCCCGTATACTTTCATCCCGCTACTGACGATGAGGCCCACTGGGTTGCCGGTGGCAATGGCAACGCCAAGCGGCACAGCCCCCCCGGGGGTTTTACTTCCGCCGGAATCGACGGTGCCGGATCCGAGTTTTCGCAGCCCCTGCGCCGTCACCTGGTAGCCTTCCGCCGCCACCGTCAACGCGGACCCCCCGGAGCCAAATCCTATTGTGACGCGCTTGACGGCACTACCCTCGTCGATCGAGAGGAGATAGCCCCGGATTACAAGGTCGTTGATCCGCGGCGTCGTTTGAATCGAAGCCCGGTCTGCTGGCAGTCCCATGCCGCGGATCTCCTCGACCAGCTGCGCCGTAATTTCAGCACCCACCTGCCGGCCGGTCGCGATCTGCTCGGCGGTTTGTGGCGTGCCGTGTTCAGCATACTGGCCGGCGAGCTCGGAGTCGGCCGAAACCTCGGCGGGCGTGGCGACGAAGTCGTACACCCAGATGTGACCGGGCCGAGGGACCTTTTCATCCACGAGTACCTTGCGGCTGGATGTCTCGGTTGAGGCGCATCCAGCGACAACGACCAGAGCGAACAGACACGAAACGATACGGCTATGAGTCTTCATCGCGAACCTCCTTTGGCAAATTGGTTTCAAATGAGTTTACTTTCCCGCCCCCGGCGCGTAAGGGTCGCTCGTTCCCATCGGCACCGGCGGATCCTTTTTCAAGCTCGCCATGAACTTGGCCAACTCCCCAAACATCGCATGCGCTATCCAGCCACGGCCTTCGATAGAGGATTCGCCAATCGTCTCTTCGATCCGCTCCTGCGGATTGACATACAGGTCGATGAGGCGCGGGATGGCGAGCTTCTGCGGCGGGTCGTACTTACGCTCCTGCCAGAAGAAGTGCATTTTCCATTTGCGCCATTTCATCGCGTAGAGCTCCGATCCGCCGATGTTTCCCTGGAAGACCGGGATGAATTCACGCGCTGACTTCTCGGTCTTGCCGAGCAGGAACGCGCTCTGGTCGATTCCGTCGACCGCACGATCCGTGGGGA
>JBOHQS010000112.1:0-7314 GCA_050732295.1 Methylomirabilales bacterium (SeqCode)
AGGCCCTTGGGATGCCAGAGATTCCTCTCGCCGATCTCGCCCGCGAGCACCGTGACGTGCTTCTTGAGGCGGTTCTCCAATGCCCGCTCGGTTTCCGATAGTGGGTGGAAGGGACCCGAGTACGATCTTTTGGGCACCCTGGTAATGTACAGCAAGCCGGCCACCACAATCAATACTACGGGCAGCCATCGTAGGAGGAGAGAACGCCAGTGGCGCCTTCCCCGTGGCACGAACTCGTGCCCCATCATGGTGTCATTGTCGAGCGTCTCATCGATTCACGGAGTCAACGCCTCCATGCTGGACCGGGTGGCTCATCACGGCATCCATTCGGTGAGATGTTCGACACCGCGCCCTCTCCTGAACAGGAGTCATGCTGGCACACATTCTGCAGGGACACGCTTCTCGGTTGACCGCGCATCCGCCGACTCTCCGGTGGCATTTTCTGGAGGAGGCGGGAGGCGAAGGATGAAAGAAGGATAACATGAGTCTTGCGCCGGAGGAAAAGGCCCCTTCTGACGTGAAAGTAGCTGAACGGCGCGCCTTGATCAGGCGGGTGATCGAACAGATCCCCGTCGATGTCAGGCGGGAGCTCGATGCCTTGCGAAAAGGGGGCCCGCCGTCCGCGAATCTATTGAAGCGGCTCATGGCGAGCCTCGGCCCAGCGATCGCCCAGGCGTTCTCGGTGCGGGAGGATGAGGTCGCCATTCTCCTGGTGAGGGATCACGGTCTCATGCTCGGGTTTGCTTACCCCTTCACCTTTTACGGGGATCAGAAGAATCTCTTCCCCGTCAGCGCCTCGAGCATTGCCGGGGAGGCCCTTCGGGCCAGGAAGGGGAGGATCGACAACCACGTCTCCCAGATCCAGCACTTGGACATCTACGAGCGTATCAACCTGAGGGCACAGAGGCCTCTCAAGATCCAAAAGATGATCTCTGCCCCGTTGCTCACCCCCCGGGGTGAGCCGATCGGGGTGATCCAGGTGAGCAGGAAGGGGAAATCCCTGGAAGAGGCTGGGCCCAATTTCACCCCCCATGATCTCTGCAGCTTGACCGAGCTGAGCAACTGGCTCGCCCCGAATATCCTGGGAGTGATCCCGCCCGATTGCTGAGGGATCTGCGGAAGTCCTGCTCACCCGCGATCCCGCCCCCCCGCCCCAGGTGTCGCTCCAGTCGATGCAAACCCCGCGCACCATTCTACCGGCAGCCGCGGGTATTTGGGAAATCGTCGGTCCTGCGCCGCACGACGGCAGAGCCAGAAGACGGAGCCGCGCGCGCTCCCCACGCGCTTCGCATGAATGCAGATACTGCAGAGTCCCACGCTGCGGTCGATGACAGCCCTGTCTTTCACCACGAATCTCGCGCACTCACGGGCGCTTCCCCTACTCGGTCGGCTCCTCCGCGAGCTGACTGAGTTGCCGTCTGTACTGTGAGAGGGCACCCTCCTCCGTAAAGCCGAGAAGCCGGACGCCGTGGTGGAATCGCCCGTCCCAGGCCTGTTTGGGATCCTGCCACATCACCCTGCCCTTGGCAGTAATCGGGCCTTCGGGGAGGGCCAGCTTGAGGTGGAGGATGGTCCCTTGGTCGAGCCTTTCGGGTAGCCACATCGACAGCCCGCTGAGGCTGACGTTGAGGGTGTGGCCCATGAGTTCCCGGGTCGTGTGCGCATTGTCCTCGACGACGCACGAGACCGGAATCTCTGCCGGGTGACGGGGATGGCGCCGCCGGCGCTGCATTGGGACGGTCTTCTGAGCCCGGTCTGCGGCCAACTCTACCAAACCGAGGAGGCTCGCCGCACGAAATGGTTTCGGCAGGAAGAACTGGGCCCCAGCGCGAAAGGCCTTGTCGGCGCACGTCAAGTCCGATGAGGCCGTGATGGCAACCACGGGAACATCCTTGAGACCGGGATCCCGTTTCAGGCCGTGCAATGTGTCCATACCGTCGGTGGCGGACGTCATGATATCCAAGATGATGACGGCGGGCTGCACCCGCCGGGCCAGTTCAATCCCCGTCGAGCCATCCGGGGCAGAGAGCACCTCGAAATCCGCTTCTGTGAGGGCGGCAGTGACCAGCTTGCGGGACTGGGGGTCCCCGTCAACAACGAGGATGGGACGATTCCGCATAGTCATACTCGTGGCTTGGCCTCGGGCGTTCAACGGTCTGCCGGATAGGGGTCCACATCAGGGAAGTTGGTGGCGTCTCCTGCGGTGGGCCCAAGTATCCACGACTGAGTGAGGGCTGTCACGGGACGGACCTTGGGTCTGCAATGCGTGTGCCGAGATCAGGTGAGCAGGCTCGGTGAGGTGATGTTCAGGGAAGGGGACCTGCAGGACCGTTGGCGTCACCCTGACTGCGCAGCAGGCGCCGCTATCTGGCGAAGGTAGCGTCTATACTGTGAGAGCCCCTCATCCTCCGCAAATCCCAGGAGCCGAACGCCGTGGTGGAATCTGTCGCCTCCCGCCGGCTGGGGATCATGCCATACGACGGCGCCCCTGGCGGTGATGGGGCCTTGGGGGAGTCCCAGCCCGAGGCGAAGGGCAGTTCCGGGCGCCAACGTCTCCGGCAGCAAGACCGATAAGCCCCCGAGGCTCACGTTGCCTGTGTGCCCCACCACTCCTCGGGTCGTTCCTGCATCGCCGCGGACGAAGCACCACACTGAAATCTCTGCCGGGTGACGGGTATGGCGCCGCCGGCGCTGCATTGGGGTGTCTTTCTCCGCACGCTCCGCGGCCAATTCTACGACGCGGAGGAGGCTCGCGGCACGAAAGGGCTTCGGCAGGAAAAAGAGCGCCCCCGCCCGAAAGGCCTTCTCGGCGTATGTCAGGTCCGATGAGGCCGTGATGGCAACCACGGGAATATCCTTGAGTACAGGGTCTCGTTTCAGTGTTTGCAGGGTGTTGATGCCGTCGATACCGGGCATCATCATATCCAGGATGATGACAGCAGGTCGCGCCGTGCGCGTCAGCTCGATCCCTGACGCACCATCGGGGGCCGAAAGGACCTCGAAGTCCGCTTCGCCCAGAATAGCACTGACCAGCTCACGGGACTGGGGATCGTCGTCAATGACCAAGATCGGCCGGTTCCGCATAGTCTCCCTCGTGGTGCATGCTTGCCCGTTTAGGCGCTATGCAAGGGCTATGCTGGCGGCATGATTGGAGGTCTTCGGTCATGAGTAAGGGAAACGCCTTCCCAGGCAACGCTCCGCCGGAGAAGGCGTCAGAATCTTCTGAAACGCCAACGAGGGTGACGGCGGGGCTATGCTTACCCCGGTACCATTACGCATCTCCTTGCGTAAGTATGCCCCGCTGGGAAAGGGATGTCAAGGGCCGAGAGGGCTAGTTGGCATCCGGGTTGCACGGAGATCGCTCGATATGCTCAGCGAGGACGCAGTCCGGACAGGACCCATTCTCGTTATCGACGACGATCAAGTGGTGCGTGAGCTGGTGAGATCGGTCCTCACGGGTGCCGGCCACAAGGTCGTTGAGGCTTTCGGGGGCCAGGAAGGGATTGAAGTCGCCCGAAAGACTCAGCCCACCATCATCCTCTTACAGACCATGATGTCGGGCGTGCACGGGATCGGGACGTGCGAACGCCTCAAAAGAGATCCCGTCCTGCACGATATCCCCGTGGTGGGGGTCACAGACTCGCAAGACCTGGCGGACACCGAGCGGGCCTTTCGGGCGGGGGCGGAGTTCTTTCTGGCAAAGCCCTTTGGACCGGAGAGCCTGCTTCAGGTAGTCGGCATGGCCCTGGAGCGCGCCGAAAGGCGCAGCTCCAGTCAGCGATTGCATCCGCGGTTTCGGGCTCGGATTCCCGTCCGGTGCGCCCTCGGCACAGATGCTGAGGTCGTAGGGACCACGGGGAACCTGAGCCTCGGGGGCCTCCTGCTGATGCTGCCGAAAAAGCTGACAACCGGGGCCGTGTTTCGCCTTGGGCTGGAGCTTCCCAAAGGGCTTGTCTCGGCTGAGGGGGCCGTGATGTGGGAGCGATCCCAGCCCCTCGATGACGGGAGCTTCCTCCACGGGATAAGAGTCTTGCGCTTTGTAGAGGACACCGGGCCGGTGCAGTATCGACGCTTCCTCAGCGAGGTCGCCGCGAGCAGTCCTGCCTAGCGATGTTGCCTCTCTCTTAGTCTCCCCCACACCGCCCCTCGACCGTCCATCAAGGATAGCGCCACCTCTCTCCCTTCGCTTGCTCCGATGACACGGTGTGTTCTCGTTTGGGTTCTTCTCGTTGGTTGGCGGATTATAATGTGCGGCCGAGGGCGTGGGCGACGGGCGCGAGTTGGCGCATCAGCTCCTGGAACCGGGCGGGCGTCAGCGACTGCACCCCGTCGGATAGCGCCTCTTCAGGTTTGGGATGGACCTCGACCATAAGGCCGTCGGCCCCTGCGGCGATGGCGGCCCGCGCCATGGCCGTGACGTACTCCCAGTGGCCCGTTCCGTGGCTCGGGTCCACGATCACCGGCAGATGGGTGAGCTTCCGGAGGACGGGGACGGCATTGAGATCCAACGTGAAGCGAGTCGCGGTCTCGAAGGTCCGAATCCCACGCTCGCAGAGGATGACGTCGTAGTTCTCATGGGAGAGGATGTACTCCGCCGACATCAGAAGGTCTTGGATGGTGGCCGACATGCCGCGCTTGAGGAGGACCGGTTTCCGGGCCTCGCCGACCGCGTTCAGCAGGGAGAAGTTTTGCATGTTGCGTGCCCCGACCTGGAGGATGTCGGCATACCGGGCCACCAGCTCCACATCCTGGGAATTCAGGACCTCTGTGACAACCTTGAGGCCGGTTACCTCCCGAGCCCGCGCCAACATTTTCAACCCCTGCTCTCCCAGTCCCTGGAAGCTATACGGTGACGTCCGTGGCTTGAAGGCACCCCCGCGCAGGATGGTGGCCCCGGCCGCCTTGACGGCGTGTGCGCTCTCCAGTATTTGGACCTCGCTCTCCACCGAGCAGGGCCCGGCCATGAGCACGAGACGGTCAGAGCCGATTTCGACCTCGCCGATCTTGACCACCGTCTTCGGTCGGAACTCCCGACTGGCCAGCTTGAACGGCTGCAGGATCGGAACGACGCTCTCAACGCCCGGCAGCGCCTCCAGACTCTGGAGTCGCGCCTTGCCTCGCTCATCGCCGACCGCTCCGACCACGTTGCGCTGGGTCCCCCGGATCAGGTGGGGATGGTATCCCAACGCTTCGACGCGCCTGAGGAGCTGTTGGAGCTCCTCTTCGGGCGCCCCCGCCTGCATCACGATAATCATCGCCTTCCTCCAAAACAGAAAGCCACGGCATCACCGTGGCCCTGAAGATACAAAAGCCACGGAAGCCTATCTGCCCCCGCGGCCATCCTCGACGATAAAAGGGTCAGGCGCCGCCGACCGGAGGGCAGACGCCGCTAAAGTACAACCGCCAACTCCAGAGATGTCTCAGGTCCATCTTCGCCTTCCTTGAAGAAGTTCCCATCGATATGGTATTCTAATTACCACTGCCGCTCCAGCTTGTCAAGGGGATTTCTCCGGATTTTCCTTTACAGGTGGCCGGCTTTTCTGTAATTTTTCGGGTGAGGAGGCTTCGAGATGTCCGGGCACTCCAAGTGGGCAGGCATCAAGCACAAGAAGGCGAAGGTTGATGCCCAGCGGGGGCGGGTCTTTACCAGGTTGATCCGGGAGATTACCATCGCGGCCCGTACCGGCGGGGGGGATCCGGCGGGGAATCATCGCCTCCGGGATGCCATGGAGAAGGCCAAGGCCGCCAACATGCCCCAGGACAACATCATCCGGGCCGTCAAGAAGGGGACCGGGGAACTGGAAGGGGTTACCTACGAGGAGTGCATCTACGAAGGGTATGGCCCTGGGGGGGTGGCGGTGCTCCTCGATGCGGTGACCGACAACCGGAATAGGACCACCGCGGAGATCCGCAAGATCTTTTCTCGCTTTGGGGGGAACCTCGGGGAGTCGGGGTGTGTCGGCTGGATGTTCCAGAAGAAGGGTCTGATCCACCTCGCGAAAAAAGGGCTGGATGAGGAGCAGCTTTTGGCAGTGGCCCTTGAGGCAGGTGCGGAGGATGTCCGGAGCGGAGAGCAAACATTCGAGGTCGTCACCGCGTTACAGGACTACGAGGCAGTGAAGAGGGCCTTGGAGCGGGCGTCCTTCCCCCTCGAACACGCCGAGATGACCATGCTGCCCCAGTCCACCGTCCGCCTCGAGGGGAAGGAGGCAGAGCAGGTGCTCCGTTTGATGGACGGGCTCGAGGAGCACGACGACGTTCAGCATGTCTATGCCAACTTTGATATCCCTGAAGAGATCATGGCGGCCCTGACAGCCTAGGAGATGGAGCGGGGGGTGACCACTGGGTTCCGGGTGCTGGGGATCGACCCCGGGACGGCCATCACCGGCTACGGCGTGGTGGAGGTGCGAAACCGGTCCCTGATCTCCATCGCGCACGGCGTGATCGCGACCCCTCCCCGCCAGCCCTTTCCGCTGAGACTCCAGGCGATTCACCAGGCCCTCCAGGCGATCATTCGGCAGCATCGGCCCGAATGCGGAGTCGTGGAGGGGCTTTTTTTTGCCAAGAATGTCCGCACGGCGCTCATGCTCGGTCAGGCCAGGGGGGTGGCCCTCTTGGCCATAGTCGACGGCGGACTTGACGTGTTTGAGTATAGTCCGCTCGAGGTGAAGAGCGCACTGACCGGCACCGGGAGAGCGTCGAAGGAGCAGGTCCAGCGGATGGTGGCCTCGCTGCTGGGAATCTCGTCGGGGATTCCTGCCACCGATGCTACGGATGCGCTGGCGTTAGCCATTTGTCATATCCATGGGGTGGGTCTTCAGAAACGGCTGGCGACGCTATAGCCTGGTGCTGCTCCTCCCAGTACTCCTGGGGGCGGTAGATCCGCAGGAGGTCGAGCGGGTGACGGCGGCCACTGGTGCCCTGGTGGAGATCCTCAATCTGTGGCATGTAGAAGATTATGGGGCCATCTACGACCGGGGGACGACGACGACGAGACGCCTCTTCACGCGGGAGGAGTTTATTAGCCGGATGAAGGGTCTCGGGTGCCGGGCAAGCTGCTGTCACACCACCTTTGAACTCATCTCGGCGGATTATCGGTCGCCCGAGTTGGTCGTGGTGACGGGGAAGGTCGGTCTGGAGTGGTCGGGGCGCGTTGTTCCGCGTTTTCAGTGCACCCCGGGTGTCCGGAGTTATCCGATGACCCGAGAGGCGGATGGCTGGCGTATCGATCTCACTCTCATCCTGCCCTTTTTTTAACTCTAGGGGGCACCCGTGATCGGGCTGCTGCGGGGACAGTTGGTGAAGCGGGACCCC
>JBOHQS010000113.1:0-7158 GCA_050732295.1 Methylomirabilales bacterium (SeqCode)
CGATGAGAAAAAAGAGGCTCGTGTTGAAGCCCGCCCCTGCATCGGTGCCCATCGCCGCACCCCCACAGACGGAACACGCGTGCCCCGCCGCCGGGATCAGCAGCAGCGCTGCCATCCCCATTCCGAGAGCCCGACACCAACGCATCATGCGCACGCCCTTCCCCACACCATCCTCCTCTGGGCTCAGCTCAAGTAGACCAAGGTGAACAGCAACGGCCAGAGCGCCACCACGAAGTACCAGTACATCCCGCAGAGAGTCAGGGCCACATGTCGCGTCGCCGAAAACCGATGTGCCCTGGCCCCCGCCAGGACGACCAACAGCCAGAGCACGGCGCCGAACACGTGGAGCCCGTGGACCCCTATGAGGGTATAAAACGTCGCGCCATACGTGCCGCTCGACAAGGTGAACCCAAAGTGGACCAGGCGAATCCACTCATACCCCTGCACCCCTAGGAAGATCGTCCCGAGGAGCGCCGTGACCAGAAGGCCCCAAACGAGCCCCCGGCGGTCCCCGCGGCGGATGGCACGGAGTGCCCGGCCCATCGTGTACGCGCTGACCAACAGGATGATGGTATTGACCCCCGTCACGCCCACCGGCAGATAGGGCTGGCCGGGAGGGGGCCACGTCGCACTCCCGAAGCGGAAGACCAGAAACGCACCGATCAGCCCCGCGAAGAACATCGCCTCGGCCCCCAAAAAGATCAGCATACCCAGGCGGGCATTGCTGACCCCCGGCTGGCCGCGGCCACCTTCCCCCCGGCCGAATGGATCTCGGGGGAATTCCGGGGGCGGACCCCCATCGAACCGGCGATGTTCCGGAGCCAGATCCTCTGCACCCTTATCGATGACCGGGGTTTCGACTCCTCGTGGCATCGCACGACCCGTATGCATCTCCCTGGCGAATGCCCCTCCCAATGCCATCGCCCACCTAGAACGGCACCTTATCCAGTGCCATGAGCCCGAGCTGCGCCGGCAGGTACACCAGGGAGGCGAGGAGGAGGCGGCGCGCAGCCGTCTCCGAGGGGGAAATGGCGAGCCCGATGCCGCACCCGAGGAACCCGACCCCGAGGACGAAGGCGCCGACGAAATAGACCGATCCCGCCAACCCGATGAGTGTTGGCAGCAAGCCCACGGCAAGCAGGGCCAGGCAGTTGCTGACAATCTGGCGCCCCGTACTCCCGCCATCGGGCTCGATGACCGGGAGGAGCCGGATGCCGGCCCGCGCGTAGTCGTCCCGATAGAGCCGGGCAATGGCGAGGGAATGAGGAATCTGCCAGAGGAACAGAATGGCAAAGAGGACCCAGGCCTCAGCCCCGAGCTCGCCTCGGGCTGCCGCCCATCCAATGACCGGCGGCAGCGCGCCAGGGACGGCCCCCACGATGCTGCAGAGCGAGGTCTTGCGCTTGAGCGGCGTATAGAGAAAGAGATAGCTCCCCACACTGACCGCCGTCACGCCGGCACTCAGGAAGTTCACGACGAGAGCGAGGAAGAGGAGCCCGCCGCCGGTGATCACCGCACCGAAGAGGAGCGCCTCCCTGGGCTCGAGCCTCCCATCCGGTAATGGCCGAAGTCGCGTGCGCTCCATCCGCGCGTCGACGTCCTGCTCGAGGTATTGGTTCAACGCCAGCGTTCCACCCGCCGCGAGTCCCAGGCCAATCAGCGTAGAGACCAGCCGGAGATAGTCCGGCGCCCCCACCGAGCCCACGTAGAACCCGACGAGGGTCGTGACCAGGACCATAACCACCACCCGCGGTCTGGTCAGCGCCACAAAGTCGGAAAGGCGGCCTCGGGCGTGTGCCTGCCCCGACCTCCCTGTCGGATGGGCGCGGAGGGCACGACCGACCGCAGGGACCCGAGAGGGCAACAGGCGATAGACGCGAAGAGTCAGGATGAGGCACGTGGCCAGCATCAACGCCCCGGCGGCCACGTGCAACGTTGTGACCGTCACCATGAAACGAGCGGGTACGGCCGCCCCCGGGGTGACGAACCTGCTCCACATAGACCCGAGGCCCAGGAGAAGCTGGACGATCAACAGCCCGCCAAGGAGCGCACCGGCGCGGACCAGTCTCGGTTGGTCCCGGTGATTTCTCAGGATGCGGCCGGTGAGAACCACGATCACGGTGGCCACCACCAGAGCATTGATCAGGTGTGCGCCAAGTCCTCCGCCCGTGTGCCGCAGCACGGCACCGATCATTGATTGGAGATAGATACAGCCCATCGCGAGGAGGACGAGGCGGCTCAAGGGCACGGCATCGGTGACAGGCGCCTGGGGTGGTCCTTCCCTCCCCTCGTCGGAGGTAAAGAAGGCCACGCTGACCGTCAGGGCAAAAAAGGCCTGGGCCAGGGCCGCGTGGACAATGGCCAGTGTCCGTTCAACCAAGGCGACCCGCAGACCCCCGAGGATCCCTTGCACGATCACCGCACCGAGGGCGATGACCCCCAGCCAGCGAAGCCATCCTCGCGGATCCGCGATCCACAGCCACACGGCCACAGCCAGCGTGAGGAGGCCGACACCTGCGCCAATCAGCCGATGTCCGTGCTCGATCAAGATCCCGCCGACCATTTTCGACCAGGGAGTCAGAAACATGTTGTGCCCGAAGGTCGTCGGCCAATCGGGGACCGCAAGGCCTGAGCCCGTGCTGGTGACCAGGCCGCCGGCAACGACCAGGACAAAAGTCGCCCCCGCAGTGAGCAGCGAGAACCGATGGACCCACCTGTTGTGATCGGATGTAACCCGGGGGGCTTGCGCCATTCGGGCAGTCCTCAATGCCCCGCCGTCACGGGGAGGGCATGGGGCGTCGTCTGCGGCAGATAGTCTTCCTCGACGCCCGGCACGCTGTACTCATACGGGCCGTGGTGCACGACCGGGAGATGTTCTCCCCAATTGCCGTGTGGCGGCGGCGAGGGAGCCGCCCACTCGAGCGTATTGGCGTGCCAGGGATTCGCCTCCGCCTTCTTCCCAGCACACAGGGCCCAGAAGAAGTTGACGAGGAACAGGATCTGCGAGAGGCCGAGGAGGAACGCACTCACACTGATGAACTCATTCATCGACCGAAAGTGTTGTAGAAACTCATACTGCATGGGGTTATAAATGCGACGCATGTGGCCGCCGGTCCCAAGGAAGTGCATCGGAAAGAAGGTCAAATTGAAAAAGATGAAGGTGAGGACAAAGTGGATCTTCCCGAGCGTCTCGTTCATCATCCGGCCGAACATCTTGGGGAACCAATAGGTGACCGCCGCGAACAGGCCGAAGACGATGCCCGCGACGATGTAGTGGAAATGCGCCACGATGAAGTAGGTGTCGTGGATGAAAATGTCCACGGGCGTCGATGCCATGAAGACCCCGCTGAGTCCCCCGATCACGAAGATGGACACAAACGCCAGGCCGTTCAGCATTGGCGTGGTGAACCGAATGGAGCCTCCCCACAGGGTGCCGAGCCAGTTGAAGGTCTTGATGGCTGAGGGGACCGCGATGACCATGGTCGACATCATGAAGGCCGTTCCCAACGCCGGGTTCATCCCGCTGAGAAACATGTGATGGCCCCACACGATCCAACTGAGGAAGCCGATGGAAATCATGGACATGGCCATGGCGCGGTAGCCGAAAACCGGCTTGCGCGAGAAGGTGGAGAGGACGTCCGAGGTGACCCCCATGGCGGGAAGGACCAGGACGTAGACCTCCGGATGCCCGAAGTACCAGAACAGGTGCTGCCACAGCAGAGGCTCACCCCCACCGGCAGGGAGGAAAAAGTGGGTCCCGAGCATCCGATCGGCCAGGAGCATGGCCAGCGCCGCGGTCAGCACCGGCAGGGCCAGCAAGAGGAGGATCGCGGTGATGAAGAGGGACCAGATTACGAGCGGCAGCCGGAACCAGGTCATGCCCGGGGCCCGCATATTGATGATGGTCGTGATGTAGTTGATCGACCCCATGAGTGAAGAGGCAGCAACGATAATGAGGCTGATATTCCAGAGGTTCTGGCCCCAGTCCACCCCGGTGTAGATCGCACTGGCGCTGAGCGGCGCGTACGCGGTCCAGCCGCTGGCCGCGTGTCCCCCGGGGACGAAGAACCCCGCCAGCATCACCATCCCCCCCACCGCCCCGCTCCAGAAGGAGAGCATGTTCAGGACGGGGAAGGCCATGTCCCGGGCGCCGATCATCAGGGGAATGAGGAAGTTGCCAAAGCAGCCGATCATGATGGGCATGACCGCGAAGAAGATCATGATCGTGGCGTGCATGGTGAAGAGCATGTTGTAGGTCTGCGGCGGGATGATCCCCTCGAACATGTACGGTTCCGGCATCCAACTCATTCCGGGCACCGGCGTCTCTGGCCAGCCGAGCTGCCAGCGCATCAACATCGCCAACAGGCCGCCGATCACCAACATGAAGAGACCGAGGAAGAGGAATTGCCTGCCAATCATCTTATGATCTGTCGCGAAGACATACGTGCGCCAGAACCCCAGCTCTGCATGGTGGGCGTGTACCCCATGCACGGCCTGGACCCCCGCAGAGTCACTCATCATCCACCACTCCTGTGAGAATCGCCTCGATCAACCCGCGTCTGCGCAATTCTTCCCCTCGAGTATCCCTCCCCGCCCTAGGTCAGCGGGAAGGCCATTGCTCCTTGACCCACTTGTCGTACTCCTCGGGGGAGTACACGGTCAGGTAGCCGAGCATCCCGGAGTGCCCGAACCCGCACAGCTCGGCACAGGGGATCTCGTACCTGCCGGTCTTGGTCGCCTGGAACCAGGCCTGGATCACGCGGCCGGGAACGGCATCCTGTTTCAGTCGAAGCTGCGGAAGGAAAAAGCTGTGAATGACATCCTTCGAGGCCAGGAAGACATGCACAGCCCGATTGACCGGGACGTGCAGCTCGTTGTCGACTTGCAGATCGTCCGCCGTGTCGAACTTCCCATCCGGCCCGGGATAGACGATCTCCCAGTTAAACTGCTTAGCGGTCACGCGGACCTGCAGATCCGTCGGCGGAACCTCTTGCTTGATCCTCCCCCAGAGAGGCTGGCTCATAAAGGCGATCACGACGAAGATGAGGGTGGTCAGGATGGTCCAGGTGATCTCAATCACGGTATTGCCGTGCAGGTACGTCGCGCGGCGACCCTCGCGGTGCCGGTACATAATGGGAAAGACGATCAAGGCGCCCGCCACGAGGAGGAAAGCCGCTCCGGTGATGTAATAGATGATGTAAAAGAGATGGTCGATTTCCCCGCCGTATGTGGAGACGTTCTCCGGCAACCACCTTAACATATCCCACATGAGGCTTTCTCCGTCGTGCGCGCGATCCTCTGTCTGGGTCCTGAGAATGGCGTGATCCGACGAGCCATCTGGGCAGACTCAACGATACGAAAGACCGGGCGGAATCATACTGGTGAATGACGGGAATTGTCAAGTTTTTCTCAGCAGTCAGCAATCGGCTATCAGCTATCAGCGATTAGCCGCAGGCGCCATGGATGGCCCGATTTCCTGCTGACGGCTGACGGCGGACTGCTGACAGCTGTTGCGGGCACTACCGTGCCCGCAACATGAGACCCAAGAGGACCATCGCCACCCCGATACCCAGGTTCCATCGTGTCACCCGCGTCATCCGGGATTGGATGGCACGCCACTGCTGCTCGCCGAGAATTCCGCCGCCTCCAGCGATCAACAAGGGGGCAAGCTGGCGATTCATCGCGATGCGCTGCCAGGTCTGGAGGCCCGCCATCAGCAGAAATCCGAGCACCTTGACCGCCAGGATCATCCAAAAACCCTGCGAGAGGCCGGCCCCTTTTCCCCCACGGATAAAGATGGCCAGGGCGCCCGTGACGAGCAAAAGCTCCATCGCCCGCGCTACCACGAACTGGTAGCGTCTGCCCGC
Organism: Methylomirabilales bacterium (SeqCode); assembly: GCA_050732295.1. Taxonomy (GTDB): domain Bacteria; phylum Methylomirabilota; class Methylomirabilia; order Methylomirabilales; family CSP1-5; genus CSP1-5. Next base: position 5,868 of record JBOHQS010000113.1, read on the forward strand.
GGCGTACGCGATCTGGATCTCTTCTCGAGCGGGGAGCGTACCGTGGAAGACGGGGGCAAGGACCGTCAGGAGAAATACCATGCCCCCCACCCACGCGATGGCAGCAAGGACGTGGATCCAGAGGATGAGCAGAGTCAGGCCTGCCCCCTCTCCCGGCCCTGGGTGCTACTTCTTCAGCTCGAAAGCGACCTTGACCGTCTCGCCGGCCTTCACCGTCACCTGTTGCTTCGTCGGCCCGAGGGTCTCGTGCCAGACCTCGAGGCTGTGTGTCCCCGGTGGGACATTCTCGATCTTGAAGTTGCCTTTGTCATCGGTCACGGCCACGTACGGATCTTCCGACACCACGATCCACCCGGCCATCCACGGATGGGCGTCGCAGGTGATCTTCACGATCTCGGCCTGCTTGAATTCCACCTCCATCTTCTTCCGAAAGCCGGGCTGGGCCTGGTTGAGGGCCGGGTTCTTCTTCCCGTGGCTGTGGAAGTTGTGCAGGATGCCGTCACTGTTCAAGACCGCGACCTTACCGGGGGGGGTGACGAGGACGTGGGGGCGAAAGGTGCAGCCCTGCTGATCAAAGGTTGTCCCTTTGCTGTCCCACTTCCCCTTAGCTCCTCCCACCCAGACCACGGCCCACTGGATCCCCTTGCTCGCCTTGTCCACCACGAGGCTCTCATCGAAGATGGGCGCCTTGCCACAGACCTGCGCGTCCTTAGTGGGCGGAATCACCTTCGGGGCAGCGGGATCGCCGGCAAACTTCACCACGCCAGTAATGATCCCACCGGCGGCACTGTCGGCGGGGACGCTCGCCAGAACCCACAGCCCGAGACCGACACCTACGAGCAGTACGATAATCAGACTCTTTCGCATGGCATCTCCACTCCTTTTCGGGTTACTGCCGTCCGAGGCTTAACAGATACTCCCGCAAGGCCAAAATCTGCTTCTGTTCATCCCCGCCCAGGATCTCCTCGGGCCCGGAGGTTTCATCGAGGAAGAAGCTCGGCATCTGGGTCCCGGGTTGCACCTTTTGCGGGTCCTTGAGCCAGGTAACGACCCACTCGGGCCGGAGACGTCGGCGCGCCAGCAAAAAATCTGGCGCCCACCCCTCCGGAGGCCCCTCCGGCTTGTTGTCCCCCTCCACGTGGCAGCTCCCGCAGGAGAAGTACTCCTTCGACGCGAGCCGCCTCCCCGCCTCCACCATCTCTCGCCTGAGCTCATCCACCGGGGGGACGAACTCGAAGGGGACCTTGAGTCCCGCCCGGGCGACGAAGTAGCTCGCGAGCCCCGCCACCTC
>JBOHQS010000114.1:0-7117 GCA_050732295.1 Methylomirabilales bacterium (SeqCode)
GAGGCGGTGCTCGAGCCCCGGAAAACTCGCGAGGGCCTCGCGCATGGAGTGCAAGGGAACCCCCACGCACCCGGCGGCGGCGATGGCCGCCAGGGCGTTCTCGGTGTTGTGGGACCCTTGGATCTCCAGGGTGTCCCGCCGGCAAACGGCCTCCTCTTTGCCGCCCAGGCGGAGCCAGAACGTCCCCTCCTTGAGAAATGCCCCCTCGCTCACCGGCTGCCGTTGGCTGAAGAAGATCTTTTTTGCCCGGCATCGGGAGGCCGCGTCGTGCGTCAAGGAATCGTCGGCGTTCAGAACCGCCGTGTCATCAGGCTGCTGATTCACGAAGATGCGCGCCTTCGCCTTGAGGTATGCGGCGAAATCCGTGTACCGGTCCAGATGATCCGGGGTGACATTCAGGAGGAGGGCCACCCGAGGCCGGAAGGCCTCGATGGCCTCCAGCTGGAAGCTCGAGATCTCGGCCACCACCCAATATTCTCGGGAGAGTCCGCCCACCACGTCCGAGAGGGCTGTCCCGATATTGCCGGCGACCACCGCCTCTCTCCCTGCCCGTTCGATCATCAATCCGATCAGGGTCGTGGTGGTACTCTTCCCGTTGGTTCCGGTCACGGCAATGAAGGGGGCCTCCGTGGCCCGAAAGGCTAGCTCCACCTCGCTCCAGATCCGGACGCCCTGGGATCGGGCCTTGTGGAGGAGGGGGAGATCCGAGTCGACCCCCGGGCTCACCACAATCAGGTCGGCCTGCAGGAAGGTCTCTGGTCGATGCTGCCCAAGTTCAACCTTCACCCCTCTCCTCCTGAGGTCGTCGAGATCGGTCTGGATCTTTTCGGCCGGATGATGATCGCTGCCGGTGACGCGCGCCCCCCGACTCACGAGGAGCCTGCAGGCGGCGGCGCCACTCCGCGCGAGTCCCACCACCGTCACCCTCTTGCCTTGTACGTCGAGCGTCCGCTCCATCTTTTCCCCTGGTTCGTGGTTCATGGTTCGTGGTTCATGGTTCATAGAAGGGTCGAGACTCTGTTCGCCGGTCATCCGTACATCCGTCTCTGAACCCTGAACTCTGAACCATGAACGCCTCATCGCAGTTTCAAGGTGGTGAGCGAGATGAGCGCCAACAGGAACGAAATAATCCAGAATCGCACAATGATCTTGGGTTCGGCGACCCCGTTGAGTTCGTAATGGTGGTGGATAGGCGCCATGCGAAAGATCCGCCGCCCGGTGGTCTTGTACGAGAAGACCTGGAGGAGGACCGAGATCGCCTCAATGACGAAGACCCCTCCGATGATCATGAGGAGCAGCTCATGCTTGGTCAACACCGCCAACAGGGCCAGGGCCGTCCCGAGCGCCAACGATCCGGTGTCCCCCATGAAGATCTGCGCGGGATAGGCATTGAACCAGAGAAACCCCAGCGAAGCCCCGACCACCGCGCCCCCAAAGATGGTGAGTTCACTCGATTCGCGAACGTAGATCACCTGAAGGTAGCGGGCGATGGCGCCATGCCCGGCCATGTAGGCCAGGACGGTGTAGGCGCCAGCCGCCATGATCATCGGGCCGGTCGCGAGCCCGTCCAGGCCGTCGGTGAGGTTCACGGCGTTACTACAGCCGACGATGACGAGCATCACCAGCAGAACGTAAGCCCACTCCAGGTCCGGCACCAACCACTTGACAAAGGGGATGCTCAGGCGCGTGGTGAATTCGTCCACCGGGCTCAGATAGAGGTAGAGACCCACGCCGAGCCCCAGCATGATCTGCCAGGCAAACTTATGGCGTGGGGCCAACCCTTTGCTGCTCTTCCGCCTGAGCTTCAGGTAATCATCGCAAAAACCCACGGCGCTCATCCCCAGTGTCCCCAGGAGGATGACCCAAACAAATCGATAGGTCAGATTTGCCCACAAGAGCGTCGATCCGACGACCGAGGCGACAATCAGGAGTCCCCCCATCGTGGGCGTTCCGGCCTTGCCGAGGTGGGTCCGCGGTCCGTCCTCCCGGATCTGCTGCCCAATGTGTAGCGCCTGAAGTCGCTTGATGATATAGGGACCCAGGACGAGGCTGAGCAAGAGAGATGTGATGATGGCGCCCGCCGTGCGGAAGGTCACATAACGGAACACATTGAAGACTGTATGGTAATCGACCAGCGGATACAGAAGGTGGTAGAGCATCACAACCCCTCGAGGAGCTTTTCAAGCCCCATCCCTCGCGACGCTTTCAAGAGGATCCAGGGAGCCCTGGCCAACTGCGCCCTGAGCACCGTCCGGGCCTCCCCATGGTCGCGGCAGTAGTGAATCCTGGTGACATCTAGCCCATTGAGGGCGGCCCCCTCGCCGATGGCTCGGGCGCGTTCTCCCACCGCGATCAGCAGTGTCGGGCGCCCCCGCGCCGCCAAGGCCCCGATGCGCCGATGGGCCGCCTCCGACACCGATCCCAGCTCCAGCATGTCCCCGAGCACAACGATAGCCTCCCGCCCCTTGGAGAGCCGGATGAAGGCCTCCAGCGACGCCGCCATCGAGGTCGGATTCGCATTATAGGCGTCGTTGACGATCATGGCCCCCGAGGCATGGAGGATCCTTTCCATGCGCATGGGTGCGGTCGGCGCCTGCTCGAGCCCCGCGGCGATCGCATCCAGGTCAAGAGCGAACGCGATGCCGACGGCGGCCGCGGCCAGCGCGTTCCACACATTCAGACGGCCCGGGGTGTTCAGTCGGATCGGCCGCCTCTTCCTCCCGGCAGCAAGGGTGAAGAATGTCCGGCCGTCCCGGCCACCTCGGATCCGCTCCGCCCGGACATCCGCCTGCCCGTCAAGGCCGAAGGTGATCAGACGACCCCGGACCCTAGGGAAGAGCCGCGTGAGATACGGATCATCCCTGTTCAGGACGGCCACGCGGTCCCCCGTGAGAAACGGAAGGAGTTCCCCCTTCGCCTCGGCCACCTCTTCTACCGACCCAAGAAACTCCAGATGCGCCTCTCCAACATTGGTGATCACCCCCACGTCCGGCTTCGCCATCTCTGCCAGGCGATGGATCTCCCCCCGCGCGTTCATGCCCAACTCGAGGACCGCGGCCTGGTGCTCTCGCCGGAGCTGGAAGAGGGTGAGGGGCACACCGATCAGATTGTTCAGGTTCCCCGATGAGACAAGGACGCGATACCCCTGGCGCAGGACGCTCCCCGTCATCTCTTTCGTGGTGGTCTTCCCGTTGCTTCCCGTAATCGCCACGACCCTTGCCGGATAACGCTTGCGCCAGCACTCTGCGATCTGGCCCAACGCCCACTGCGTCTCCTCGACCTGAATCATGACGAAACCAGGGGGAAGAGGGATGCCGGGAGACCCTGAGACCACACACCCGAGGGCCCCCTTGGCCGCCGCCTCTGACAGGAAGGCATGACCATCGAAGCTCTTGCCCTTGAGAGCGACGAAAAAGTCGCCGGGCTTGAGGGTTCGGCTGTCCGTGGAGAAACGTGCTATCTCCCGGCCCGGGTCGCCGGCGACGAGCGTGCCCTTCGTGGCCTCCACTATCTGTTTGACTGTAAGCCCCTCCATCGCATTCTCTCGTTGACCGTTGACCGATCACCGATCACAGTCAAGGCACGAGCCCCCTGTCCGTCATCGGTCATCGGTCATCGGTCGTCGGTCGTACCCCTGTTCCCGCAGCACCTCACCGGCCACCTCGCGGTCATCGAAGGGAATCTTCTTCTCACCGATCAGCTGCATCGTCTCGTGCCCCTTGCCGGCGATCAGGATGACATCGCCGGGCCGGGCCCCCCCCACCGCCGCCCTCACGGCGTCACGCCGATCAACGCAGCGCAGCGTCCTCTCCGCCCCGCCCGGCACGCTCCGGACCCCCGCCTCGATCTCCTCCAAGATGGCCTCGGGTGATTCGCTCCTCGGGTTATCGGAGGTGAGGATGACCCGATCGGCCCACCGCACGGCCGCCTCTCCCATAAGCGGCCGCTTCTTCCGGTCCCGGTCGCCGCCGCACCCGAAGAGGACGATCAGCCGACCCGCGGAGAGCTCCCGCAGAGACCGGAGGACCCACTCGAGGGCATCAGGGGTGTGGGCGTAATCCACTACCACCTCGAAGGGCTGCCCGCACTCGACCACCTCCAACCGGCCGGGGATGCGGCGAACCATAGTGAGACCCTCGAGGACCCGCTCGATGGGGATCTTGAGCGCTCCCCCCACACCTACCGCGGCCAGGAGGTTATAGAGATTATGCCGACCAAGCAGCGGGGACCGCAGTCCGCCCGTCCCCCACGGGGTGCGCACGAAGGCACGGATCCCCTGGAGGTCATAGGCAGGAGACACCGCTGTCACATCCGCCTCAGCCGTCAGCCCGTACGTGACCACAGCGGCACGCGCCATCTCGCGGAGTCGCTTGCCCGCCGGGTCATCCAGGTTGATCACGGCCGTTCCGCCCTTCTCCCGGAGCATCGTGAAGAGCTGAGCCTTGGCGGCGAAATAGTCCTCCATCGTCCCGTGGAAGTCGAGGTGATCCTGGGTCAGGTTGGTGAAGACGGCGACGTCAAAGGCACACCCCGCTACCCGATGCAGCACCAGGGAGTGGGAGGAGACCTCCATCACGGCGGCGTCCGCCCCCTGGCCACGCATCCACCGGAGCAGCGCCTGCAAGTCCGAGGCCTCAGGGGTGGTCCGCTCTGCCTCACGGCGGATCCCCGCGCACCGGTACTCGACCGTCCCAATAATCCCGGCCCGGTGGCCGCCGGCCTGGAGCGCCGCCTCGACCAGATAGCTCACGGTCGTCTTGCCATTGGTTCCCGTAATCCCCGTGAGACACAGCTCACGTGACGGCGCGTCGTAAAAGCGCGCCGCCACATGAGAGAGGGCGCGGCGCGTCTCCTCAACCTGGACGATAGTCCCAGGCACCGGTGTATCCCCGGCGCCTCGCACATCCCGCTCAACGAGGAAAGCACGCGCCCCCCGACTGAGCGCGTCGGGAATGAACCGATGGCCGTCATGTCGCGCTCCCCGGATGCACACAAAGAGGCCTTTGGGTCCCGTCCGCCGGGAGTCGTACTCGACCGAGGCGATCTCCTGGTCCAGGGCCCCCTGCAAGAGCCTGTAGGGAAAGCCGTCAATTAATTCTCGGAGAGGCTTCATCACGCCTCCCAGCGACCCGCTCGGGTGAGGTGGCAGGGGGGGACGCAAGATAGTTCAAGGTCTCCCGGGCGATCTCTCGAAAGACGGGGGCTGCGACGGTCCCCCCCCAGGCAATGCCTTGGGGTTCATCGACCAAGACGAGGATGGCAAGCCGTGGGTCCTGGGCGGGGACGTAGCCGACAAAGAAGGCCACCACCTTCGTGGGCGAATAGCGCCCGGTCTCGCGATCGAGCTTTTGCGCGGTGCCGGTCTTGCCCGCGACTCGGTAGCCGGGAAGCGCCGCCTCCTGCCCGGTCCCCCGCTCGACGACCTCGGTGAGGATCGATGTGAGGGTCCGGGCGGTCTCGAGCGAGACGACCCGCCTGATCGCCAAGGGTCTGGTCTCCTCGACGCTCCCATCGGGATGGCGAACCGCCAGGAGCGCACGGGGCCGGATCAGGGAGCCCCCGTTGGCCACGGCGCTCATGGCGCTGATCATCTGAAGCGCCGTCGCTGAGATCTCGTGGCCGATGGAGAGGGCGCCCAGGGAGAGCTGTGACCAGTGCCGCGGCCGGCGAATGACTCCGTGATTTTCACCGGGCAGATCCACGCCGGTCGGGACGCCGAAGCCGAAGCTCGTGATGTAGCTATAGAACCGCTCCTTTCCCACCTTCATCCCCACCTTGACGGCCCCCACGTTGCTGGAGAAGGCCATGACGTCCCGGAAGGTCATCCACCCGTGTTTCTCGTGGTCCCGGATCGTAACCCCCGCGACCTCGATGGCCCCCTCTTCGCCGTAGAAGAGATCGTCGGGACGCACCAGTCGCTCCTCGAGCGCCGCCGCAGCGAGGACGAGTTTGAAGGTCGATCCAGGCTCATAGGGATCGGTGAGGGCCCGATTCCGGCGAAAGGCGGGGGACGTACTCGCGTAGGCGCTGGGGTTATATGCGGGGCTGTTGGCGAGGGCCAGGATCTCCCCGGTCGTGGGATCCATCACAATGGCCGTCCCGGCCCTCGCCCCGGAGCGTCGCACCGCCGCGTCGAGTTCCCGCTCTGCTACATGCTGGATGACCTCATCAATGGTCAGGTAGAGATCGGCGCCCGGGTGAGTCTCCTTGGATTCCCGAAAGACGATACTGCCTCTGGCGTCCACTCGACTCACGAAGGACCGTGGTCCGCCGGTCAGCAGACGCTCGTATGCAAGCTCGAGCCCCTCCAATCCTCTGTTATCAACACCCGCGAATCCGATGAGGTGTGCCGCGAGGTCCTTCTTAGGATAATACCGTTTCCCTTCAGGCACAAGGCCGACTCCTGGAAGGCTCAACCTCGAAACGGCCTCCGCCTGTTCGGGATCCACCTGGCGTTGGATCCACACGAAGGGTTGATCACTGCGGAGCTTCGCCTGAATCTCGCGGACCGGTAGCTTGAGGACCCGGGCCAGCCGCGTCGCGGTGGCGCTCGGGTCCTGCACCAGGCCCGGGTGGGCAAAGACCGACGCGGCATCCAGGGTGATCACCAACATCCGCCCGCGGCGATCATAGATCGTCCCGCGCTTGGCAGCCACGGGGATGCGGCGTTCATACTGCCCTTCGGCTCGGGTACCGAGACGCTCGTGCCGGATGATCTGAATCACGTAGAGGCGAGCGCCGACGACGCCCAACAGGGCGGCGAGGAGGACGGCCAGGACGGCGATCCTGGCCCGGGGAGGGGTCCCGAAGGACGCGGTCATCTACGGCTCCTCGAGCTGGATGATCTGCCCCGGACGGGGGTTGACCATGCCCAGCTCACGTCGGGCGAACTCTTCGACCCTCTTCAGGGAGCGGAGTCGGCTGAGCTCCATCCGGAGCGTCTTCCCCTCCTGCGTCAGGCTGGCCTGCGCGGCCCGGTGCCGCTCGATCTGGTAGCCAAGACGCACCACCTGGATGTGCTGCCACACGTAGAAGAGCAGACCGAGCAGCAGCACCCCGCACACGATGAGCTTCTGTTTGAGCTCGGGTGACAGCCCCCGCTTCGCCCGCCGGGCCC
>JBOHQS010000115.1:0-7092 GCA_050732295.1 Methylomirabilales bacterium (SeqCode)
GCAGGCGCGCCCGCAACAGCTCGAACTCCCGCGGCACCTGCTCGAGCCGGCGCCGGACCTGGTACAGCTCCTCCTCGAGCCCCTTCACCTGGGCCTGGAGGGTGTCGATCTCGGGGGCGGATTTTTCGGCGCCTCTGGCAGGAGGACTCTCGCTCTTGGAAAATTGACCCGAGATGCGCCTCATGGTTTTTTGGAGGGAATCGAGTTTAGAGGTCTTGTCTGGATCGCTCATGATCCGCGCTGCTCCCGCCCCGTCACCATGGACCCGCAGCCCACGAAGCCCCACCAGAAGGGGCTCCGTGTGTCTGACGGTTCGTGCACGGTGTTAAATTTTAACCCCCCTATATTATTCAAGTGCGAAGGGGTGTCAAGCACTTTTTGCCCGGATATGCAAGACCGCACACCAGCCACCGAGGCCTCCCGACACACTCTTGTCCCGGATATATCGCACGCCCCTTTGCCACCGGGCCGATGGAGGGCGCAGCGCAGGGGGGCCAGCCTGGAGTCAACTTTCGTGGCACAGTGGCACAGCAGTTGCAATTTCCTCCGTTGTGTGGAATCATGGGCGGAACGAAGGGGGTCCTGCCGTGAGCGTGGGGACCGAGGATCTGCTGAGGTTCTATTATTACCTCCTCCTGACCCGGGGCCTCGAGGAGCGGGTCATTAAACTCTACCGCCAGGGAAGGATCCTCGGGGGCTGCTATGTCGGCAGCGGGGAAGAGGCGATCTCCGTCGGAAGCGCGTGTGCGCTGGAGCCCCGGGACGTCATTGCCCCAACCCACCGAGACCTCGGCGCCCATCTCGTCAAGGGGGTGCAGCCGAAGGAATACATGGCCCAGTACCTCGGGCGACGCACGGGACTCACACGAGGCAAGGACGGCAATGTCCACTTCGGTGACCTCAGTCGCCACATCATCGGCTTCATCAGCCCGATGGCCGATGGGATCCCCGTGGCCGCGGGCGCGGCGCTGGCCTTTAAGATTCGACGGGAACCGCGCATCGCCGTCGCGTATTGTGGCGACGGGGCCTCGAGCCGCGGCGATTTCCACGAGGGACTCAACCTGGCCGCCGTCCTGACTCTCCCCATCGTCTTCATCTGCCATAATAATCAATACGCCTACTCCGTCCCCCTCTCCCGACAGATGGCGGTCCCGCATGTCGCCGATCGGGCCAAGGCCTACGGCTTTCCCACACGGATCATCGACGGCAACGACGTCCTGACCGTCTACGAGGCGACCACGGAGGCCGCCGCGCGAGCGCGAAGTGGCGGCGGGCCGACCTTCATCGAGTGTAAGACCATGCGTATGCGCGGCCATGCGGAACATGATGATGCCTCCTATGTGCCTCGGGAACTCCTCGAGGAGTGGCGCCGTAAAGATCCTATCCAGCGTTTCGAGAGGACCCTTCGCGAGCGCGAGGTGGTGGAAGCATCCATGAGGGCGGTTCAGGTCCGCGTGCTCAAGGAGATCGAAGACGCGGTCGATTTTGCGGAGAAGAGTCCCCTACCCGATGCGCATGAGGCCCTCGAGGGGGTCTTTGCTACTTGAGGGGCCATCCACGCTCAACAGCCTGCCTGCCCGCCCCTCCCTCGGGAGGAGACCGATCGCTGCCGACTGATAGCCGAGGGTTGACGAGGATGGAAGAGATCACATACCTCGAGGCGATCCGCCAAGCCCTGTGGGAGGAGATGGACCAGGATGAACGGGTCTTCCTCCTGGGGGAGGACATCGGCGCGTACGGGGGGGCCTTCAAGATCACCAAAGGCTTCCTCGAAAAGTTCGGCGAAGAGCGCGTCATCGACACGCCTCTAGCGGAATCGGGGTTTGTCGGCGCGGCCATCGGCGCGGCCCTGGTGGGGATGCGTCCGGTGGTGGAGATGCAATTCGCCGACTTCATCTCCTGTGCGTTCGACCAGATTGTCAATATGGCCGCCAAGCATCACTACCGACTGGGAGAGCCTGTCCCGATGGTCATCCGCGCCCCGTACGGCGGTCGGCTGCATGCGGGCCCCTTCCACTCCCAATGCCCCGAGGCCTGGTTCATCCACTCTCCTGGTCTCAAGGTTGTCGCGCCGTCCACCCCGTATGACGCCAAGGGACTGCTGAAGGCGAGCATCCGAGATCCCAACCCGGTGATTTACTGTGAGCACAAGTATCTGTACCGCCACGCCAAAGGCGAGGTGCCGTCCGGAGAATACGTTCTCCCCCTGGGGGAGGCGGAGGTCAAGCGGCAGGGGAGCGATATCACGCTGATCACCTACGGGGCGATGGTGCAGCAGGGGCTGGAGGCGGCTGACCAGATGAGCGCGCAGGGGATCGAGGTCGAGCTGATCGATCTCCGGACCCTCTACCCCTTGGATACCGAGACGATCCTCGCTTCGGTGAAAAGGACCGGCAAGGCCCTGATCGTCCATGAGGCACCTCAGGTGTGCGGGATCGGGGCAGAGATTGCCGCCGTCATTGCCCAAGAGGCTTTTCGCCACCTGGACGCGCCCGTCATGCGACTCACCGCCCCCCACACCCCGGTGCCCTTCAGTCCCCCCCTTGAGGACTTCTACCTCCCCAATGCCGCGAAGATCGCCTCCAAGCTCAAGGACCTCGCCTCCTACTAGTTCGATGACCGTTGACCGACGACCGACGACAGATCACCGACGACCGATATCAGATGACCGACGACCGTTGACCGACGACCGGAGGAGCAGTTCAACTGTCATCGGTGATCGGTGATCGGTTGACGAGGCGTGTGATGGCCATCGAGGTGGTGATGCCGCAGATGGGACAGAGCGTGGCCGAGGGGACCGTCCTCGAGTGGTTCAAGCAGGAAGGAGAGCCGGTCGAAAAGGACGAAGCCCTCCTCGCCATCAACACCGATAAGATCGACGTCGAGATCCCGTCACCGGGAGCCGGGACCCTCTCCCGTATCCTCGTGCGGGCCGGCGAGACGGTGCCGGTCGGAACGCCACTGGCGACGATTGAAGGCCCGGCACCGGACCGACCGCCCGCCGGAACCACCCCATCGGCATTTACCTCGGAGACAGTGCGCTCACCCGAGGAGACAGCCCGTTGGTATTCACCCGCCGTCCTCGAACTCGCAGAGCGGCAGGGCCTGGGACCTCCAGAGCTCCAAAAGATCCGCGGGACAGGCCAAGGCGGCCGCGTGACGAAGCAGGACATCCTGGCCTATGTCGCAGCGCGGGGCGCGGGCACCGCCCCGAGGGTGGACGATGACGTCGTCCCCTTCACGCCGATGCGGCGCGCGATCGCCGAGCACATGGTGCGGAGCAAACAGACCGCCCCCCACGCCACCGCGATCCTCGAGGTGGACATGACCACCATCGCAGAGTTCCGCGAGCGGGAAAAAGCGACCTTCGCGGAGCGGTGGGGCTCACCCCTGACCTTCCTCCCCTTCATCATCCAGGCCACGGTGCGGGCCCTCGCGAAGCACCCGTGGCTCAACGCCTGGGTCGAGCACGACCGAATCGTGCTCAAGCGCGAGATCAATATTGGGATCGCCGTCGCGCTCCCGGAGGGTCTTATCGTCCCGGTCCTCAAAGAGGCAGAGGGACTCGGTCTCGCGGAGATCGCCCGGCGGGCCGACGACCTGGCCCGCCGCGCCCGCGAGAAGCGGCTCACACCGACGGAGGTACAGGGCGGCACCTTTACCGTGAACAACCTGGGGGTGTCCGGGATCCTCCTGGCCACCCCGATTCTCGTGCAACCCCAGGCGGGCATCCTCGGGATCGGGGCCGTGACCAAGCGGCCAATCGTGGTCGGCAACGAGATCGCCATCCGTTCATTGGCCTATCTCTGTCTCTCGTTCGATCACCGGGTCATCGACGGCGCCATGGCTGGCCAATTCTTGCAAGAGGTCAAGGCGGGACTGGAAAGGTTCGATCCGACGGCAAAATAACAACGGGCGGGACAAGCGTCCCGCCCTTCGTTCGCGACCCGGACACGCCGGGTCAATTACAGGTGCCTCAGCCAACGGGAGCGAAGCCGCACCCCGGTCCCATCGAACCAGAAAATCCTGAAGCGGTCTTCGTGCTGAAGCCGGAAAACTGCTTCGCCACGTCGGGGCTCTGACAGGTCGGACAGCTCACGGCTGCCTCTCGGCTCATCACCAGCTGCTCAAAAGCGGCCCCGCAATCCTGACAGACATACTCAAAGATCGGCATGTGCCCTCCCGCCGATTACCGATGGATTTCCCTGACGAGGTGCTTGAGTTCGCGGAGGATCAGCCGCTCGAGGGCCATCTGTACGGCCTTGATGGAGCCGGGAAGACAGAAGATGAGGGTCTGCCGAGAGACCCCACCCATGGCCCGACTCATGAAGGCGGCCGCCCCCACCTCCTGGAAGCTCAAATGACGGAAGAGCTCGCCAAAGCCACCGAGATTTTTGTCGAGGAGGGGGGTCACTGCTTCGATGGTGAGATCCCGACGGCCGAGCCCGGTCCCTCCTGTGGTGAGGATACACCCCACCTTGCCCTCCACCAGGTCCATAACCTCCTGTTGAATGGCGCCCAGGTCATTCTTCAACAACCGGTACCTGACCAGCCGATGCCCATCCTTCTCCATGCGATCCCGGATATACTTCCCCGACTCATCCCCGGCCTCATCTCGACTGTCGCTGACGGTAATCACAGCGAAGGAGATCTGTCTGATCCCCTCAGCGGCTTGCCTGTGCTCTTCGACACCCATGAGATTTCCTGGGACTCAGCGCTTCACGCGTCATAGAGGAGCAGGGGCATCCCTCCACGACCAGTCAAGAACGGATTATGGGCCCGCTCCGCGCCGATCGTGGTCGGAGGCCCATGGCCTGGATAGACCACGGTGTCATCGGGAAGGGAGAGGAGTTTCGTTCGGATAGAGGCTAGCAGGACCTCAGTCGATCCTCCCGGCAGGTCGGTTCTTCCAATGGAACCAGCGAACAGGGCGTCCCCGACGAGGACCACCCCTTCCCCGTAGAGGCAGATCCCTCCGGGGGTATGGCCCGGGGTGTGGAGGACCCGCATGCGCTCCCCGCCCATCACGACCTCATCCCCCTCGTTGAGGAGGCGATCAGGGGGGGGTGGGGGTGCGACCTGAAATCCAAAGGCGCGTGCCTGCTCGGCCGCCTGTCGCATGACCCCTGCATCCTCCCGGTGAATCAGGACAGGTGCCCCGGTCTTGGCCCTAAAGAAGGCGTTCCCGCAGACATGGTCAAAGTGGCCGTGGGTGTTGACGATCGCCGAGAGCGCCAGCCCCTCCGCAATGATGACCTCGTAGATGCCCTCACTCCCGAGGCCTGGATCGATGAGCAACGCCTGCTGGCTCACTTCATCGACGACCAGATACGCATTGGTCTCGAGAGGCCCGATCGTGAAGCTGTGAACTTTCATCGCTTCCCGCTCCGAAGCGTGTTCCTGCGGGTGATCAGAGATCCTGATGGAGGGAGCCGTGCTGGCGACGCGCTACTCTTCCTGTGAACCCTGTCCCTCTGCCCGGTGGAGGAGTATCTCCTCCAGGGTTTTCGAGACGGTGAAATAGTCCACCCCGGTCATCGCCGATATCCGCAGGAGGTCTCGCTCGGTCACCTTTCCTTCCCGCTGAAAGATATCCAGCAGCCGCTGGCGGACGTTCTGCTCCGGACTTCGACTATCATCTATATCTGAGACCGACAAAAGGACCTCCTTACCTCGCGGCGGGCGCATGCTCACGCAACCTCGCCACGAGAGATGGAAGAATGTCGAGCAGGCGATCGATGTCTGCCTCACGGGTGGGCCGTCCTAAGGAGACGCGCATGCTCCCTCCGAGCTGCGCCGGGCTGAGCCGCATCGCCCGCAACACGTGGGAGGGCTGCACGCTCCCCACGTGACACGCCGATCCGGCCGAGACCGCGACCCCCTCCAGGTCGAGCGCCGTGACCAGCGTCTGGGCCTCTATGCCATCGAAGGCCAGATTCGACGTGTGGGGCAGGCGAGGACTCTTGTGCCCGTTCACCCGACTCCCCTCGATCCGGGCCAACACTCCCGCCTCCAGTCGGTCCCGGAGCCGGCGGATCCGCTCCCCTTCGGCGTGCATCTCGAGGGCCATGATCCGCGCCGCCTCCCCCAGGCCGACGATCGCCGGCACATTCTCGGTCCCCGCCCGGCGACCCCGTTCCTGTCCTCCCCCCCGCAGGAGAGGATGAAGGCGCACGCCTCGCCTCGCGTAGAGCGCCGCGACCCCCTTGGGCCCGTAGATCTTGTGGCCAGAGAGGGAGACCAGGTCAAGGCAGACACGCCGAACATCGAAGGGGATCTTCCCGAAGGACTGCACCGCGTCGGTGTGGAACAGGATTCCCCGTTCCTTCAGGAGGACTCCGACCTGATCAAGGGGGAAGAGGACCCCCGTCTCGTTATTGGCGTGCATCAGCGAGACGAGAATCGTGTCGGGGCGGATCGTTCGGCGGAGCTCTTCCAGATCGAGCATCCCCTCCCCGTCGACGGGCAGCACCGTCACCGAGAAGCCCCACTTCTCGAGCGCGGCACAGGATTCAAGGACGGCCGGGTGCTCCACCGCCGAGGTGATAATGTGCTTCCCCCGTTCCTGGTACGCCAACGCCGTCCCGAGAAGGGCCAGATTATCCGCCTCGGTCCCGGAGGAGACGAAGATGACCTCATCCTTGTCGGTCGAGCCTAACAGCCCGGCCAGCGTCTCTCGGGCTCGCTCCAGAGCCGCCTTGGCCTCCCGCCCCGGGGCATGAGCGGCGCTCGGGTTGCCGAAGACCGTCTCAAAGTACGGCTGCATGGCTTCCCGCACCCGTGGATCAACGGGGGTCGTGGCGTTGTAATCGAGATAGATCTCAGATCCCATCGTGCATCCCTGTAAAAAAAGCCGCCCATCGGCGGCCCCCGAACCTCATCCCCGGTGTCTCAAGCCTCATACCCTGCCTACAGGTAGTGTCCGACCCGGACGGTCTTGATCTCCTTCTCCCCTTTGGCCGGCGTCCGCGGCAGCGGCCGGACGGCGACGATGCGCTCGGAGCGGCGCCCGGCGATCTTGGCCCAGTCATCGGGGTTGGTCGTGTTGGGGAGGTCCTCGTTCTCCTGGAACTCCTCCCGGACGGCCCGCAC
>JBOHQS010000116.1:0-7064 GCA_050732295.1 Methylomirabilales bacterium (SeqCode)
TATCTGGAGCTGTGATGGGGTGCCAAGACGTTCGGAACCAACTTTCGGCCTATCTCGAGGGCGAGCTCGAGGTGGCGCCGCGGCGCGTGGTTGAAGACCACGTCCGACAGTGCGTGCGATGCCAGGGAGAGCTGGTACTGCTCCAGCGGACGATCGCCCTCTTGCGAGGGTTGGACGAGGTCGAGGTGCCGCCGAGTCTCTCGGCCGCCATCCAGGCCGGCATCCGTCCTCGCCGGGGGCGGTGGTGGCGAGAGGTGGCCTCGTGGCTCTTCTTCCCCATCCACGTCAAGCTCCCGATCCAGGCCGTCGCCCTGTTGCTCGTGAGCCTTGGCGCCGTGTATCTCTATCGTTCCGCTCCGGAATTCTCACAGGCACCGCAGCCTCCTGTTGCGACTGAATCGGCCCCTCGAGGTGAGGCGGTCCCTTCGACGGCGGCAGGGAGAGCCGATCGGCTCGATCTGGCCGCGCGCCAGGAAGCCGCTGAGAAGTCCTCCGGGCAGAGAGAGGCCCAGAAGGAGCGAAAGGTGCCTGAGCAAGAGGATGCCGCCGCCCGCGCCCTGCGGAAGTCGGCCCCGGAGTCGGCCGCTTCCCCCAAGCCCTCCGAGGAGCGTGAAGCCTTGCGGGAGAGCGCCGCCGGTATCGACACAGAGACCCAGGAAGAGCGGGGGTCGCAGAAGCAGCGGGACTTGGCCGGCGGCCTCCGGAAGGAAGCCCCGGCGGCATCAAGGGCGGCTCCGCTCGTCCGCGAATTGACCCTCAAGACCCGGGACCCTTCCCAGGCGGCGTCGCGGATCGCGGAAATCGCCACCGCGATGGGGGGAAAGCTTGTCGAGGCCAGCGATCCGCGCAAATCCGCCCCCGAGGATCTGCACCGGCTCGCCCTCGCCATTCCTCCTGAAGCGTATCCCCGGTTTTTGAACGCCCTGCGAGAATTGGGCGATCTCTCGCCGCTTGCGGGAGAGCCTCCAGCCGCACCGTCGCCGGAGGGAACCGTCATCGTCTACCTTCGCCTGATCCCTTAGCCCCCCGGGAACTTTTTGCGCGCCTCCTTGTCCAAAGGGGTGTCGGCAATTGACACCCCTTCACAAGGAGGTTTCCATGCGACCGTATCTGCACGTAGGCGTTTTCGGGACGTTGCTCCTCTCCCTGGCGACCGTAGGTGGCACGATTGAGGCCGGGGCCGCCAAGGGCACGGCGCCTGCAACAGAGGAGCATCAACAGGCCGTCGCGGTGACGATCTATAACGGCAACCTGGGCCTGGTGAAGGATATTCGGAAGATCCAACTGGCCCCGGGGATCCACGATCTTCAATTCATGGATGTGGCAGCGCAAATCAACCCGACCACGGTCCACCTCAAGTCCTTGACCGATCCAAGGGGGCTGCGGATTCTCGAACAGAACTACGAGTTTGACCTCCTCAATCCCCAGAAGCTGCTCGAGAAGTACGTCGGGAAGAAGATCAAGTTGTGGGAGAAGAACCAGTACACAGGGGCGGAACAACAGGTCGACGCTCTCCTCTTGAGCGTGAACGGCGGCCCCATCTATCAGATCGACGGGGCCATCCATCTCGGTCACCCGGGCCGGCCGATCCTCCCCTCGATCCCGGACAATCTTATCGCCAGGCCGACCCTGATCTGGCGCCTGGAAAACTCGACTCCGCGATCCCAGATGATCGAGGCGACGTATCTCACTGGCGGCATCACCTGGCGCGCCGACTACGTCCTCACGCTGAACGCCGAGGACAATCGGGGCGACCTGGGCGGGTGGGTGACCATCGATAATCGCAGCGGGGCGACCTACAAGGATGCTGCGCTGAAGCTGGTCGCGGGCGATATCAATCAGGTCAGAGGCGAGCGCGAGATGGCCGAGGCCATGTCTAAGATGGCCGCTAGGGCCGACGCGCCGAAGCCGCAGTTTCAGGAGGAGGGGTTCTTCGAGTATCACCTCTACTCCCTCGACGGCAAGACGACCGTCAAGCAGAACCAGTCCAAGCAGATTAGCCTCCTCAGCGTCTCCGAGATCCCCATTCGGAAGGAGCTGATCTACTACGGGGCGCAGCACTACTACCGGAATCGGTACGGGGAGCCGATCTCGAACCAGAAGGTCGGCGTCTATCTGGAGGTCGCCAACAAGAAGGAGAACCGTCTGGGGATCCCGCTGCCCAAGGGGGTGGTCCGGGTCTATAAGGCGGACCGCTCCGGCGCCGCGCAATTCATCGGCGAGGACCGGATCGACCACACGCCCAAAGATGAGAAGGTGAAGATCAAGGTGGGCGAGGCCTTCGATGTCGTGGGGCAACGCATCCAGAAGGATTGGCGCAAGATCGCCCCCCAGGTGTATGAGGTCGAGTGGGAGATCTCGCTGCGGAACCACAAAGACGAGGCCGTGGAGGTGCGGGTGGTTGAGCCGATCCCCGGGGACTGGCAGGTGCTCCATTCGAGTCACGCGTACGAGAAGGTGGAGGCCCACACCCTCGCCTTCCCCGTGAAGATCCCCAAGGAGAGTGGGGTCAAGATCTCATACCGGGTCCGTCTGACGTTCTAGGCAGTCGGCGGTCAGCTGTCGGCAGTCAGCATAGAATTTCGCATGGCCAGTTTGGGGCTCTTGCGGACCGCTGACAGCTGGCTGCTGATTGCTGGACAGGCGGGGCAGCACCTTCGGCTCCTCGCTCCAGGCCTTCCGCGCCGACCCTGTGCGGCGGCTTGCGGCCTGGGTCCCTCCGTGTTCACGCTCCGTGCAGAGAACTTGGCATGGATCGCGCCTCGGTTTCCCAGGCCGCCGCACGCCGGGGGCCCCCGTCGCTCTCGGCAATGTCGCTCGGAGCCTACAGGTGCTGCCCAGCCGGGAGCCGAGGGAGGGGTGGATCCGCGGGACGGCCCTCTCGAGGCTGAAGGTGAAATTATGGGCCCTGGAGGGAGGGGCGAAGGCGCCGCTTCTTCTCCCGGCGCACTTGACTTTGTTGCGAAGGCACGGATAGCCTGGAGCGGGATAGGTGAGCGAGATTCTGGAGTGGGAGGGGTGCCATGTGTCTACCAGCCACGTTGGAGATGTTCCGGTCTCTCCGCTTTTTGCCCGAGCCGCTGAACTGGATGGCGATGGGCCTCGCCGCCGTCGCTGGTGGGTCGGTCGCCACTCGCAGGGGCAGGCCCCTGAAGGTCTCGCATGTGGTTGATCTGACTCAGACCCTCAGCCCGGAATTTCCGAGCTGGCCGGGATACCCGCCCCTCGAGGTGCGCAACACCCACAACTACGCGCGCGACGGTTTCTTTGCCAATGCCTGGCACGTCCATGAGCACAGCGGGACCCATGTGGATGCCCCTGTTCATTTCAGCGCACAGGGCTGGTCGGCCGCCGAGATCCCGCTGGAGAGCCTGGTGGTCCCCGCAGTCATCCTCGACATCCGGGGCCGGGTGCGGCGGGACCCGGATACCCAGGTGCGGATGGAGGATATCAGGGCGTGGGAAAAGAAACATGGGCGGGTTCCACGAGGGGCGGCAGTGCTGATGTGGAGCGGATGGGAGCATCGAGCGGGCGATCAGGCAGCCTACCGAAACATGGACAATCAGGGGATCATGCACTTCCCTGGATTCAGCCGGGAGGCGGCCGAATTCCTGGTGAAAGAACGCGCCACTGGCGGGATCGGCGTGGACACCCTCAGTCTCGATTATGGCCCATCCACAGACTTCGGCGCGCATTTTGCAGTCTTGCCCGCCAACCGGTGGGGGATCGAAAACCTGGCGAATCTGGGTTGGATCCCGCCCAAGGGTGCGACTCTCTTTGTTGGTGTGCCGCGCGTACAGGGGGCCTCGGGAGGCCCCAGCAGGATCCTCGCCGTGTGGTAGATCCGGCCGCGCCAGACGACTTGACGTGTCCTTTCGTCGTATGCTAAGTTTATGGGTGATGGAGATTGTCGCAGGGTGAGAATCACTGAGGCCCCGACCGGTGGCGAGCCGACGGGGCTTTCTTCTTGCGTAGGGGAGGCAAATGAACGACGAACGGAAACTGGCCCTCTTCATTGATTTTGAGAATATCGCCCTGGGCGCCCGCGAGGCCAAGTATAAATCGTTTGAGGTCGGCCTGGTTCTGGAACGACTGGTGGAGAAGGGCAAGATCATGGTGAAGAGGGCGTACGCCGACTGGGAGAAATATACCGAGTACAAGCGGGGTTTTCACGAGGCCGCCATCGAACTTATCGAGATCCCGCGGCGGTCGTACAGTGGCAAGAATTCTGCGGATATTCGCATGGTCGTGGACGCCATGGACCTCTCGTACTCCAAGGAGCACATCGACACCTTCGTCATCGCCTCGGGGGATAGCGACTTCTCCCCCCTGGTCTCCAAGCTCCGGGAGAACAACAAGTTTGTCATTGGGATAGGCGTCAAGAATTCCTCGTCCGAGCTGCTGGTGGCGAACTGTGATGAGTTCATCTATTACGAGGACCTGGTTCGGGGGATCAAGAAGCCGCGCATGGAGAGTCTGCCCGAAAAGAAGGCGGAGGTTTTCGAACTCCTGGTCGATTCGATCCTGGCCCTCATGCGGGAGAATAAGGACATCCTCTGGGCCTCGATGATCAAGCAGACCATGATGCGCAAGCGTCCCGCCTTCAATGAGTCCTACTACGGGTACAGCACCTTCTCCAAGCTCCTCGAGGACGCGGCCAAACATCACATCGTGGAGCTCAAGCGGGACGACAAAAGCCGGACCTACATCATCGTGGGCCTCGGGGAAGGGAACTAGGTGGGAGCGACGACCGATGACCGAGAAAGGTTCCTATCAGTCATCGGTGAACGGTCATCGGTGAACGCCGCCGGAGGCGGCTCGAATGGAGCAGGGACTGAAAGAGGCGATCAAGTGGATCAATGCCGAGCTTCAGGATAACCCCCGGGCCAAGGTCGGCCTCCTGATTGACCAGGCGTCTCGACAGTTCAACCTGACCCCCCTCCAAACCGATTTCCTCTATCGCGAGTATCAGCGAAAGGGCGATCCGCCGAAGCCCCAATAGCCACCCGAGCAGTTCAGGAAACGAAACTATCCTTGGCGATCTACGCTACTCGTACTTCACCGCGTCGGCGATATTGATGCGGGAAGCGAAAAGCGTCCACCACTCTCTCAGGCCTTGCCGGAGGTCACCATGCCTATGACCCAGTCCGCCAGCGTTGGGGAGAGGGCGTTCAGCACCACGAGGAGCCTGGCGGGGGGATAGACGATCACCTCCGGGCGGGGAGATCTGGCGCAGCGGATAATGGCCCTCGCCACGTGGGATGGGGTCTGCACGGGCGGCTTGGGACCGGGCTTTCGTCCCCGGGGATCTTTGGCAACGTCGAAGAACTCCGTGGCGGTCCCCACCGGGCAGATGACGCTGACCTTGATTCCGCTCCCCTTCAGCTCCAGGCGGAGCGACTCGGAAAGCCCGATGAGGGCAAACTTGCTCGCACAGTACGCTCCCGAGAGGGGGATGCCCCGTTTCCCGGCGATGGACGAGATATTGATGATATGCCCGGTTCCCTGCCTCCGCATGATCGGCAGCGCTGCCCGGATCCCATAAAACGCCCCGAGGAAGTTAACCCGAAGGATCATCTCCATATCCTCGGGGCTGGTCTCCTCCACCAGGGCAACGAGGCCGACGCCGGCATTGTTGACCAGGATGTCCACCCGGCCGAAGCGCTTGAGCGCGCGCTCGACCATGGCCTCGACCTGGTCCTGTTGGGCCACATCGGTGGGAAGGCTCAGCACCTCCGTCCCAAGGGCCTGGATCTCATGCTCGAGCCCCTGAAGGCGTTGCTGACGACGCGCGGCCAGGACCAGTCGGGCCCTCTCACGGGCAAAATAAAGGGCCGTCTCCCGCCCGATGCCACTCGACGCGCCGGTCACGATCACGACCTGCCCGGCGAGGCCTGTGCCCATCACGCGCCTCCGTCGGCTGGTATTCCTGGTGGTGAGTCAACCGCTCTCGGGCGCTGCCGTCGTGGTCAAGTAGAGCGGGGAAGCGCTATTCCTGCGGGTAGGCGATGATCACGGCATCCAGATGGAGGACCCGGTACTCGGCTTCTCCCATGTAGAAATAATGCCCCTCCACCCCTTCGGGGCTCTCCTCGAAGGCCACGAGGGCGCCCACTTGAGGCATCTCCCGGAAGGTGTTGGCCCCGGCGTCGAAGCCGTCTCCAGTCGCGACCACGCGACCGTACCGGATGGGGGAACCCCGTGGGCAGTGGATCGTCACGCCTGCTGGTGGCTGCGAGAGGACCTGAATCAGGAAATTGACCCCGTACACCTTATATGGCATCATGACCCCTCCCCTCCAGACGTGGACGTCGAACATCATCATAGCACATTATCGTCCAGGCGGTGAGGCCTGAGAAATCCCTGCCACCCCTGGCGCCGCACCCCTGAGAGGGGTTGGTAATTTCTCCCGGACGGGATACACTCGCAGGAGCATCTCGGGGGATGATGGAAAGGGTCCAGGCCGTTTGAGGGGCTCGGAGCAGAGATGTGAGAAGCGACAGGGGGACAAGTCCCAAGGCGGTCCTGGAAGGGATGATCCGGCGGAGGCTGCTGGCGGTTATCCGGACAAAGACCCCGGAGCAAGCCCTGGCGGCTGCGGAGGCGGTGGCGGCGGGCGGTATCTTGAGCCTCGAGGTCTCCGTGACCATGCCCGAGGCGGACCAGGTGATCAAGGCCTTGGCACCCCGACATGGCCTCACCGTCGGCGCCGGGGGTGTGCTGAGTAAAGAGCAGGCAGAGCTGGCCCTTCAGGCTGAGGCCCGGTTCCTGGTCTCGCCTGTCGGCGATGTCAGTCTGGTCCCACTGTGCCGGGAGGCGGGGGTGGTGAGTGTCATCGGTGCCCTGACCCCGACTGAGATTCTTGCCGTCCATCGGGCCGGGGCGGACGTGGTGAAGATCTTTCCGGCGGACCCCCTCGGCGGTCCGCGCTATCTCCGAGCGATCCTCGACCCGTTGCCCCCCCTCCCCCTGATGGTCGAGGGGGGTGTCACCCTGGAAAACCTGCTGGATTATTTGGGCCTTCCAATTCCGCTCATCGCTCTCGGGGAGCACGTGGTCGTTCC
>JBOHQS010000117.1:0-7055 GCA_050732295.1 Methylomirabilales bacterium (SeqCode)
GCTCGAAGAGTTCGTCGGAGTGAAGCTCCTGGACCGGCTGGGCCGTGAGGTGCTTCCGACGAAGGTGGGAGAGCTCCTGTACGGCTACGCCAAGCAGATCCTCGCCCTGAGGAACCAGGCCATCCAGGCCCTGGAAGAGTACAAGGGCTCCTTGAAGGGGCACCTCGTGATTGGCGGGAGCACCATTCCCGGCGAGTACGTCCTGCCCGCGCTGTTGGCTACCTTCAAGGCTCGGTACCCGGAGATCTCCCTCACGCTGAAGATCGCCGACTCGCGGGAGATTGTCCGGGGGGTCCTGGAGGGGACGGTTGAGCTCGGCGCGGTTGGAGCGAAGTTTGACGATGGACAGCTGATCTACCTGAAGCTCTTGGAGGATGAGCTGGTGCTCGCCTTGCCGCCTGGGCACGCCTGGGCAAGCAAACCTGTCGTCGCCCTGGAAGAGCTTGTCGAACAGCCGATGATCTTGAGAGAAGTGGGGTCCGGCTCGAGAAAGGTCTTCGAGGAGGCGCTTCACGCCGCACGGCTCGACTCCAGTGCCCTGACGGTGGTGGCAGAGCTGGGGAGCACGGAGGCCGTCCGCCAGGCAGTGAAGAGCGGCGCAGGGATCTCAGTGATTTCACTTCGGGCCATCCAGGAGGACTTGGAGCGGGGGGCACTTCGCACTGTCCCCCTCGAAGGTATTCGGCTCACGCGCGACTTCTACGTTGTCTATCATAAGAATCGCTCCAAATCTCCCCTCTGTGAAGCCTTCGCCAATTTCCTCCTCGAATCGGTGAGCGTGAAACCTACCATGCATTCGTGAGCCCAACCCTATCTTTTTCGAGTCCCGCCGGCGGTTCTAATCTGGACTATTGTCGAACCTTCCGATCTCAATTTATAGCCCAGGGCGATGGATTTGGCCGTTTGTATTGGTAATACCGATTTGACTTATTCTCGATACCTATTATTCTGACACAGCCTCGGTTCGGCTGGGCCGCAAACAGCGGTGCGCGCTCTTGGGAGGGATGCAAGATGCGGATGGGGCTCTGGGCTGTCTTGGGAGCGGTCGTTATCGGAATAGGCTTTATCGGTTTCTCGCAGGCAGAGACGCCGGCCGTCCTGCGGGTATCGGCTATCCCGGATGAAAATCCTCAGGAGCTTCTCCGGATCTATGAGCCCTTCGCTGCCTATCTCACAAAGGAGTTGGGAATCCCGGTCAAATTTGTCCCGGTGGTCGATTACGCAGCGACCGTAGAGGGCCTGGCCGCCAAGAAGCTGGACCTCGTCTGGTACGGGGGCTTTACCTCGGTCCAGGCGGTTCTTCGCACCGGAGGGACGGCCACCCGGCTCGTCATGCGGAAAGAGGATGCGGAGTTTAAAAGCGTCTTCATCACCCGTCCCGACACCGGCATCACCAAATTGAGTGACCTGAAGGGGAAGACCTTTGCCTTTGGCAGTGTCTCTTCGACCTCCGGCCACCTCATGCCCCGGTACTTTCTCCTCCAAAACAAGATCGACCCGGACCGGGATTTCGCGCAGAAGGCGGCCTTCAGCGGGGCCCATGATGCGACTGCGTTGTGGGTCGAAGGGGGAAGGGTGGACGCCGGCGCATTGAACTTTCTGGTCTGGGATAAGCTCGTCCAGGGCAAGAAGGTGGATACGGACAAGGTGAAGGTCTTCTGGACCACGCCCCCCTACGTCGACTACGTCTGGACGGCCCGGGGTGAGCTGGACGCGAGGCTCAGGGATCGCATCACATCGGCCTTCCTCAAGCTCAAGTACGATAACCCGGAGCATCGGACGCTCTTGGACCTGCATCGGACGAAGGGCTACATCAGGGCCAGGGACGAGGACTGGAAAGGAATCCAGGAGGCTGCCCAGACTGCCGGCCTCCTGAAGTAGTTCCGCCGTCGCCGGAGGGGCGGACACAGAAGGTCCTGGCATCCGCGAGGAGCCGCTACGCCGTGTATCGCCTGGAGAATCTCCGCAAGGTTTTCAATGGCGACCTGGTCGCCGTGGACGACGTGTCGATGAAGATCAGCCCCGGTGAGCAGGTGGCGGTCATCGGGCCGTCAGGCGCGGGGAAGACCACGTTGTTCCGCCTCCTGAATCTGACGCTCTACCCGGATGGGGGGAGGCTCTGGCTGGGAGACCTGGATGTGAGCCGGTTGCACGGACGGGGTCTACGGGCCGCCCGACGGCGCATCGGGACGATCTACCAGCAGCACAACCTCGTGCCGCGACTGTCGGTCGTGCACAATGTCCTCGCCGGGCGGCTCGGGGCCTGGTCCGGCTGGCGGGCGGTCTGGTCCCTGTTCCACCCCCAGGAACTCGAGGCGGCCCACGGCGCCCTGACTCAGGTCGGCATACCGGAGAAGCTGTACGCGAGGACGGATGAGCTGTCCGGCGGCCAGCAGCAACGGGTGGCGATTGCCCGCGTGCTGGTTCAGGGGCCGGAGATTATACTGGCCGACGAGCCGGTTGCCTCGGTGGACCCGAATCTCGCCCATGCCATCGTGAAGCTCTTGGTGGAGATCAGTCAGAGCTCTGGCAAAACGCTCGTTATGAACCTACACAGTGTAGAGTTGGCCCTGGCGTACTTCCCCCGGGTCATCGGGTTTCGCGGGGGCAAGGTCGAGTTCGACCGCCCGCCCGTAGACATGAACCAGGAGATGCTGGGCCGGCTGTATGCCGGGATCAGCCGGTCCGAGGCCGAAGAGGCCGGGATACATCACGCCCATGACTCACCGCTTATCTGCTACGGCCCCCTCTTTCCGCGAAGGTAAGCGCGCGCTCCACTGGCTGTTCTTCGGGGGGCTCCTCCTCATCCTTCTGGGGAGTGCCCGCCTGGCCCAGGTAGATCCCGGGTCCCTCCTCGATGCCAGGGCGCGGGCGAATTTCCTGCGGTTCTTCGCCGGCGCCTTCCCACCCGATCTGAGCCGGGAGTTCCTTCAGTTTTTGATCAAGCCGACACTGGAAACGATCCAGATCTCGATCCTTGGCACGGCCATCGCCGTGGCCATCGGATTCCCCCTTGCTCTGCTCGGGACCGCGACGCTGGCGTACCGCGGTGTCCTGCACGCCCGTGAGGTCTTCGGCACACCATCGCGCCGCATAGTGCGCTTTCTTCCCTATGCCGCCTCTCGGGCCCTCCTCAGCGCGTTCCGAAGCATCCCCGAGTTCGTGTGGGCCTTCATGTTCGTCCGAGCCGTCGGCCTCGGGCCATTCCCGGGGGTGCTGGCGATCGGCATTGCCTACGGCGGCATGATTGGAAAGGTCTACTCGGAAATCCTGGAGGCGGTCGACCCGCAACCGCTCGAGGCGCTGCAGGCGACGGGGGCCAGTCGGTGGCAGATCCTTGCATACGGCTTTCTGCCGCAGGCCTATCCGAACTTCGTCTCGTACACCCTGTACCGGTGGGAGTGCGCCATCCGGGCCTCGGCCGTCATGGGTCTGGTGGGGGCCGGCGGTCTTGGGCAACAGATCGAGATCTCGATGCGAATGTTCGACTTTCACCAGATGTTCACCCTGGTCGTCATTCTGTTTGGCCTGGTCGGGGCGGTTGACTGGCTGAGCGCCCGCATCCGGCGACGCGTCTACGCAAGATAGGTGTTCCATGCCTGGAGTACAGTCCTCGATAGCGGATAGGCGCCCCGCCGTGCCGCTGCGACCGCGCCGCTGGCTTCGCTTCGCGATGGCGGCCGCTGTGGTGACTCTCCTCTGGTGGAGCGCCCGGGGGACCGAGGTCGACCTCCCCCTCCTCTTCCGCGACGGGCCGCAGGCTATGCTCTCCTACGCGGGGAGGCTCTTCCCTCCTGATCTCCGCGTCGCGTTCCTCCTGGACACCGCCTCCGGGGCGCTCGAAACGCTGGCGATCTCTATCATGGGGAGCCTGCTGGCCACGCTGCTGGCCTTCGGGACGGTCTTCTTTGCAAGCGCCAACCTGATGTATGCGGGGGTCCTGTTCGAGCGGGAAGCGGCCGGTCGCATCCGTCGCGGGCTCCGGGTTTCCCTCTACCTCGGGGCAAAGAGCCTGCTGAACCTCCTTCGGACGATCCCGGACATCGTGTGGGCGACGGTCTTCGTGTTCGCGGTGGGGCTCGGTCCGTTCCCGGGGGTATTAGCCTTGGGGGTCCACAATGGCGGGGTGCTGGGGAAGCTCTTTGGCGAGGTGTTGGAGAATGTGGACCGACGCCCCATCGAGGCCCTGCAGGCAACCGGGGCCACCCGCTTCCAGATCCTGATCTATGGGATTCTCCCGCAGGCGCTCCCGCACTTCCTCGCCTACGCCCTCTATCGCTGGGAGGTGAACATCCGCGCCGCCGCGATGCTGGGTCTCGTCGGGGCCGGTGGCCTGGGCCATCGGATCCACATCGCGATCAGCCTCTTCCTCGAACACCAGCTCCTTACCCTCCTCCTGGCCATCTATGTCATCGTGACGGCAGTCGATTATCTGAGCGCCTACCTCCGGAGGCTTATAATATAGATAATGCCGCCCCGGAGGGCCGCGTCGCATGGGCCTCACCGGCCTCGCGGTTCACATTGCCTCTGGCACGCTCCATGCACCGCCTTGAAATCGAGAGGTTCGAACGGTCCCTCGAGAGCAGAGAGGGTAGCCGAAGAGCATCCGGATGTGCTACTCTTGAGCCGCATGATGCCGACGGGGATCGCTCCAATTGCCGCCCCAGGCGGACCTGCCCTCCAGAGGGTGTAAGGGGGGGGAGATATCCCATGCCAATGGTGATGCTCGTTGACGCCGATCCGGATAGCAGCGTCCAAATGCAAAAGACGCTAGAGGCCGCGGGATACGAGGTCTCGGTGGCTGCGAGCGGTACGTTCGCCCTGGGGATGCTCAAGTGGGGGCGGCGCCGCCCCAACCTGATCATCAGCCGGTCCAAGTTCGGGGACATGCATGGCTCCGAGCTATGCTCGATGATTCGCGCCGATCCCGCGACCCAAGAAATCATGTTCATCCTCATGGCCGATCGGGGCTCGCAGATGGGGTCCCAGACCGAGGCGGACTTAGTCCTTCCGGATAACGCGCCCATTGACACCCTCGTGACCCGCATCGACACGCATATCCGGCTGCGCGGTCTCCTCGATCTCCCCGGCCCTCCCCCGGGGACCGCCAAGGAGGCCCCGGCCGGGACGCTGCAGGGGTCTTTGGCCGTCATGGATCTGACAGAGGTGACCCAGGCCGTCTCCATCGGGAGAAAAACAGGGCGGCTCGTCCTCTCCTTAAAGGCCGGCAAGGGGGCGATCTTGTTTGACTCGGGTCGGGTCGTGCACGCTGAGTTCGCGGGAAAGACAGGAGAGGGAGCGTTTAACGCGCTTGTGGTGGCGTCCCATCGCGAGCGAGGCGGGTCCTTCTCCTTCGTTCCCGTCGCGGCTGGAGACGCATCACAGCGTCCGAACACCATTCAGACAGACCTGGAGACCCTGCTCCTCAACCTCGCCGTCGAGATGGACGAGAATCTACGGGATACGCGGAACTGATCCGACGGGGCGATCGCGTCCGGATCTCCGTCACCACAAGCATCCGAACATGAGGGGTCCACGGTAGTGGCGCAGGTGGCAGCATAATTGCACAGATGGTCGATACTCCGAGGTCAGGCGAGTCCGTGAGTTGAGGTGAGAAGGGGTCAGCGATGAGGGTCATCACAAAGGCACATCGGAAGCGAACTCTGCGCGCGAACCTCCAGAAGCGGAAGCCTCCGCGCTTTCGCGTTTCCGGGGTCACTGCGGCGATCACAGCGCTCCAGGAGGCCGAGGTGCTCGATCTCAGTCTGGAGGGGGCGCTCGTCGAGCATCAGGGCATGCTCCCCCTTGGAAGCCCCTGCTTCCTCCAGCTAGAGATCGACGATCAGCGCATGGCCGTCGAGTGCCGCGTCGTGCACAGCTGTGTGAGCCGCAGGGGGGGAGGCGGTGCCCTGTACTATCAGACCGGGCTGCAGTTTTGTCATCTGTCCCCGGGGGCCGAGCAATCCCTGGGGGCGCTCATCCGCTCCTACGGGGCCACCGAGGGTTAGACAGCACCCGACGCGTCGGGACGGCATGGGAGGCACTGAACAGGGTAAGGAGCTCTGGTGGTAAGACGAAGGAAACGCCTTAAGAGGTGGTTTAGCGGCGAGTCCGCTCCTGAAGAAGTGCAGCCGCAAGCGTCCGCGGAGGCGCCACCGGGGGTCGAGGCGGAATCGGCCCACCCAGTGCTGCTGGACGAGGTCCGGACAGAGCCACCGGCAGAGGCACCCGAGGTGGGGGTCGAAGCCCCACTCATCGCCGAGGCGTCAGACGAGGGTGAGCCGCAATCGGCCGCTCACGAGCCGGAGGGGGTCGAAGTCCAACTCCCCCCCGAGGCCCCCGAGGAGACCATTGTGCAGTTCGTCGCCCAGGCACCCCGCGAAATCGAGGCCCAGGCGGCGGCAGAGGCATCCCCCGAGATTGAGACGCTCACCCCGGAGCAAGAGGCCGAGCTCCGAGACCAGGAGTCGGCGACGCGGCGACAGTTCGCCCGGTTCTTCGTGGGGGGAAAGGCCAAGGGCCGGGTCACGGCCATCTATGATGCAGTGGTCCTGAACCTCAGTATAGGGGGTTCGCTGATCGAACATGCCCATGTGGTCCGCCCGGGCACCCTCTCCTCCTTAGACCTCGACCTGTTCGGGAAGCGACTGCGGGTCAAGTGCCGCGTGGCCCGGTCGGTGGTCCACGGGTCACACGTGCTGCCCACTGGGGAGCGCGAACTGATTTACCGTACCGGACTAGAGTTTCTCGAGCTGTCTGAAGCGACGCGCCAGATGATCGGAAGATATATCCAGTCTATGGTGAAAGATGAGCGTGGCTAAGCTGCCACCTCGCCTGCGGCACCGCACCCTCTCCGAAGCACCTTTCGCTCCCGACGCAGCACGAGGCATCCTGCCACTGAGGGGTTGGTGCGCGGCTTGCGTTAGACACCCCTTGTCAACGTGACCCTTTAGCGCTACAAGGCGAATGAGGAGAGCTGGCGGAGGCGTGTGGGAATCGAACCCACCGGCCCGCTTTTGGCAGGCCCTCCGGTTTTGAAGACCGGGAGAGCCACC
>JBOHQS010000118.1:0-6985 GCA_050732295.1 Methylomirabilales bacterium (SeqCode)
ATTCCCGCGAGCTTCCTCATCGATAAGCAGGGGATTGTCCGACACCGGGAGGTGGGTTACCGCGACTGGACCGACCCAGAATCCCGGAGGCTGCTCGAGGCGATTTTGAGGTAGCGAGGTCGAGGACCGCCAGAAACCTATGATGAAAGACGGGCGCCTCATCGAGCGACCAATGCTCGTCGTACTTTTGCGGGGGCTTCTCCTCCTCGTGCTCATGGGGGCGGTGGGTGTCCTCTGGTTCTGGCAAGGCCCAGCGATCCGATCCTGGTTGAGCGGAAAGCGGCCAGGTGAGGCGTTGGACGTTTTCGGGAGTGTGCCCGACTTCTCTTTGATCGAGCGAAGCGGACGAAAGGTTACTCGAGAGGATCTGCTGGGAAAGCTCTGGATCACCAACTTCATGTTCACCCACTGCCTTGACACTTGTCCATTGCAGAGTGCCGAGATGGCTCGACTTCAGGCGGACTTCGGAGCGGAAATTGATTTTCGACTGGTTTCGATCACCGTTGACCCGGAACGGGACACTGTCTTGGTCCTCTCCCAGTACGCAAAGCGTTACGGCGCTGATCCCACGCGATGGTTGTTTCTGACTGGCGAGAAGAGCGCGATCTACCGCCTCGCCCTAGACGGCTTTCGGCTCAGCGTGGTTGATCCGGCGGAGGGGGTGAAGAGTCAGCTTTTCGGGCCCCTTCCTGTATTGGCGCATCATGAGGAGACGGGAAAGCAGTTTATCCATAGCTCCCGGTTTGTGCTGGTGGACCGCCAGGCGCGAATCCGCGGCTACTATGAGAGCGCCGACGAGGGGGCCCTCCAGCGCCTGCGTCGCGATGTCCGGGTCTTGCTCCGGGGAGAAAAATGACGATGCGAGGACTGGTGGCGACGCTCGTGATATGGATTGCTCTTCTGGCAAGTGCCGCCCCGACCACACGCGATGATCCGGGTCAGGGCTGGTCGGATCCCGGAAGGCTTGAAACGGGTCGGCTGGTCTTTGAGCAGAGCTGCGCGATCTGTCATGGGGCATTAGGCGATGGGCGGGGAATGGCCGGAATGATGGTTCGGACGAAGCCGAGGGACTTTCGGGCCGGAATCTTTAAGTTTCGCTCCACGCCGACGGGCTCTCTCCCTACCGATGAAGATCTCTTCCGAACAATCTCCCGGGGACTACGGGGCACGGGGATGGTTGCGCAAGATGATCTGCCGGAGGGGGAACGGCGTGCCGTAATTGAATACGTTAAGACCCTTTCCGAGCGGTTTCGGACGGAGAAGCCCCAGACGCCTGTCCCAATTTCCGAGCCGCCCCCACGAACACCCGAGTTGGTTAGCAAAGGCCGAGAGGTGTATACCACAGCCGAATGTTTCAAGTGCCACGCTGCGGAGGGACGCGGTGATGGCCCCTCTGCCGAAGGCATGAAGGATAGCTGGGGGTATCCGATCCAGCCTACGGACCTGACGCGGCCCCTCAAGCGAGGGTCGACTCCTGAAGCGATTTACCGGACCGTCGTCACGGGTCTCGATGGCACGCCAATGCCCTCCTACGAGGGCGCCCTCAGCGATGACGAACTCTGGGCTCTTTCCTTTTACGTTGCCTCGCTGAATACTGGAGTCCTGTCGGAGCGACAGCGGCGTGAGGAAGGGGCGGGGCAGATGGTCCTGCGCATGCATGGGGGCAGGGGCGGCGGGATGATGCGTCGGATGCCGATGATGCGAGACATGTGTATGATGTGAACTTAAAGGGGCAGAGCATGGGAAAAGCAAAGCGCGTTAAGGTTGGACAAAGCCGCTATCGGTGGTTGGTCATCAGTCTGGTGGTGCTCGTGGCTGCTGGAGCAGGTGCCGCCTTCATGACCTGGAGCGACGAAGGAATTTCCACCGGGGGCACCCACAGTCGGGCCCCGGGCGACCGGTATGAAACCCTGGCTTCGGACCAACTTCCCTCCTTCGCCAGGGGAAACCCGAAGGTCGAGGAAACGTACCGGTATGCGGCGGCGCATCCCGAGATGCTTCAGTATATCCCGTGCTACTGCGGGTGCGGAAACATCGGCCACCGCCATAACGGAGATTGCTACGTGCAGGAACGCTACGTCGACGGTCGGATCGAGTTTACCAGCCACGCGGCGACGTGAGACATCTGCCTGAACATCACGCGGGACGTGATGCGTCTTGAGGCCGAAGGCAAATCGCTCCGAGAGATCCGGACCACGATCGATGCAACATACGGCAAGTACGGACCGCCCACTCCAACACCGCTCCCACCGTCATGATGCTGGCTTGCCCGGGGCACCGCCTTCTCCCGGCCGGTGACGTTCCTCGGCGGTGTCGGGTTCCACATGGACCACCATGTCCGCAAGCTCCGGGAACCGCTCCTTGAGCGAGGCCTCGACCCGGTGGGCGATCTCATGAGCTTTGGCCACCGTGAGCTGGGGGTCGACCAGGATATGTAGGTCCATGTAGATGGCGTCGGGGAATCCGCGGCTGCGGACGGCGTGGCACTCACGGACCCCATCGACTTCGAGGGCGGCCTTCTCCACGGCGGGTGGGTGCAGACGCGAGGCGTCGGCCAGGACGTAGAGGCTCTGGCCGATAATCCGGATGCCGCTCCGCGCGATCAGGACGACGATGAAGACGGCTGCGGCCAGATCGAGGCCGGGGTATCCGGCCTTGGCAGCGATGAGGGAGGCGACCACGGCTACAGAAGCGTAGAGGTCGCTCCGCGTGTGCAGGGCATCGGCAACCAGGATCTCACTCTGGAGGCGCTGGCCGACGCGGGTCTCATACCAGCCCACGAAGACATTCACCCCCATGGTGATCACCATGACCGCGAAGCTCGTGAGGGTGACGTGGGGTGACGTCCCCGTCCGCCATCGGCTGAACGACCCCTGGCCGATCTCGAGCGCGGCCAAGAGGAGGAGAAAGGAGATGCCCAGGGCGGCAAAACTTTCGAATTTTCGATGGCCGTACGGATGGGAGCGATCCGCCGGGAGGACCGCGACGGTTATCGTGATGAGACCGATGATGTTGGCAGAGCCGTCGAGCAGAGAGTGGAAGCCGTCCGCCACCATGCTGAGGGTCTCGGACCACGACCCGTATCCGAGCTTGAGGGCAGCCACCAACCAGTTGAGGACCAGGGTCGTTGCGAGGACGGTTCGGATCTTGGCCGCCCGTTCCCGGTGGGATATGGACACTGCCTCTCTCCTTGCTTGGCGGCCAAGCCGCTCCATCGCACCTACCTCACACGCTGCCGGACAAGGTCTACCATCACGGGCCGTGCCCTGCATTCTATTATAGAAGCCGGCCCTTTCCCAAGCCACTCCGGGGAGGGGTATCTCTTGGTGCTATTCCTGGCAGGCAAAGGAGACGCGTTCGAAGCGCTTCAGGCAGCGGGTAGGGCGCTGGTTCCGCTTTGGTGGATTTGGGGCTGGCCTTGAGCTGGTGCCGAGCCCGCGGTGGGCAGGGTCACGATAAGAGTGCCTTCCCTGGCCAACTATGCGACAGCACTCTCTCGGGTGTCTCGGATAATGACGATGGAGTGGGCGTGGAGGCCTTCATGGGTGAGGTCCCGGAGCATGGCTCGCCGCGAGGTGGTTGAGGAAGCGTCGATACTGGACGAGATCGATGTCGTGCGCAAAGCGCGTGAGGTGGATACCATGGCGGAATCGGTTGTCGGAAACCGGCTGGGGATCGTGCCAGATCACCCGGGCCTCCGCGGAAAGCGATGCTTCTTGGAACTGGAACTGGAGGTGGATGGCGCTGCCGCGCGCGAGGATTTCGGGCAGAAGCAGCAACAGACCGGTCAGGCTGATGTTACCCGTGCGGCCGACAATCTCGCGGGCGGGATGCGGCTCCTCACGGACGAGGCACCGGACGAGGATCTCGGCTGCGAGCCGAACCCGACGTTCGCGGCGAGGGGCCCGGGACTGCCGCTCGGCCGTCTCTGTGGCCAGTCTCACCACACGGAGCAGGCTCTCGGCCCGAAAGGGCTTCGGCAAGAAGAACTCGGCCCCGGCACGAAAGACCCTTTCGGCGTACGTCAGATCCGCGGAGGCCGTCATACCGACCACGGGGATATCCCCGAGGACCGGATCCTGTTTCAACCGCTCGCAGGTACCAACACCATCGAGGCCAGGCATCATCATATCCAAGAGGATGACGGCGGGGTGCGCATCCCGGGCCGTCTCGATCCCGGTCGGGCCATCGAAAGCCGCCAGGACTTTGAACCCGGTGCGGCTGAGGGTCGAAGCGACCAGCTCGCACAGCGCGTGATCGTCATCGATGATCAGGATCGGGCGTGTCCGCATGGCCCCCCTTGCTTCGCGTTATCCCCCGGGTCCGGCAATACCCCTGTGAAACGTTCGGATCCCCGTTGGGTTGGCCATCTGCATCTCCGTCTGCGCCGAGTTGGACTTTACCCCTGAAGCATTCTCCTGGTGCTCTCCAAGAACGCCGCTGTCTCGATCGGTGTCGACATGTAGGCCGCCCCGATCCCCCTTGCCTGCTCTGCATATCCAGCCGCTTTAAAGGTGCTCAGGAGCATGATCGGAATCCTGGCCGTCTTGGGATCTGCCTTGATCCGTGTCGCCATGGTGAGACCATCGACGTCGGGAAGCATGATGTCGGCAATGACGAGGTGGGGCTGCCACTTCTCGGAGAACTCGAGACCCTCCCGTCCGCTCTTGGCCTCGAGGACCACATGTCCCGCGCGCTTCAAGAGAGAGGCCAGGAACTGCCGGTAGTGTGCATTGTCCTCGACGACCAGGACCCGACGGGCCTCGGGTCCCTGGGGTCCCTTGCGCTCATCGGGTTTCTCCCACACGAGGTTCTTCCTGGTGACCTCGGCAAACTGGCCGCAGTTTGGACAGGCCAGGCGGACCTTCCCCTCCTGCGGGAGTGAGTCCCCAACCGGGAAGAGGGCCTTGCACCCGCGGCAGGTAAATATCGGCAGCTCGCCGCGTGTCTTCGCGCGCTCCTCGAGTCCCTGGACCACTTCCTCGAGGAGCCGTTCCCGGGGAAAGGGCTTTCGAAGAAAGCCGTCGGCCCCTAACCGACGACCAACGGCTATGTCCTGGTCGCTGTGAAACTCCCCGGACATCATGATGACCGCTACGGTGTTGCGGATCGACTTGTAGGTCTGGCACGCCCCGTAGCCTGACACCCCCCCGGGAAGGTTTACATCTTGCACGACCAGGTCGAACGGCTCGCGGGTGAAGGCGCGGACCCCGTCCTGGCCGGTATGGACCGTCGTGACGTGGTATCCTTCCCCTTCGAGGATTTCCCGGACCATCCGACTGAATTCGGTATCGTCATCAACCACGAGGATCTTGGCCATTTCTCCTCCTCTGACCTCCTCCGCTCCTCATCGCGAGATTGACAGCAACCGAATAGGGAAGTCCACAAGCACCCGCTGACGGCCCGTCATGGGCGGAAAGGGCCTGAACCCCCCGCGGGTGAGGATCGGGGCCAGGATCGGGCGTTTCGCCATGGTTTCCCCACCGAGGTCGTCCCAGGGACCTCTTTCGACGGCGTTGGGTGGGGTAGTGGATGTAAGTTTGCAAAATCCGTGCCCTCTTGACTAGGTTAGCGTCTGAATTCTTCTCGCCGCAAGGTACTGATATTCCTACACGCAGCACGATAGAACCATGAATGATCTCTGGAGGAGTGAAGGGAGGCGTGAGGGGAGAACGAGGGGAGCGAAGAGCGATGGATCTCAGGGATTCAGCGGACCAACCCGTTCCGGATGGCGTAGTGGACGATTTCCGCGTTATTCTTGAGCCGCATCTTTTTGAGCAACCGGGTGCGGTGGGTGCTCACGGTCTTGACGCTCACCCCCAGCTCCTCGGCGATCTTGGTGAGCGTCTTGCCAGCCGCGATCATACACAGGACCTGGAACTCGCGGTCGGACAGCACCTCGTGGCGGGGCTTCCTGATGTCGCTCCCCAGGTCGGAGACGAGTTTCTCCGCCAGAGTGGGACTGATATACCGGCCTCCGCTGGCCACCCGCTTGATAGCGCTGACCAGTTGATCCGGGGCGCTCTCCTTGGTGAGAAAGCCGGCGGCCCCTGCCTTCAAGACCCGTACGGCATACTGATCCTCCGCATGCATGGTGAGCACGAGGACAGGAAGCTCGGGGTACTCGTTCTTGATCTGCTGAAGGACGATCAGGCCGCTGGGATCCGGCAGCGAGATGTCGAGCACAACCACATCCCACTGTCCCGTTCGGATCTTCTGCAGGGCTTCCACCCCACTACTCGCCTCCCCGGTCACGACCAGGTCGGGGGTCTCCGCCAGGATCTGCTTCAGTCCCTGGCGCACGATCGCATGGTCGTCGATGACTAGAATCTTGATCATGGGGGGGTTCCGGACAGACCTGCCTCCTTTTTTCCGAGGGGGATGTGGACGCTGACGACGGTCCCTCTGCCCTGGATCCCGCGGATGCGGACGTCTCCTCCCCACGGCAGGACCCGTTCTCGCATGCCCATCAACCCCAGCGATTTTGAATCGGCCACGGCCTCCTCCGGGATGCCTCGCCCGTCATCTCGGACCTCCAGGCTCAGAGCCGCCTCCACCTGTGTCAGGCTGAGGTCGATTCGCGTGGCGTTGGCGTGCCGTGCCACATTCGTCAGGGCTTCCTGGCAGATGCGAAAGAGCGTCGTGGCCCGCGCGGGGTCCACCACGATGTCCTCGGGGCTGCTCGTGAACACGCACGCGACACCCGTGCGGTCTTGGAACTCGCGCACGTGCCACTCCAGCGCGGCGACGAGACCCAGGTCATCCAAGACGCGAGGCCTGAGTTCGGTCGCGATCCTGCGGATGGCCTGGACCGTCGTGTCGATGAGGTGGGCCATCTGGTCGGCCTTGTCGTGCACGGGCTTCTGATCCGCCGGCAGGCGCTGGCGGATCCAGGCCAAGGCGATCTTGAGGGCGGTCAGGGCCTGCCCGAGCTCGTCGTGGGTCTCGCGGGCGATGCGGATTCGCTCCTCCTCCAGCATGGAGA
>JBOHQS010000119.1:0-6904 GCA_050732295.1 Methylomirabilales bacterium (SeqCode)
GCACATCATGTACCAGCGCCATACGCCTCCTCGCCGGCCGTCCAGAGTCTCTCTACAGTTTCAATTTCTCCACTAACTCGCGAACGGCGGCGGCCGATTTGTCAAGGGCCGTCTGCTCCTCGGGGGTGAGGGTGATTTCGATCACCTGCTCCACCCCCGTCCGGCCGAGCTTGACCGGTACCCCGACAAAGAGTCCCTTCAGCCCGTACTCCCCGTTCAAGAGCGCGGCGCAGGGGAGGATCTTTTTCTTATCCTTGAGAATGGCCTCGATCATCTCCGCCACTGCCGCCCCGGGGGCATAGTAGGCCCCCCCGCTCTTCAAAAGGTTGACGATCTCTGCGCCCCCGTCGCGTGTCCGCTGGACGATGGCATCGATTCGCTCCTTGGAGAGCAGCTCGGTGATCGGGATCCCTGCGACCGTCGAGTAGCGGGGCAGTGGAACCATGGTATCCCCATGCCCGCCGAGGACAAAGGCAGACACATTCTCCACAGAGACCTCGAGCTCCATGGCAATGAAGGTCCGGAAGCGCGCGGAGTCGAGGATCCCCGCCATCCCGACGACCCGTTCCTTCGGGAAGCCACTCCGCTTCCAGGTCAGATAGGTCATGGCATCCAGTGGATTGGAGACGACGAGGAGGATCGCCTTCGGCGAGCGTGGGGCCACCTGATCCACCACCGCCCCCACGATCTCTGCATTCTTGAAAAGGAGATCATCCCGGGTCATCCCCGGCTTACGCGCGAGGCCGGCGGTGATGACGACGATATCCGAGTTCGCGGTCGGCGCATAATCGTTGCTTCCACTCAGGCGAGAGTCGTACCGGTGAATCGGCCCGGTCTGTAACAGATCGAGGGCCTTGCCCTGAGGGAGCCCCGCGACGATATCCACGAGGACCACATCCGCCAGTTCCCGCTCAACGGTGTACTGCGCCACTGAGGCCCCGACGTTCCCCGCCCCTACCACAGTCACCTTTGGCCGCATCTTCCCCTCCGCTCGATGACCGATCACGACTCGACTGAGCGGTTCGACCGGGCTCACCGCCCTGAGCACGTCGAAGGGCTCGCCGAAGTCCGTTGTCCGATGACCGTCTGAATCCGCACTTAGTTTTTCGCCGTCATCGGTCGCCGGTCATCGGTCGTCAGCCCATATTCTCGATGATGGCATCTGCGAACTGGGAGCACTTCAGCTCGGTGGCCCCCTGCATAAGGCGGGCGAAGTCGTAGGTCACCCGCTTCTGCTCGATGGACTTCTCGAGCCCATGGTAGATGCGGTCGGCCGCCGGCTGCCAGCCCAGGTGCTCGAGCATCATGGCCCCGGCGAGGATGACCGCGCCGGGGTTCACCTTGTCCTGGCCCGCGTACTTCGGGGCGGTGCCGTGGGTCGCCTCAAAGAGCGCGGTCGGGATGCCGATGTTGGCCCCCGGCGCGATCCCGAGCCCCCCCACCTGCGCCGCGGTGGCGTCCGAGAGGTAATCCCCGTTCAGGTTGGGGGTCGCGAGGATGTCATACTCATCGCTCCGGGTGAGGATCTGCTGGAACATGCTGTCGGCGATTCGGTCTTTGATCACCACCACGCCCTCCGGGGCCTGACCCTTGTACTTGCTCCACAGCTCGTCCTCAGAGACGGTGACGTGCGCAAACTCCTCCCGGGCGAGTTCGTAGCCCCAGTCCCGAAACGCCCCCTCGGTGTACTTCATGATGTTGCCCTTGTGGACCAACGTGACGCTCTTCCGCTTGCGGGCCAGGGCATACTGAATCGCCATCCGGACGAGCCGCTTGGTGCCGGTGACACTGATCGGCTTGATCCCGATGCCGGAATCGGGCCGGATCTTGGCCTTCATCTCTTTGGCGAGGAAGGCGATGACCTTCTGGGCTTCCGCGGTGCCCTGCTGCCACTCGATCCCGGCATACACATCCTCCGTGTTCTCGCGGAAGATGACCATGTCCATCTTCTCGGGGTGTTTCACGGGACTCGGGGTGCCCTTGAAATAGCGGACCGGACGGACACAGGCGAAGAGGTCGAGGCGTTGCCGCATCGTGACGTTCAGGCTCCGGATGCCGCCCCCCACCGGGGTCGTGAGGGGGCCCTTGATCGCCACGATGTGGTCCTCGATGGCTTTGATCGTCGCCTCAGGGAGCCACTCTCCGGTCTGTTTGTGGGCCTTATCGCCGGCGACGATTTCGGTCCAGACTATGCGCGTGCGGCCCCCGAAGGCCTTGGCCACGGCCGCGTCCAAGACACGCACACTCGCCGCCCAGATGTCGGGGCCGGTCCCGTCCCCCTCGATGAAGGGAATGATGGGGTCATCGGGCACGTGAAGCCGGCCATTCTTGAACTCGATCCGATGCCCCGTGAGGGAGGATTTAGGCCGTCCCGCACTCGTCATTCACTCCTCCCTGGTCCGTTCGGGCCGCTGAGGTTCGGACGAAGGGCACTCGCATTCGAGTGCCCATGTTCTCTGATATTGTTCTCGGCAGGTTTCCTCAAAGAGAGCGAGGCAAAGCTATCATGGCACGCAGGGGCTGTCAAGGTCGCCACCGCCTCGCGCCAAAACGCTCAGAAACATGGTTAACTCCGCAGAGGCCCGCGGGTACGACCATGATGTACACCCATGTTTTGAACAAAGGCGGGCATGGGGTATGCAGCCCGGCCGATCGCCTCTGACTTTTGGGAGTGATTTAATAGCCGTGATATACTGCGGACTGTTATCTGGATATCCTGCAAGATTCGCAGTGTTTGGCGGGGAAAAAGGCTTCACAAAGTCTTGGTTAAGTGACGGATATTGGGCCGGAATGTGGTGTATTCAGAGGGAAATGGTTTCCCTGATATACTGCAGAAACTCAAGCAGTATACTTATTAGTTCGGCCTCATTATTCCAGGGAGAGGTGCAATGACATTGGAGCTGCGTAAAACCACCCCAACGAAGCTCAGGGCACTGGGGCTCGACGAGAGGTGGCTCCAGGACCGGATCGTTGAAGACCCTTCCCTCCTCGGCCTTGGCGACCTCAATATCATTCGTCGGGAAAAGAAGCAGTCCTCCGGAGGACGGATTGACTTTCTCATGCACGATCCCGACGGTGAGACCAGATACGAGATCGAAATCATGCTCGGCGCGCTGAACGAGAGCCATATCATTCGCACGATTGAATACTGGGACATCGAGAGACAGCGCTACCCCACGTTCGATCATCGTGCGGTCATAGTGGCGGAGGAGATCACAAGTCGCTTCTTCAACGTGATACGCTTGATCAATCGAGCGGTACCCATCATCGCACTTCAGCTCAATGCCTTTCGCTTCGGCGATAACGTAGTCCTGCACTTTACCAAAGTACTCGACGTATACGAGGAAGCTGACGAGGACGCTGATGTGGGTGCCGAGCAAGCCGACCGCGGCTACTGGGAGAAGCGCGCCAATGCTCAGTCAATGGCGATTGTGGATCAGATTGTGGGGCTGGTCCCGGTTAGCGATGGGCCGCCGCGGATTACGTACAATAAGTTTCACATCGCCCTTGGAACGTCCGGATTCAATTTCTGCTGGTTTCACCCCCGAAAGACTGCGTCACATTGCCTTGTCGACGTGAAGACCTGGGGCGATGATCGTGATGCAATTGTCACCCGCCTGGCTGATGCCGGGATCTCGGCAAAGGCCGTTCGCACGGATACAATCGCTCTTCGGATTACAGGGAGGGAGATTCAAGAGACTGCTGACCTCATCCGTGAAGTCCTAGCCTTGTGCGAGCAACGGTCGCGGCAGTAGCATGACGCCGAACAAGCGGCTGCACGCGCCGGCCCGCGCGTGGTGCGATCCTGTTCTGGGCAAGCTCGTTGTGCCATAAGGCCGTCCCTGAGGTAATAGTCGCCACTATGAATCAAAGGGCAACCTTCGAGGATTATTGCGTTGGGCTCCAAGTTGTAGAAGAGGAATTTGGACTACGATGGCTAAAAAAAAGGTCGATGGCTTCCAAAGCGCCAAACAGCCCGGGGTGGCATCCGATTCCAGCCGATTGGAAGTTGGTGATCGACGCCTTCGAAAAGGCCGAAAAGACCGGAAAACTTGAGGCGAGCCGCGCATTAATCCGTATTACGGATTTGGGCCTTCAGCTCCAATTAGTACGAGTCCTCCCGCAGTACAACGTTGCGATTCGCCCGAGACTAAGAATTGAAAAGGACTATTCGAAGGTCGAATACGAAATTTATGTTGCCTCACTTTGTGTAAAAGCTGGTTACGCCACTGAATTTGTTTCTCGATCAATCATGCATGGAGAAAGAACCCCAGATCTTAAGATGCTTTTTAATGAACGCGAGATTCTCGCAGAGTGTGTCCGCAAGGAAAGCTATAAGCTCCGAGACCCTCTGGATAAGTCGGTGTGGGAAAAATTGTGGAAACAGATGTCCATCGAAATGGGGCAGCTAGGCGCAAGTCATCACGTCAATGTTGTCGGTTTAGGAGACTTCCAGGAGCAATGGATTCCAGTCGTTATCCATGAAACAAAACAGTTCATTTCCGCTGGTAAGGAAGGAATTTGGATAGACAAAAAAGTTGGCTGCGCATTATCGGTGCGCAGGTTAAACCTGCCGCCCACGCCGATCGAGGAGGGGCTACCGGTCCCCGCTGACCGCGGGCCGGATCCGATATTTGTGTTTGGAACCGTAGCCATAGATAGGGAAGGGCGGAAGGTCCTAACAAACAAGAACAGAATCGACCTAAACTTTATTGATTCCTATAGGTTGAGCAGTGTACTGAATACGTTCGGAGGGAAGCGGCAACGGAAGCAAATCGACATGCCCGGCATTCTTTACATGGATTTGGACGTGAGTCATGTACATCAGCACGACGGAGTTGAGGCGTATCTTGGACTTATAGCCGAGGTACTGAACAGATGCTTTACACCGACCATAAACACCAGGATCGGCGCTGTTGTGTTGTCGACCAGACCTATTTTTCAAGAGACTATGGAACAGTCGGGGCCGTTCGTAAACAGACGGATACACCTACAAGTTGTTAAAAATCCGTTCGCACAGCTGCCGCCCGGCTTCATTATTCCTGGTGAAACGGATGCTCTACCAGCTGCGAACGTGAGGGCCTGAGAGGTGAATTTCAAGCCCCGGGGAGTCGTGGGGGTCAGACACTGGGAACAGAGTCGGGACAGATCTATTTTTCGATATGCGAGTGACGCGAACGATGGACCGCGTTAAGAATGCCGTCATTCCCATAGCCGTTCTTGTCGGCATCGTAATCTGGGCAAGCTTCGGAATTGGAACCTCCATCGGAGTTCCTCTTCACGCGATCATGTACCTAGACGAGCGATCGAGTCAGTACTATTCTCCGCCCTGCGTAGAAGCACTCGGCTTAGACGAAAGGGGCTTGCTTAGAACAACGGAGGCGGAGATCCGGCGCCGATGGGCTGCCGAGACGAACTCCTCCCGGCCCCGTCGGATGTGGCCAGCTCAGGACTGTGCCAATCTCTCCAATGATTACGATTCCGGAGGCGGGTTCAGCCAGGATGGAAGGTCACTCGGCGGAACGCTCCTAGAAAAGGTCGGGCTCCTGGGTCCACTCCCGTCCCGCTGGCGGCCAGACGGCAGCTGGCGTTGGTAGGCTTGTGTTCCCTCTACCTGGTTCTAGGCCGCCTAACCCGCGCTCGGAGCAGACCGGGGTGTGAGCGTCCTAGTCCTCGTCCGTCGGCCGGTGCGTGTCGGCCGCTCAAGCGTCATTCGTTAGGAATCGATGAACGGGCGTGCTCGGCCACCATCGGAACAGGTGATCATGCCGCGGCGTGATTCCCGGGGCCACCTGGGCCGCCGGAGAAACGGGTGATGAGGCGTATGACCAAGGTGTCTCTCGCACTTGCGGTGCTTGCTCTGGCGGGATGCGCCACTGGGCTCCCGGCACGCAGTGGGCCCGAGCGAGGGGTTGACAGGTCGACAAAGAACTCGAGAGAGACGTGACGAGGAGCAGGGACGTCAAGCGCGGCGGAGCAGGCGGGTGGCGATGCGATGGCCGTTCCAGGCCGCAGCCGAGAGTCCACGTCCTAGTGGGCTCTCGGTCGAAATGACGGCGAGATTTCGCGGTCGGAGCCAGCGTGAAGCGAGGGGAAACTCCAGCCGCGCTTGCCTGGGTGGAACCGGGCAGGTCTGGGCCCCCGCCCAGCCCGGGAAGGCCTCGTCGAGGAGGCTCACCGGATCTCGACGCGGGGTCCGGAGAACGCGGATCGCCACCGCTCGTTTTCGGGACGACCGCTCATCGGCATCCCCAACGACTCCCAAGGCAAGATGTAGGAGACCCGGCGGAGCTTCACCCGACCGCTCGGCCTCGACCAGGAGGACATTCCTCCCCATCTCCCCCGGGATCAACGCCTCGTCCACGAGAAGATGCAGGACCCGATCCTGTGAACCCGGATCGGGTTCCCATACCACATATCGAGAAGACACCACGTCCCCATCCGCCGTCACGACCTCACGGATTGTATTCCATCTGACCGTGATTTCACGCACCACCCCACCCCGGATCTCTCCCCCTAGGGCTTGGAAGCGACGGATGGGGCGCTCGATGAACGCCTTGCTTCCACCCCGGGGAGCGAAGAAACCTTTCCGGGCGTGACCAAAGGCCATGGCGCCCATGGCTACGGTGGCCTGTGACGGGTCCACACCGAAGCAGGCCGCGGCCACCGCCTCGGCCATGTCACAAAAAGGGGGGGTGATCCCGCGCTTACGGAGAAAGGTCCGGAGTTCACGTTTGCCGTCGAGGCGGCTGCCACTCCAGCGCGCCATGGTCCAGAGCGGCGTCTCCATCCGCGCCCAGATCACTTCGGAGAACTGACACAGGCCCTCTACGCAGATGAGAATGTCAGACCAGGAGCTCGAAAATTCCCGTCGAAGCTCCCGCTCCCAGTCGGGACCCGGGCC
>JBOHQS010000120.1:0-6717 GCA_050732295.1 Methylomirabilales bacterium (SeqCode)
ATCTCCTTGCACCCGTGCCCCTGCAGGGCTCGAACCACGCAGCGCCCCAGGAACCCCGCCCCGCCAGTCACCACAACTCGCCTGTCGCGAAGTTCCATCATGGCCTGTTGAGCCACGCGAACTGGCCATCGGCCAAGCAGCGCTTACCCTCTCCTGGCGCAGGAAGCCCCATGGCTTCCAGGTCGGCGTCGGCCATGATCCTGACGAGGTTCCGGAAGGTCACGCGGGACTGCCATCCAAGCCGCCGCTTGGCTTCGGAGGCCTCGGCCTGCAGCAACGAGACCTCCGTCGGCCGGAAGTATCGAGGATCGATCTCGACGTGCTGGCGCCAGTCCAAGTTCACGTAGCCGAAGGCTTCCTCGACAAACTCTCGGACCGAGTGGCTTTCTCCGGTCCCGAATACGAGA
This sequence comes from Methylomirabilales bacterium (SeqCode), assembly GCA_050732295.1. Classification (GTDB taxonomy): domain Bacteria; phylum Methylomirabilota; class Methylomirabilia; order Methylomirabilales; family CSP1-5; genus CSP1-5. The sequence continues at coordinate 408 of JBOHQS010000120.1, forward strand.
TCGGCAGGGCGGTCCTGCTGGAGCATCAGCCACATGCCCTCGACGTACTCCGGCGCGTACCCCCAGTCGCGACGGGCCTCCAGATTCCCGAGGAAGAGCTTCTGCTGCCGGCCCGCGCGAATCAACGCCGCGGCCCGTGTGATCTTCCGCGAGACGAAAGTCTCGCCCCGGCGCGGCGACTCGTGGTTGAACATGATGCCGTTGCAGGCAAAAAGGCCGTAGCCCTCCCGATAATTCGACGCCATCCAGTAGGCATAGACCTTGGCGGCCGCGTACGGGCTCCGGGGTTGAAAGGGCGTCTGCTCGTTCTGGGGTGCCGGCGCGCCTCCGAACATCTCGCTGCTCGACGCCTGGTAAAAACGCGTCTTGATACCGCTACGGCGGACCGCCTCGAGGATGCGGGTGGTCCCGAGACCGCTGACGTCTCCCGTGAACTCTGGCATCTCGAAGCTGACCTTGACATGGGACTGGGCACCCAGATGATAGATTTCGTCCGGCCGGATGTTATAAATCAGGTTCGTTAGCTGCTCCGCGTTGGAAAGATCGCCGTAGTGGAGAAAAAGCCTAACACCGGACTCATGCGGGTCCTGATACAGATGATCGATGCGGCCGGTATTGAACGTGCTGGTTCGACGGATGAGACCGTACACCTCGTAGCCCTTCGACAGTAGGAACTCCGCCAGGTACGAGCCGTCCTGGCCGGTTATGCCCGTAATCAAGGCACGTTTCACCGCCGCAGTCCTCCTCCCTCACAGGCTCCAGTAGAGGACACTTTGACGCCCTTTCTTCTCGTCACGGGTCAGGGGTAATGCAGCCTTGACGTCCACGAATACGACTGGCCTACCGTCATCTGCGAGCAGGCTCAGGTAGTCGCTGAGCGCTCTCTCGCAAAAGACACGGTGGGGAACGGCGAGGATCACGGCGTCGTACTTGGGTTTATTGGGTTTATTGGGTTCACGGGGTTGGAAGGGGTCTGATACTGATTTCACTCCCAGCTTTTGGAGCTCGGGCGCAGCCACCAAGGGGTCGTAAACCGCCACGTCGACCCCGTAGGTCTCCAGCTCGCGGACCAGCTCTGCCACGCGGGTGTTGCGCACGTCGCGCACGTTCTCCTTAAATGTGACACCCAACACGAGGACGGAAGCACCGCGCACACTCCTTCCGCCCTCGATGAGCAATTTGATTGTTTCCTGGGCTACGTACACCCCCATCGAATCGTTGATCCGTCGTCCCGCCAGGATAACTTCCGGGTGAAAGCCCACTTCCTGGGCCTTGTGCGTCAGATAGTAAGGATCCACCGGAATGCAATGCCCGCCCACCAGTCCGGGCCTGAAGGGCAAAAAGTTCCACTTGGTCTGGGCCGCCTTGAGCACTTCCCGCGTATCGAGCCCCAGGCGGTGGAAGAGCATGGCCAGCTCGTTCATCAGGGCGATATTGAGATCTCGTTGGATATTCTCGATTACCTTCGCGGCCTCCGCGGTCTTGATATCAGGGGCCGTGTACACTCCGGCTTTGACAACACGACCATAGACCTCTGCCATCGTCTGTGCCGTCTCACGATCCTGGCCGGCTACCACCTTGACGATCGTCTCCAGGGTGTGCTCCGGATCGCCGGGATTGATCCGCTCGGGGGAGTAGCCCACCGTGAAGTCCTCCCCGGCCTTGCGTCCCGATTCCTGCTCTACCACGGGGATGCAGACCTCCTCGATGCAGCCGGGATAGACGGTCGACTCATAAACAATGATCGGTGGGTGGTGGGTAGTGGCTGGTGGTTGGTGGCGATCCCTCAGGAGACGGCCGACGAGGCGGCTGGCCTCGATGAGGTACGAGAGATCCGGACGTTTAGCGCGGTCTACCGGGGTAGGGACGGTCACAATGAGGAAATCGGCCTTCTGGAGTGCCGCGGGATCATTGGAAAGCGTGAGCTGCGGGACTTTGAGGGCTTCGGGCGCGATCTCCGCGGTGCGATCGTGTCCCAATTCAAGCTCATGGATCCGATCAGGATCGATGTCGAATCCAACGGTCGGCAAGACCCGGCCGAACGCGGTTGCCAGCGATAGACCGACGTAGCCCAGGCCTATCACCCCTACGCATTCGACGGAAAGCGGTGTTCGGTGTTGGGTGTTAGGTGTTCGGCTTGTCATGAATTCTCCTGGTAACCCAAAATCCAAAACCCAACACCTGATACCCGATCATTCCGCACCGACCTGGATGGAGCTTGCCAAGGAACGATGCTCCAGGTACCACTTGACCGTCTGCTCAAGCCCCTCCTCCCAGGTCGTCTGCGGCGACCATCCCAAAAGCCGCCGAGCCTTGGAGAGATCGGCCCAGGTCGCGGGAACGTCCGCCGGATGACCAGGACGGAATTCAATCACCGCTTCTCGCCCCAGCAGGCGCTCGATGGTCTTGATGATCTGCGTCAGCTTGACGGGACGGTCGCTCCCCAGGTTGACGATCTCAAACCCGACCGACTGGAGTCCCAGGAGCGTCCCCCGCGCGATATCCTCCACGAAGGTAAAGTCCCGCTCCTGCGACCCATCGCCGTAGAGGACCACCGGTTCCCCCTCGGCGATCCACTTGATGAACCGAAAGACGCTCATATCGGGCCGACCGGCGGGGCCGTAGACGGTGAAGTAGCGAAACACCGTGATGTCAATGCCGTAGAGATGGTGGTACGCATGACAGAGTACTTCCGCAGCTTTCTTTGAGGCAGCGTAGGGAGACAGGGGACGATCCGTAGGAGCATCCTCGCGAAAGGGGCGCTCACCCATGCCGTAGATGCTGGACGTCGAGGCCAGGATGAATTTTCGGACGCCGAATTCCCGACACATCTCCAGGAGATTGAGGGTGCCGGTGACATTGGTCTCGAAATAGACCGATGGAGTCTTGAGGCTCTGCCGCACGCCGGCACGCGCCGCGAGGTTTATAACGGCAGTGATTCGTGACTGGTGATTGGTGATTGGTGCTTGGTGGGCGGTAGCGAAAAGGCGATGAAGGGCGGGGCGATCGGTGATGTCCAGGTTGCGAAAGGCAAAGTGCGGATGGGATTCGAGCTGCTCCAACCGCCAGCGCTTGAGCCGGACATCGTAGGCGTCGTTCAGGTCATCTACTCCGACCACTGTCTGCCCTTCTCTAAGTAGAATTTCGGCCACTTGCCAACCAACGAACCCGGCACACCCTGTGACGAGTATGGTCATTCCTAATTTCCTCGAGAGCCCAGGAGGGCAGCTTCAAAATAGGCGATCGTTTGCTTCAAACCCTCGAATCGAGATACCCGCGGCTCCCAACCGAGGCGTTCCTTCGCCCGGGTGATATCGGGCCGGCGCACCTTCGGATCGTCCAGTGGCAGCGGCTCAAAGACGATCTGGCTCCGGCTTCCTGTCACATCGATGATCTCCCGGGCGAGCTGCAAGATCGTCACTTCATCCGGATTCCCCAGGTTGAAGATCAAGGGTTCGTTGGGCTTATTGAGTTGATAAGTCAGCAGGCGGTACACGCCTTCAATCAGATCGTCCACGTAACAAAAGGATCGCGTCTGCAAGCCGTCCCCATAGACGGTCAGCGGTTCACCGGCCAGTGATTGAGCGATGAAGCTCGGCAGCGCGCGCCCGTCGTGGAGCCGCATCCGGGGGCCGTAGGTGTTGAAGATCCGCGCGATCCGGACTTCGAGATGGTGGGCATGGTGATAGGCCATGGTGATGGCCTCGGCGTACCGCTTTGCCTCGTCATAGACGCTTCGCGGCCCGACCGGATTGACCCGCCCCCAGTAGGACTCCGGCTGGGGATTCACCTCGGGATCTCCATACACCTCGGAGGAGGATGCAAGCAGCATCGTCGCGCCCTTCGCCTTCGCCAACCCCAGGGCGTGATAGGTGCCGAGTGCCCCGACCTTGAGCGTGTGGATAGGATGCCTCTCGTAGTCTTTGGGACTTGCAGGACTCGCAAAGTGAAGGATGTAGTCGAGCGGACCTTCAACCTCGATCGGCTTGGTGATATCACTTTGAATGAACGTAAAATTCCGGTGATCCATCACGTGGCCGATATTCTCGAGTCGCCCCGTCAGCAGGGTGTCGAGGCAGAGCACTTCGTGGCCCTCCGCGAGCAATCGGTCGCACAGGTGAGATCCGAGAAACCCTGCCCCTCCCGTCACTAACGATCTCGGCATGGCACCACCACAGCGCTAGGAGGCTAGGATGCTAGAACGCTAGAAGGCTCCAAATTTCGGATTCCCGGCGTGCAAGCATCCCAGCGTTCTCGCTTTCCAGCATGCTAGCTTGCTAGCCCTTTCACCAGTCGAGGGGAACAGCGCAGTCGGCATCAATCTCGACAGCAACCGACTGCTGCAGGATGTCGATGGAGACCACCAGACGGTGCTTGCCCTTCCTCCTCACCAGGATTCCGCTGAGCCCCGCCAGCGGGCCCCGGATCACGCGAACCCACCGACCCTCGGTCAGATACGGGTATGGATCGCAGGGGAGCTTTGTGAGACAGATCTCGCGGACGGCTTCAATTTCTTCGTCAGGGATGGGGGCCGGGGTGCCCTGGAAGCTCACCATGCAGACCACCCCATCCGTGCTCACCACCTGCCGCTTCTGCGTGAGAGACGTCCGCACAAAGACATAGCCCGGGAACAGGGGGAGTTGCACCAACTTGCGTCGGTCCTTCCAGCGGGAGAGCACCTCGCGGACGGGCAGAAACGCCTCCGTCTCGCGCTTGATGAGCTGCTCGGCGACCGCCTTCTCGTGTCGGGGGCGCGTATAGAGGGCGTACCACCGAGGATTCTGCTGGGATGCTAGCAAGCTAGAATGCTGGGATGCTTCACCGCGTGATCGCACGACCATACTAGCGTTCCGGCCTCCTCTGCTCGCGAATCCGCTGATGGAAACGCCAAAGTTTGCTTCCCAGTTCGCGGGCCCGCGTCTCTAGGACTAAGGAATGTGGCCCAGATAGGAAGCCAAGCGCATTGCTCTCTAGCCAGTTTCCTACCGTGCTAGCCTTCAAGCTTGCTAGCCTTCTAGCCTCATTGGCTGGGCAGGCTTGCGCCCTCTCAGTTACAGCCAAGAATCGCTGTAACCTCTGAGGAATAAAGGTCTTATGGCGATTCAAGCGCCTTGGCGCAACCGCATTCCTGTGGCCTCGAGGACACAGGATTCACAAGACTCATCCCGCCCCGTCGGTCTCCGATTCTCGGGCAGGGGTATCACGGAGAAGAACAATTCTGTCTTCGGGGACCTTCAGGGCGCGCAACCGATCCAGGATGTCTTCGCTGCCATTCAGGACAGCCAGGACAACCCAGTCGTAACTCAATTCAGGGATCTCAGGGAGCGTCCGCACCTTGTGCCCGAGGAACGTGCTCCCGGCCTTCTCGTCATCGACGACGTGCTCAAGGCTGAGATCGAGCTCCCAGAGGACGAGGGCCGCAATCTCAGCAACCTCACCCGACCCGACCAGCAGGACCCGCCGCCCCCCCGAGAGGCTGAGCGGCGACAGGCGCTGCTGAAACGTCTCGCGGAGGCTGGTGTAGTAGCTCAGCGAGTACTCCATGAACTGATACGCCAGGCGAGCCTTCTCGGCGATTCCCCGGGGAGTGAGGAGATACTTCAGGCGGGAGCGCTTGACGTTGACGATCCTGACATACCCCTTTCTGGCCAGTCGCTTGATATAGAGGTTCGTCAGGCCCAACGCCATCCCGAGCTTCTTGGCCAGCGCGCGTTGGGTCACGCCCTGCCCCTTGGCGATTTCGGTCAGCAGTTCCAGTTCACGTTTCGCCTGGGGATCCATGCTGTTTAACCCTTTGATTTCAGCATATTATGCAGGATTCGGGCCAAGTTGTTCAACATTCGAACATTCTAGGGAATCCTTGTCAAGGAAAATCTCGAAAGTGGGGTCCGCCAGAGGGAAACAGGGAAACACTTGGAAAGGAAGTCCGGGGGAAGGAGGGAGGAGTGGTCTTACGCCTCTCTGCCGACCTCGATCACCTGGGCCCGGTACAGGCGGGCGTAGGTACCCCCCCACGCCAGGAGCTCTTCATGACTCCCCTGCTCCACGACCTGACCTTCATACAGAACCAACACCTTGTCCGCCCTCCGCACGGTCGAGAGGCGATGGGCGATCACAAAGGTGGTGCGATGCTCCATCACGCGGTCCAGCGCCTCCTATAGACCCCATTGACCGTGATCAACCGTGGGCGGCGGCGGCGATCCGGAGAAGCGACCGCAGGAGCGACTCGAGTTCCCTGAGCGGCCACATGGTAGATCCATCCGATGGGGCGCGATCCGGATCCGGGTGGACCTCCATGAAGATGGCATCA
>JBOHQS010000121.1:0-6610 GCA_050732295.1 Methylomirabilales bacterium (SeqCode)
GTGCCAGGTCATACCAAACCTGAAAGCGCTGGCGAGCAAGTACGCCAAGTATGACGATCGGGTTCAACCCAAGGCCCAGAGCGAGATCTATACCGCTATGGAAGAGTGGGCCAAGGACAAGACCAAAGAGGAAGTCTGGCAGATCATGGAGAAGAACGAGATCAACAGCCAGCCGGTGTGGAGCAACAAAGAATGCTCCCAGCAGGAGCACTTTCACCTGCGGGACGAGATGCACTGGCTGGATGACCCGTACTTCGGCGACGTGTTGAGCCAGGGGCTGCCGTACCATCTCTCGGACACCCCTGCGCGGCACCGCTGGGTCTTCAAGCCGGTCGGGGCCGACAACGAGTACATCCTCCAGAAGTACTGCGGCTACGGCTTGGACCAGATCCGGGAGCTGGAAAAGAACGATATCATCTAAGGGTCAGCAACGGGCGGGGGGCCGCGAAGGGCGGTCCCCCTGGGCTGACAAGGAGGTAGGTGAATGGCAGACTTCAAGCATTGCTCGCTGCTCTTGGAGTGTGGCAAGTGCGAGATCATCAACTACTTGGACCCCTTTACCTTCTGGTTCTTTGACGGGAAGGTGAAGTGCGCCGGGTGCGGGGCGATCTGGCGGGTGAAGATCGACAACGGGACACGGGTCTCGGGTCCCACCGAGGACAAGGCACCCCATGACAAGCTCCCCGGTTTTGCCCAGTCCAAGGATTACAAGACCAAGATCACCGATACGACCAAGGTGAACCCGCCGGTTATGGCCCGGGCGGACTTCGTCGGCAAGCCGATCCCGATCTACAAGAGCATCCGGGGTAAGCCGGTGAGTGGCGGTCCGCTCAAGGCCGAGGACCTGGTGGGGAGCCGGCCGCGCTTTATCATGGAGGGAAGACATAAGTAGGAGCGATTAGGTGCCCAAGCCAAATCCAAAGGGACGGGGGGGAAAGGGGCGGCGCCCTGCTCGGGTGGGAAAGAGGGCGGCGAAGGGTCGCAGGCCCAAGACGAAAGCGATGAAACCGGCTGCTCCAAAGGGCAGGCCGGTAGCCGCCAAAAAGAAGGTGCGAACGGCCCGCAAGCCTGCGGGCCCCGCTTCCCGTGGGGAGGTCGCAGCCCCTAAACCTGCCCCACCCATTGAGAGGAAGGAGGCAACCAGGATGGCAGGACAGAATTGCCCGATCCATAACAGCCCTGACTGCTTTAAGCCGGCGCTCGACGCCTACATCCAGAAGGCGTACGACGGCTACTGCATCAAGATCGACTGGCCCTACTGGAGGATCATTCCCAAGGGATGGACGCCGGGCAAGTAGCTTATACCCTTGGGCGATCCAAGAAGGTGGAGAGAGGCCACGGCTGTGATGAGCAGCCGTGGCCTGTTTTTCTCGGGAGATGACCTTGACCGGCAGGAAGAGAGCATGGTAGGGTGCGCTCGCCTTTGACGATCCGGGCGTTGACAAGAAGGGGGAATACGCTATGAAGGTCGAATTTTACTACAGCAGTAAGCAAGAACCGGCGAAGCAATACGCCTGTGACAACACGAAGGCCGTGGATCTTGCGAATCAACTGAAGGCGAAGGGGGTCAACATCAAGATCCAGGACTGCGGGGAGCAGCCGGCCGCCTTCATGACCTATAATGCGGCGGTGACCGGGCCCAGTGCGGCCAAGCGCGCGGTCTTTGGGACCAAGGGGGCGTTGGAGGAGGAGTTCGGCAAGGCGGTCCCGGCTCTGCTCGTCTTTGAGAAGGACGGGGACCGGTATCCCACCGAGGTGTATCCCCGGATGGATAAGGAAGAGAACAAATTGATCGGCCCTGAGGAGGCTCTGCAGAATTTGCTGAGCAAGGCCTAGAGGAGGAGGCGCCATGGGAAAGATCCCGGAAGGATATCTCCCCCCGAGGGAGCTCTGGCCGACCCAGGTCTACAAGCTCCCGGAGTATCAGGCCTACCCGCAGAAATTCAACAGCACCGAAGAGCTCATCGACAAGCAGGTGGCGGGTGGGAAGGGGGATCGGCCGGCCATCCTCTTTGAGGATCGCAAGATCCCGTACAAGGCGCTCCTGGGAATGGTCAACAAGCTCGGGAGCAGCCTGAAGGCGTTGGGCATCGAGGAGGCGGACCGGGTGGCCCTGCGCGCCCCCAATATCCCCCCCGCCCTGGTGGCGAATTTCGCTGTCTTGAAGATCGGGGGCGTCTTCCTGCCGACCTCCGGGCTCTTCTCGCGGTCCGAGATCGCCCACGTGTTTAACAATGCCGAGGTCAAGGCGGTGGTGGTCGTGTCAGCCCTGCTCGAGGAGCTGGAAAAGGCCAGGCCCGATCTCAAGACGCTCAAGCATATCATCGTGATCGGCGGCACCCCCGAAGAGCAGGCTACGTTCAAGCAGAAGGGGTATCTTCTCTACCAGGAGCTGGTGGATGGCGGGAAGCCGGAGTGTGATCCGGTCCGCCGCGATCGAATGGATGTCTCGGTGCTCCTCTACACCTCCGGCACCACGGGCCTCCCCAAGGGGACGGCCCATTTCCTTGAAGAGGCGCTCATCGTTCCCGACGGCTTCGGCAAGTACTGTTGGGGGATTACAGAGCATGACGTCATCCTGAGCGCCGCCCCCATCGCTATGGCGGCTGGCTACTCCGCCGTGGCGACGATCCCGTACCGCTTCGGGGCCGCCGTCTCCATCTTCCCCCGGTTTACACCCGAGGGGATGTTCGACCAGATCCAGAAGCACAAGGCGACCATCCTCTCGGCCCTCCCCACCGCCTATCGTAAGATGCTCCAGGTTCCCGATGCCGAGAAGAAATACGACCTGAGTTCCCTCCGGGTCTGTACCGGCGGGGGAGAATCGCTCACGGCCAAGACCTACCACGACTGGAAGGCCAAGTTCGGCCAGGAGATCTTTGAGGGGCTTGGGACCACCGAGATGATGTTCGTCTTCATCTCGTCGGCGGCCACCAAGAAGGTGAAGCCCGGCTCCATCGGTCCCGCCATCCCTGGATACGAGGTCAGGGTGGTCAATGAGGAGGGGAAGGACTGTAAGCCCGGAGAGACCGGACAGCTTATTGCCCGGGGACCTACGGGGACCATGTACTGGCGGGATCCCGAGAAGCAGCGCTCGGTCGTCAAGGAAGGGTGGTGCCGGGCCGGCGACATGGTTACCATGGACGAAGATGGGTACATCTGGTTCCTCTCGCGCGAGGATGATCTGATCAAGTCCTCGGGCTACCGGATCGGCCCGGAGGAGATCGAGGATGTCTTGGTCAGCCACGCCGCCGTCGCGGATGCAGGGGTCGTGGGGGTCTCAGACCCGGTGATGGGCCAGAAGACCAAGGCCTTCGTCCAGCTCAAAGCGGGTCAGCAGGGCTCGGACGCACTGAAGCAGGAGCTGGTCGAGTTCTGCAAGGGGAAGGTCGCGGTCTACAAGCTTCCGCGGGAGGTCGAGTTCATCGACAAGCTGCCCCGCGCCCCTGGGCCTGGCGGTCCCGGGACCGGAAAGCTCCTGCGGCGCCTCTTGCGGCAACAGGAGGCCGAAAAGGCGAAGAGGTAGTCTCGCGACAGCACGAAAATCAGTGAAGAAGAGAGAGGGGGTCCCGACGATGTCGGGATCCCCTCTTTTGTCGCCCGCCGCTTTTTCTCTTGACAGGTTTGGTGAGGCATCGTTTAATGACCAGAACAGTGTTCTGTCCAGAGAACATCGTGGGGGTCTCATTGTGGCACACAGTCAGGTTCCCGCAGTGGAAGGCGCGGTCCGGATCCTCACGTTCTTGAAGGACCGGAACCACCGGCCCTGGGGCGTTTCCGAACTCAGCCGGTCCCTTGAACTCAACAAGAGCACCTGTTTTAACATCCTCAGATCCTTGGCGCGGCATGGCCTGGTCTCTTACGACGGGGGGACGAAGAAGTATGGCCTGGGATCGGCCCTCATCGAGTTCGGAGGGGCGGCCTCGGCGGCTACCAGTCGGGCCGATGTGGCTAAACCGTTCCTCCAGGATCTGTTTGATGAGCTCAAGCTCACCTGCCTTTTGGGCCAGCGATTTCAGGATCGGGTGATCATCGTGGAACGGGTGGAGGCCCAGGATCCCTTCCGCATCACGATCCCGATCGGCCAGGCGCTCCCCCTGGGTCAGGGGGCGTTAGGTCAGTGCTTTCTCGCCTATCTGCCCGAGGGGGATCTGGATCGGCTCTGGTCTCGAGGAATCCTGGAACGGCCTGAGCGCCGCAGGGAGCAGCGGTATCCGCAGATAAAGAAGGCCTTGGCCGAAGTGCGCCGCCGCGGGTTTGCGGAGAGCTTTGGAGAAGTGGCCAAGGGCGTGAACGCCGTCGCGGCCCCCATCCTCGACCACCGCGGTCAAGTGACCCTTGCCCTGGGCGTGGTGGGCTTTGCCTCCCTTCTCCCACGTCGCCAGCTCGCCCGGTGTGGGCGGAAGCTCCGCGAGGTCGCCGGGCTCATCACCCGGGTCATCGGGGGGCAGGCCCGCCAGTGAGTTTCCCCTTGACGAGTCCGGATGCGGGTGGTATCGTGCTGGCGTTCCGTTCGCTTGGTCGAACGCACGAGGCCGTACCGGTGCTCAAAGTTCGGGGGACTCTTCTGGCGCCAGCAGGTAGCGTGGAGGCGGCAAAGGCCGGCCTCGAGGCTGGGGCGGATGCCGTCTATGTGGGGCTGAAAGGGTGGAGTCGAGGGGGGGCGCGCGGGGAGCTCACTCCGGTGGAACTGCAGGAGGTCTTGATCCTTGCCCGCAAGCGAGGGGCGACGGTCGAGCTCGCCCTCAACACGATCCCGCGAAGGCATGAGGTCGATTTTCTCCTGGAGCACCTTGCGGAAGTCAGGGAATGGGGGATCGCAGGGGTCATCATCAATGACCCAGGCATCATTGCGCGCATTCACCGGCGCTATCCCGACCTGCCGCTGACCGCCAGTATCGGGTGCGGCGCCATCAATGTGGACGATGTGGCGCTGCTCGAGGAGATCGGGGCGAGCTGCATCGTCCTTCCGGGGACGCTCCACCCTGCAGAGATCGCCGAGATCCGGCCGCATGCCAAAGCCCGGATCGAGGTCATGATCCATATGGTGGATGAATTTCACCAGCTCGGGAAGTGCTGGATGCCGAGCTACTATCGGACAAACCCTGCCCCGATGCCGGAGATGCCGGCCGACGGTGAGCGGCTCACCGGATCGATCAAGCGCGGGGGCGCGGGGGTCTGCTTTAGGGTATGCCAGCATCCCTGGGATCTGTATCTCGACGGAGAGAAAAGAGATGAGCGCATGCTGCCCGCCCGGCAGGTGAGCCGGGCACCCGAGGTCGGGGCCTACCTGGAAGCCGGGGTAGACGTGATCAAGCTCCAGGGGAGAAGTCTCCCCGTAGAGCTGCTGTCCGCCTTGGTCCGGCGCTTCCGCACAGCCATCGATCGGACCCGAAACGGACACCAGGTCGTAGAGCTGCCACCGTTCGAGTTACCCCCCTCATGGGTGGTGGTTGGACGCTGAGGGATCGACGACCGATGACAGACGACCGATGACCGATTGATTAATGACCGACGGCTGACGACGTATGCAGGCTGTCATCGGTCAACGGTGGTCGGTCATCGTCACACCAACCCTGCACCGTGAACGGTGACCATGAACCGTCCCTTTGAGCTGAACACTGGCATCTCCAATATGAAAGATCTGATGGCGTCGGATCTCGGTCCGTACGATGCCGTCTATCTGGGAAATCCGTTCTGCCGGGACTACGAGGCGAATTTTTTGGAGAGGCTTGAGGATCTTCGGGCCGGGATCCGCCACTGCCGGGAGGCGGGGCGCAAGGCCTACCTCACCACGTATGCGGCCCCCCGGAACTATTTCCTCCCTCAAATCCGGAGGGCGATCGCCGTGGCCGCCGAGGAGGGGGTGGACGCCGTGGAGGCGCACAACCTGGGGGTGGTCCGGATCCTCCACGCGGAGTTTCCTGGTTTGGCGATCCACATCGGTGGCTTCGCGAATGTCTACACCGACACGGGAGCCGCGGTCCTCCGGGACTACGGGGCGGCCCGCGTGACCCCCAACTACGAACTCTCGCTGGAAGAGATCGAGGGAATGGCGGAGAACACCGGGCTGGAGCTGGAGATCCTCCTGCACGGCAAGATGCCCCTCGGGATATCCGATTACTGCTTCCTGCTGGAGTATGAAAAGGCGTGGGGAATGAAGTGTCCGGATCTGTGCCAGCAGGATCTGTACCTCCGTCAAGGGGAGTGGGCGATGAAGTCGGTGGGGAAGGGGGTCCTGAGCGGACGGGATATCTGCATGCTGGAACATCTCCCCCGCCTGGTCGCGGCCGGGTTTCGCTCCTTCAGGGTGGAGGCGATCTCGGAAGATCCCGTGTACCGTCGCGACATCGGGCAGGTCTACCAAGAGGCCCTGGAGCACACCCTGAGTGGCGCGTATCAGATCCGGGGGGATTGGTGGAAGAGGATCCAGGGCCACGCGAAGGTCGGGCTCTGTAACGGCTTCTATTTCGGTCAGTCGGGACAACTGTATATCGGCAGTCAGCCCTCGGCTGGCTTCGGCGAGCTCAGCCGAGCCGTCGGCAGCCAGCTCAAGGTCATCTCGTGATAGCCGACAGCCGACTGCGGACAGCTGACAGCCTAATGTGAG
>JBOHQS010000122.1:0-6560 GCA_050732295.1 Methylomirabilales bacterium (SeqCode)
GCAGTACGATGATCGGACGCTCCTGCCCCTCATCGAAAGGCGCCTGGCCCTGCAGCCGAACAACCGCGTCTGGCACCAGATCAAGCGTTGCGCCACAGAGTACCACTGCCTCTGTGCCAAGAACGGGTTCTACCGGCGATGGGAGGCGCCGCTCCCCATCGCCTTCGCCTGTAACGCGGACTGCGTGGGCTGCATTTCGCTCCAGCCCGATGGGCTCGTTCCGGCGTCCCATGAGCGCGTGGCCTTTGCACCGACGCTCGAGGAGCTCTGCGCGGTGGCGCTGCCGCATCTGACCGAAGCGGAGGAGGGCATCGTCAGCTTTGGACAGGGGTGCGACGGAGAGCCCCTGTTGCAGGGGGATCTGATCGAGGCGGTGATTCAGCGCGTGAGGGCTGAGACCGACCGGGGAACGATTCATCTGAACACGAATGGCTCGCTGCCTGGGGTCGTCGAGCGCCTGTGTCTAGCGGGCCTGGACAGCATTCGCGTCAGCCTGAACGCGACCCAGCCGGACCTGTATGCGGCCTACTATCGGCCCCGGCACTACGGCTTGGCGGATGTGATCGCCTCGATCCGGACGGCCAAGGACCTTGGCTGCTACACCGCGATCAACCTGCTCGTGTTCCCCGGAGTCTCGGACCGGGAAGAAGAGGTCGAGGGGCTCCTTCGCTTGGTCGCCGAGACGGGGCTCGACCTCATCCAGATGAAGAACCTCAACATCGATCCCCGCCGGTACCTGGAAGGTCTGCCCCCACGCCGCGGCCGGGCCATCGGGATGCGGGAGCTTTTGCGGACGATCCGGCTCGAAGCCCCGCAGATCGACATCGGGTATTTCAACCGGCCCAAGGAGCATTTCGACCGCTCCTTCTCGCGGACACTTGCATTCTAAGATGGCAATCCCGATTTATGAAAGACAGAAGGGCTTCTTCCAGCGGGCGTACGAGGCGGGGGAGACGCCCTGGCCACGCTTCACGCCCACCCCGGCGGTCGTGCATCTCGCTCGGCGCCTCAGGCGCGAACGGGGACGGGCACGGGTCCTCGATGTCGGCTGCGGCGAGGGGCGCCACTTGATCTGCCTGGGCCGGGCAGGACACCGGGCGGTGGGCGTCGACTATGAGCGGCTCGCCCTGCAGAAGGCCCGCACGCGACCGGATGCCCGGCCGATCCGACCACACCTGACCTTTGCGCTCGCCGATGCCTTCTATCTCCCCTTTCGGGAGGAAAGCTTTGACGCCGTGCTCGACTGCGGCTGCTTCCACCATGTGAAGAAGGCCGACTGGTCCCGGTACCTGGCCGGCCTCACGGCGCTTCTGAGGCCCGGCGGCTACCTTCACCTGACCACCTTCAGCATGCGCTTCAAGCACTACCCGGGCGAGCGCCGCAGCCGGAACTGGCTTGTCCACCGGAATCACTACGACCACTTTTTTCGCAAGACTGACTTTGCGCGGATCTTCGGGAAGAGGTACGAGATCCTCAAGATCGAGGAGGAGCGCCAGGAGCTTCATGCCTTCTGGCACGTCCTCTTACGCAAACGCCCGCGACAGCTGTCAGCGATCAGCAGTCAGCAATCAGCGAGAACTCGGAGGTCATGCTGACGGCTGACAGCGGACTGCTGACAGCCGCCCGAAGGGCTAGCCGCCCTCGACCCGGGGCTCATACTTCCGATGGGGGTCAGGGGGAAGGGTGAGGATCTGCTGGGCGATGACGGAGACGATGTAGTCATTCACGTCCTTCACCGATACGATCCCCACGGGGCGGTGCTCGTTGTCCACGAGAGGAACGTGGCGGAAACCGCCTACGTGCATTGTACGGATTGCATAGGCGATCACGTCGTCAAGCTTGAGCACCTCGGGGTTGCGTGTCATATACTTCTCTACCGTCACTTCGTTTAGATTCACATCCGTCCCCAGGACCTTTCTCAGGATGTCCCGCTCCGAGAGGATTCCGATCAGCCTTTCGCCCTCCTGGATCATCACAGCGCCGACGCTGTGCTGCTGCATCAGCTTAACCGCCGCGGCGAGTTTCGCTGTGCGCTGGAGGCACAGGGGGGGATGGTAATGCAGGTCTCGGATGGGACGATCGAAGATTCCCTCATCAACGGTAATCCGGGGTCGCGCTCTCTCTTCACTGACGATCAGATATTCGTCCTGATGCTCCTTGTCGATTTCCTCGGGGTCTCCCATGGAAACCTCCCTTGGGACTCGCGGCTGTCCCTTTGAGCTCTTTCTCTGGGTAGGCCGTCCTGCCCTTTGGTCCTATGGTCCTACATAGCACGTTTACCTCTCCCTCTCAACCGCTTTGTCCGATGCCCCGCACTGCCGGGACCCGTGTGGGGATTCGCCGCCCGCCGTCCATCCGTGGAGGGCGGGCTCGGCGCTTTGTCCTTGAAAAAGCAACGAAAGCAGTTAAGATGACCCCTCGATATCCGCAGGAGAGTGACCATGGAGGGGAATCCGCGAACTACGCCGGTGGATCTCATCACCTATCTGGCGCTCCTCGTTTTGATCCTCACCACGGTGGTGACGCTGCCTGCCAATCCCCACGGGCCGGTCCTTTTGGCGAAATACAGTGGCCTCGCCGTTGTTCTCACCCTCCTCCGGTGGCTGGATCGCAGACAGATCTGGATCGTGCGACTGCTCCATGCCTTCTACCCTCTCATCTTCATTCCGATCCTCTTCGATAGCTTTACCGATCTCCTCCCGTGGGCGAGTCCGATCGAACGGGACCCGTTCCTCATCCGACTGGATCACGCCCTCCTGGGCACCCATCCGACCGTCTGGCTCGAGCGGTTCAGCTACCCTGTGCTCACGGAAGTCCTGACGTGGGCCTACACAGCCTACTACTTTCTTCCCCTCATCCTGGCCGTTGCCATTTATCGGCGAGGGAAGAGAGGGGATTTTGACCGGGCGGTCTTTGGGTTGGTCCTCTGCTATTACCTCTCGTATGTCGGCTACTTTCTGTTTCCTGCCATCGGGCCTCGGTTTACACTGGCCCATTTGCAACACATTGACCTTCCCGGGGTGTTCCTGGCGGACACGATCCGGGATACGCTCAATGTCCTTGAGCGCTTCAAGCAGGATGCTTTCCCGAGCGGTCACACCGCCGTCGTCCTCCTGGTCCTCGTCTACGCCCGGCGGTCTCTCCGGGCCCTCTTCTGGATATTCCTCCCGATGGTGGTCGCCCTGATCTTCTCCACCGTGTACCTCCGCTATCACTATGTGGTGGATGTCCTGGCGGGGATCCTGCTGGCCGGCCTCTGCCTGGTGTTGGAGCGGGTGGCGCTGACTCTCTGGCGGCGGCCCTACAGAGGAAGTTCGTAGATCCGGTACCGTTTATAAGGGACGCCACCCCACCGCTCGACGAGCCGGAGGACGACCCAGTTATCCTCGAGCACCCAGGAGATCTCAGCGTGGATGAACCCCCGCCTTTTCAGGTCGTGGTAGGCGACGCTATACAAGAGGGCGTCCACTCCTTTTCGGCGGTACTCGGGTGTCACTCCCAGGAGGAGGAGGCGCGCGTCGCGGATGCGGCGGCGGTACCAGAGGAACTTGAGCAAGCCGAGCAGCCCGAGGCGACCGTTGAGGTGCCGCAGCGCCTGGTTGTAATCGGGCAGGAGCATGAGAAACCCGACGGGTCGTCCCTCGGTCTCGGCGATCAGGGCGAGGGAGGGGACGAGCAGGGGCTTCAGGTGTTTCGCCATCCACTCGGCCTCTGCCGGCGTCATCGGCGTAAAGCCCCAGTTCTGCTGCCAAGCCGCGTTGTAGAGTTCACGGAAGATCCCGACATCCTCCCGCAGCCGCTTCAGGTTGATAGGTCGGACACGGATACCCTTCTGCTCCGCCCCCGTGGCGGACCGAATCACCTTGGGCGGGATTGCAGCCGGGATCTCGATGCGGTAGGCGAGAAGGTCCTTGACCTTTCGGCATCCGGCCGCCTCCAGGAGATCCGGGTATGTGGCGGGGTTATATGGCATCAGGAACGCGGGTGGGGAGTCAAAGCCCTCGACCAGGAGGCCGCACGGGTTGTGCATCGAGGGATTGACCGGCCCGCGGATTGCCCGCATCCCCTTTCCGCGGAGAAACGCCTGCGCCGCTGCCAAGAGCCCTGCCGTGATTCCTCCGTCGCCGAGGCATTCGAAAAAGCCGAAGAAGCCGACCGGGTCATGATGGAATTCGAGAAAATGCCGGTCCAGAATCGCGGCGATCCGGCCCACAACCTGGTCACCTTCTCTGGCCAGGAAGAGACGGATCTCGGCTTTCTCAAAGAAGGGGTGTTGGCCGGTAAGGAGCTGGCGCTGCTCTAGGAGGAGGGGGGGGACCCAGTGGGGATTACCCCGGTAAATGCGCCACGGAAGGTGGAGGAAGAGCTGCAGATCCCGGTCGGTGGTGACAGGCAAGACCTCCACGGTCAGATGGCCCCGAGTTCCCTCCTGACGGCGCGAAAGGCCTCCAGGACCCGATCGATATGGGCGTCCGTATGAGTGGCCATATAGCTCGAGCGGATGAGGGCTCGCCCCTCGGGGACGGCGGGGCTCACGCTCACGTTGGCGAACACCCCCTGTTCGTAGAGGGCGCGTCCCATCCGGAAGGCGTGCAGGTCGTCGCCGAGCAGGACCGGGACGATGGGCGTTTCGCTGAGCCCCGTGTCAAACCCCATCCCTTTCAGGCCCTCTCGCACCCGCTGCGCATTCTTCCAGAGCTGCGTCCGTCGCTCTGGCTCCCGCTCGATCACTTCCAGGGCAGCCCCGATGGTGGCCACACAGGCGGGGGGGAGGGAGGCGCTGAATATCATGGAACGGGCCTTATGCTTGACGAAGTGGATTACCTCGTGGCTCGAGGCGATGAAACCTCCCACCGACGCCAGGGCCTTGCTGCACGTCCCCATGACGATGTCCACTTCCTCTTCGAGCCCGAAGTGTTCCGCAGTCCCGCGGCCCTCCTTGCCAAGCACGCCGGTGGCGTGGGCGTCGTCCACCATCACCCTGGCCCCGTATTCTCGGGTGAGGCGAACGATTCCCGGGAGGTTGACGATATCTCCCTCCATGCTGAAGACCCCGTCCACGACGATCAGCTTCCCCTTATCAGGGTGAGCGGCCAGGATGCGCTCGAGGTCTTCCATGTCGTTGTGCCGGTACTTCAGGATCTGGCCAAAAGAGAGCCGACAGCCGTCGATGATGCTGGCGTGGTTCCACCGGTCGATGATGACTACATCGTCTTTGCCGACCAGGGCCGAGATGACGCCCAGGTTCGTCTGAAACCCGGTCGAAAAAAGGAGGGCGGCCTCTCTCCCCTTGAACTTGGCCAACTGGGCTTCGACCTCGGTGTGAAGATCCATGGTGCCGTTGAGGAACCGGGAGCCGGCGCATCCGGTCCCGTATTTCTCCACCGCCCGGATCGCCGCCTCCTTGATGCTTGGGTGCGAGGTGAGTCCCAGGTAGTTGTTGGACCCCACCATAATCATCCGTCGCCCGTCCACGACGACCTCGGGGTCCTGGGCCGATCGGATCACTTGGAAGTATGGGTAGAGGCCGGCCGCCATCACCTGCTTGGCTTCGGTGTACGCGTAGCATTTGTCGAAGATGTCCATGGCCCCCCCTTTACAACCAGCCGCGACTCTGATACCACTCGGCCACCCGTTGCGCTCCCACGTCCAGGGGAACGGAGGTGGTGAAACCCAGTTCGTGTGAGGCCTTGCTCGGGTCGCAGACCCAGTACCGCTGCCGCATCTCACAGGCCTTGTCTCGGTTGAGCAGGGGCGGGACTCCCGCCAGGCGGGCGATCCCCTCCCAGGCCCAGGCGGCGCCGGCGAGGAGGGCAGAGGGAACGGGAACGGTCATTGGCCGGACGCCCAGGGCCGCCGCGATGGCCTGCGATATCTCTTCCCAGGACCGAGGAGATTTTTCTCCAAGGTAGTATATCTCCTTATCCCTGCCGCGCTCGGCCGCCAGAGTGACCCCGCGGATCAGGTCCTCCACGTAGCACAGGCTAAAGGCCCGCCTCCCTCTCAAGCGAAACGCCATCCGCCGTTTGGCCAGTCGATAAAAAACCAAGAGATCCTGGTCCCGCGGACCATAGATCACCGGGGCCCGCACAATAACCCACGGCATCGCCCCCCCGACTTGCTCCAGGGCCTTCTCCCCTTGCAGCTTGCTCCGGCCGTAGTGACTCACAGGTTGGGGAGGGTCCGACTCCCGCAGCGGAACTCCATCCCGGCTCGGACCGGCCGCCGCCAGGCTGCTCAGATACACCAGTCGGGGTGGCTGTCTCCGTCCGGCCAGGATCGCCACCAAGTTGGCCGTGCCCTCCCCGTTGACCCGATAGTACTCGTCGCGCTCCAGCGCCTTGGTGAGTCCGGCCACGTGAAAGACCCAGTCAAAGTTCTCATCGAGGCGTCTACCGAGTTCGGGGTCTCTGCAATCACCTTCGATGACCCTGACCTGTAGGCCTTCGAGCCAGCGGAGGCGGCTCTGGCTTCGGGCCAGGCAGGTGACCTCATCTCCTCGGCGCAGCAGGAATTCCACCAAGTGGCTGCCGATGAACCCGGTCGCGCCCGTGACCAAG
>JBOHQS010000123.1:0-6540 GCA_050732295.1 Methylomirabilales bacterium (SeqCode)
GAGGCGGGTTCCGCTGCCCTGTCCCGGCAAGGGCTGGTAGTCGATGCGGGACTCGTGGATGGGAAAGGGGATGCGGTCCTTGAGGCGCCAGCAGAGAAGCTGGCGCGTCTCTGACGGGGTTCCGCTGAGCAGCTCGAAATCCTGCCATCCGATGCGACAGCTTGTGTCGGGCAGGGTCAGCACGACCGGCCCGCCCCTGCATCCGGCCTTTTTCATCAGGCGTCGCAGCTCACCGCTGAGTGCCTGCCCCTCGGCCACATTCAGTTCGGTGAGGGCAGGGGTGATGAGCGCTGAAGGCAGGGGGAGCGAAGCGCCCTGTGTCACCTCGAGCCCTCCGGACGTGATCCGGGCCCGGCACAGGCCGATCCGTCCTTTGTCGATTTCCAGCCCCCAGGCACCTGCCATCATCCTACATCTCCGCGAAGGTCACCCGATTGATCTCCTGCAAGGTCGTGACCCCGGCATAGACCTTGTTCAGGGCCGCCTGGCGCAAAGGGGTCGTTCCCTCCTCCCGGGCGATGGCCCGAATCTCTGCAGCCGGTTTCCGGTCCAGGACCGCCTGTCGGATGCGATCGGTGATCTCGACCAGCTCAAAGATCCCGGTCCGGCCCCGATAACCGGTGTGGACGCACTCGGGGCACCCCTTTCCCTCGAACAGCGGGACGGGTGGAGGCTCGGCAAGTCCGGACTCCTCCAGCAACGCGGCGGACGGGGTTGCCGGGACCTTGCAATGCAGGCAGATCAGGCGGAAGAGACGCTGGGTCAAGATACAGTTGAGCGCCGAGACAAAATTGTACGGTTCCAGCCCCATGTGAATCAGGCGGCCGACGACATCGATGATGTTGTTGGCGTGGACCGTGGTAAACACCAGGTGACCGGTCAGGGCAGCCTGGACCGCGATCTGGGCCGTCTCGGGGTCTCGGATCTCTCCGACCATGATCTTGTCGGGATCGTGGCGGAGGATCGACCGGAGGCCCCGGGCGAAGGTGAGCCCCTTCTTTTCATTCACCGGGATCTGCACCACATTCTGGAGCTGGTACTCGATGGGGTCCTCGATGGTGATGATCTTGTCCTCCCCCCGATTGATCTCGCAGATGGCGGCATACAGCGAGGTCGTCTTGCCGCTCCCGGTGGGGCCGGTGACCAGGATCATCCCGTGGGGCCGGTGGATCGTGTGCCGGAATCGCTTCATGTCGGCTTCGGGGAACCCGAGGCGCTCGAGCTTGAGCTCACTGAGTTCGGCGGTGATGGCCTCTTTATCGAGGATCCGGATGACCACGGCCTCGCCGAAGTCGCTGGGCATGACCGACACCCGAAAATCGATCGTCCTTCGGTTGAGCCGGAGCTTGAATCGGCCATCCTGGGGAACCCGGCGCTCGGCGATGTTCAGCTCGGCCATGATCTTGATCCGCGAGACGATCGCCTCCTGGTAGCGCCGGTCCAGCGGCTCCATCGCCGAGTAGAGTGTTCCATCAATCCGGTACTTGACGAGCAGATGTCGCTCGGCCCCCTCCAGATGGATGTCGCTGGCCCGCCGGTCGAGGGCGTGCAACACGATGCTGTCCACCAGCTTGATGATGGGGCTGTGATCCTCCTTGACCCGCTCTAGCGTCAGCGGTGCCTGTTCATCCTCTGCCACCAGCGAGAGCTGCAGGTCCTGGCTCAGCTCCTGAAGGACCTGCTCCGCGGTTTCCACCCCTTGAATCTTGGCGCGGATCTGGATGCGCGAGGCGACCACCATCTCGGTCTCCCCGAGGCAGAGCCGCAGTTCATCGAGGGCGGGAAGATCACTCGGGTCGGCCAGGGCGACGGCGAGCTGGCCGTCGCTCCGGCGGAAGGGGAGGAACGCTCCGCTCCTGAGGAGGGCCGGAGGAAGCCGTTTCACGAGGTCCATCTCCGCCCCGACGGAGGTCAGGTCGATGTACGAAAGCCCGTACTGCCTGGCCCGAGCCCGAGCCAGTTCCTCTTCGGTGAGATGGGCCGTCTCCAACAGGTACGCCGCGAGGCTCGCCCCCTCGAGCCCCCGGCCTTCCGCTTCGTGGACGAGTTCGGGGCTCAGCCACCCCCCTTCGATCAGCACCTCTGTGAGACGCTTGATCCCTGCCACGTCGTTTCCCCTATCGGACGACTGATGCGAGATGAAAGATCGGGAGGTACATGGTGATCACGATTGCCGCGACGAAAAGACCCATGGTGACCATGACGGCCGGCCCGAGGGCGGTGGCCAGCGCGGACAGATGGTATTCCAGCTCTTCCTCGAGGAAGTCCGCCACGTGGTGCAGCATCTCCTCCAGCCCTCCGGTTCGCTCGCCGACACTCACCATCTCCAGGACCAGGGGCGGAGCCGCCTTGACCTGTTCCAGTGCCGCCGCAACCGAGGCCCCCCCCGTCACCGCGGGAATGGTCCGGTGAAGCGCCGCTTGAGCGGCCCGGTTATGCACAGACCCCGCGGCGACCTCGAGCGCCGGCACCATCGGCATTCCCCCGGCGGAGAGCGTCCCCAAGGTTCGGCAGAAGGTCGCGAGGGAGAACCGCTGGATGATGGGACCAAGCAGGGGGAGGCGCAAGAAGAGCCGGTCGAGGCTGAGTCGGCCACCCTTCGTCCGGCGCCACTGCCACAGGCCGAGCAGGCCGAGAAGAGGGAGGGGGAGGGTGATCAGCAGGTACTCGCGGATCAGGTCGGTGAAGGACAGGAGGAGCCGGGTCGCGTACGGGAGTTGCGCCTCGAAGTCCAGGTAGATCTGCGAGAAGGAGGGGACGACCACGGTGAGCAGGAAGATCACGACCGCGATGGTCAGCACGAGGAGCATCGCTGGGTACAGCAGGGCCGACCCAAGCTTCTTTTGCAGGACGATGACCCGCTTGAGATGAACAATGTATCGCGCCAGCGCCTCCGGCAACTCCCCGCTCTTTTCGCCGACCCTGAGCGATGCCACATAGAGGGGAGAGAAGACGTCCGGGTGCTGCTCTGCTGCATCGGACAGTGAGGCGCCTCCCTTCACGGCCTCTCGGAGCTTTTCCAGGACCTGCCGGAGACGGGGATGGGTTTGCCGTGCCATGACGAGGTCGAGGGCAGAGAGGATCGGCAGGCCCGCCTTGATCAAGGCGAGCAATTCCTGGTTGAGGATCAGGAGATCCTTTTTTTGGACTCGCCGCCAGGCAGCAGGGAGAGAAATGCGGAAGGGGGATCGAGAAGTGTGGGGAAGGACGTGGAAGACGTAGTAGCCTTCGGCCTCGAGCTGGCGTCGCGCCCGGTCGGCGCTCGCGGCCTGCCGGTCCTCGACCAGGACCCTTCCCCCGGCTGTCGCGATACGGCACGTGAAGGTCGCCACGAAAGCCTCTCCGCCTCGTACGGGATGCCCCCCTTTGATGACGGCCCGGGACGGGGCCCTAACGTATCCAAAACGTCGTTTGATTTCAAGCAAAATATCAACAGGACGCGCCATGATCTCTCGCGGAGGACGGTCAGGTGTCGTCCGGGACATAAGAGCGAAGTTCACCGTCTTTTCTACCTCGCAGGGGGGGGAGACCAAAAATAGGTCAAGAGGTATTCACATGTCAATGCGGCATTTTGTCACACTGGGTTCAGTGCCTCGGGAGGGAGGTGACGGGACGCATAGGGGGGGTAGAGAGGACGCCGACAGACTACGAGGGGTGGGAAGGGCTTGAGTTTTTATTGACCCGGTTCGAGAGATACGTTACGCTTCGCCAGGACTGCCGGGGTAAACGAAAATGACGCAACTTGCCAGACTCAAAGCCCAGGTGACCGACGATTTACGCGAGTCACTGCGACGAACGGGAGAGGCAGGTGAAGTGCCGCCGGTCGAGGGGCCCGAGGTGGTCTGGGAATACCCCTCCGAGCCGGGCTTCGGAGATCTGGCGACACCGGTTGCCTTCGCCCTGGCTCGGTCGGCCCGCCGCAGGCCCCGGGACATTGCAGACTTGCTGCGGCGCCACCTCGACCTGGATCCGCAATTCGTAGACCGGGTAGAGGTGGGAGGCGCCGGGTACCTGAACTTCTTCCTGACCAAGGCCTTCTGGCAGCAGGTGATTCCGGGGATTCTCACCGGGGGGGAGGAGTACGGCCGGTCTCGGGTTGGCGCAGGGAAGAGGGCCCAGGTCGAGTTTGTCAGCGCCAACCCCACCGGGCCGCTCCACGTCGGACATGGTCGGGGTGCCGCGGTAGGGGATGCCGTGGCGAATCTGTTGGCCGCTGCGGGATTCGCCGTCGAGCGGGAGTTCTATGTGAATGACGCGGGGACACAGATCGAGATGCTGGCTCGCTCTGTCCTGGCCCGCTACCGGCAAAGCTTCGACATGGAGGCCCCTCTGCCTGAGCAGGGGTACCATGGGGAGTACGTCCGCGACTTGGCGGCCAGGCTGCAGGCAGAATATGGCGAGAAGTTCCTGGATCTCCCAGACCAGGAGTCGCTCCCGGTGATCGGTGAGTTTGCGACCCGCCTCATGCTGGAGGAGATCAAAGGCGATCTGGAGCGGTTCGGAATCCACTTTGATGCCTGGGTGAGCGAGAAGGCCCTGCTCAGCCGGTGGGGTCCGCCGGATCCGGCTCGGCTGCTAGCGACGGTACGCGATCTCTTTGGCCCGCACGTGTATGAGGAGGAGGGGGCGATCTGGCTCCGGACATCCGCCTTCGGGGACGACAAGGACCGGGTCCTGATCCGGGCCAGTGGAGAGCCGACGTATTTCATCTCGGACTGCTTCTACCATCGCGAGAAGTGCGAGCGCGGATTTGACCGCCTGATCGACGTCTGGGGGGCCGATCACCACGGCTACATCCCGAGAGTCAAGGCAGCGCTCGCAGCGTTGGGCTATGCTTCAGAGGCCCTGCATGTCGTCCTGGTGCAGATGGTCACGGTCCTGCGGGGGGGCATGCCGATTCCCATGTCGAAGCGGAGCGGCGAGTTCGTCACCTTGGCCGAGGTGATGGACGAGGTCGGGACCGATGCCGCCCGCTTCAGCTTCCTGACCCGCCGTTCGGACAGCCCTCTCGACTTTGACCTCGAGGTCGCCAAGGCCCAGTCAATGGAGAACCCGGTCTACTATGTACAGTACGCCCACGCGCGCTTGAAAAGCGTCTTGCGGGAGGCGGAAAAGGCGGGGGTCCCCGGCCCCTATCTCGAGGCCCCCCTGGCCCTCTTGGATCAGCCCGAGGAAATTTCGCTCTTGAAGCACCTTGCTCTGTACCCCGAGATGGTGGAAGCGGCGGCGGTCACGTATGAGCCGCACCGCATTCCGGCGTTCCTGCAGAATGTGGCAGGGGAGTTGCATGGCTATTACAATAAATATCGGATCATCGGTGCGGATCGACCGCTGAGCCAGGCGCGCCTCGCGCTGGTTTCGGCGACCCGGACGGTGCTGGCGAACGCGCTCACACTCCTGGGCGTGAAGGCACCCGAACGCATGTGATACAAGAAGCCGTCAGCCGTCAGCAACCAGCAGTCAGCAAGAGTCGGAGGGAAAGTTTCAATAGCCGACAGCTGACTGCCGACTGCTGATTGCTCCATGAAGTGGGAGGGGGGGGATCATGCACGAATTTCAACGGATGAAGCGACTGCCCCCCTATGTCTTCAGCATCGTCAACGAGCTGAGGACCAAGGCACGGGCGCGGGGGGAGGACATCATCGATTTCGGCATGGGGAATCCGGATCAGCCGACACCGAAGCATATCGTCGACAAGCTCTGTGACGCGGCCCGGAATCCGAAAAACCATCGCTACTCTGCCTCGCGCGGGATCACCAAGCTCCGGAAGGCCATCGCCGACTGGTACCGCCGCCGATACAGCGTGGAGATCGATCCCGACACCGAGGCGATCGCCACCATTGGAGTCAAGGAGGGGATTTCCCATCTCGCCCTGGCGATCGTGGAACGGGGGGATGTGGCGCTGGTCCCGAGTCCGACCTATCCCATTCATGCCTATTCGGTGGTGATTGCGGGCGGCGATGTCCGGAACGTCCCCCTGGGACCAGGGATCGACTTCTTCGAGAAGCTGCAGGAGGCCTACAAGGGCTGCTGGCCGCCGCCCAAGCTCCTCATGGTGAGCTTTCCGCACAACCCCACAACCCAGGTGGTGGACCTCGCCTTCTTCATCAAGGTGGTCGAGTTCGCCAAGGCGCACGGCTTGATCGTGATCCACGACTTCGCGTACGCCGACCTCACCTTCGACGGATACCGGGCCCCGAGCTTTCTGGAGGTGCCGGGAGCGCGCGAGGTCGGGGTAGAGTTCTTCAGCCTCTCGAAGAGTTACAACATGCCGGGGTGGCGGGTCGGCTTCGCCGTCGGGAACCGACAGATCATCGCCGCGTTAGCCCAGATCAAGAGCTATCTGGATTACGGCCATTTCCAGCCGATCCAGATTGCCTCCATCATTGCGCTGAACGGTCCGCAGGACTGCGTGGACGACATCGTGGCGATGTACAGGGCCCGGCGGGATGTGCTGGTGACCGGGCTGAACCGGCTCGGTTGGCCATGTGAAAAGCCGCTGGGGACCATGTTTGTCTGGGCCAAAATCCCGGAGGCCTA
>JBOHQS010000124.1:0-6498 GCA_050732295.1 Methylomirabilales bacterium (SeqCode)
CGTGAGGCCCAGGCCGCTCTCGCCGCGGGGGCTGCCTCGGCCCGGGAAACGTTTGCCCGCAGAGGACTACGCCTGATGGCTGTGATCGAGCGCCTGGGCAAGCCGGTGATCGCCGCGGTCAATGGCTACGCGTTGGGGGGCGGCTCTGAGATCGTCCAGGCCTGCCACCTGGCCCTCGCCGCCGAGACCGCCAAATTCGGCCAACCCGAAATCAATCTCGGCTTCAACCCGTGCTGGGGCGGCACGCAGCGCCTCCCCCGGCAGGTGGGGCGTAAACACGCCATGGCGCTCATCCTGACCGGAGAGATGATCGACGCCCAGGAGGCGTACCGGATCGGCCTCGTGAACACAGTGGTCCCATTGAAAGACCTCATGGCCGAGGCGGTGAAACTCGCGCGGCTCCTGGCGAGCAAGTCCCCGACCGCGCTGCAGCTCTGTCTCGAGGCCGTGAACCGTGGATGCGAGATGGCACTCGACGATGGCCTCGAATATGAGGCGACCCTCTTCGCCATGGCGGTCGCGTCCGGAGACGCCCAGGAGGGAACACAGGCCTTCCTGGAGAAGCGCAAGCCCGTTTTTAAAAGCCGATGAAGGAGGCGGTCAGCAATCAGCAGTCGGCTGTCAGCCGGGGAGTACCAGACTGGAGACTTGAGACTGGGGTCTGGGGTCTCCCGTCTCCGGTCTCCGGTCTCACGTCTGCTGACGGCTGATAGCGGACAGCTGACAGCTTGAAACATGGAGCTGTTCGAGCAACCCAAGAGTCGAGAGCGCAAGGATCGGGCGCCCCTCGCCGATCGTATGCGGCCCAGGACGCTCCAGGATTTTGTGGGGCAGACACACCTGTTGGGCGAGGGCAGGGTCCTTGCCCTCGCGCTGGACCGGGGCGAGGTCCCATCGATGATCCTCTGGGGGCCCCCGGGGTCGGGCAAGACCACGCTCGCGTCTCTGATCGCCGAGCGAATGCGTGCGGCATTCGTCCCCTTCTCCGCGGTCACCGCCGGCATCAAGGAGATCAGAGAGGTCATGAAGCAGGCCCAGTGGCATGCAGAGCGGGAAGGACGGCGGACCATCCTCTTTGTCGACGAGATACACCGCTTCAACAAGGCCCAGCAGGATGCCTTTCTCCCCCATGTGGAAAAGGGGACGATCATCCTGATCGGGGCCACGACGGAGAATCCCTCTTTCGAAGTGGTGGCCCCGCTCCTCTCACGGGTGAAGGTTTTTCGCCTCAACCCCCTCGCGGAGGCGGAGCTTGACCGCATTGTCCAGCGCGCCCTGGAGGATCAGGAACGGGGCCTTGGCGTCTTGAGACCACAGCTCCATCCGGAGGGCCTGCAGCATCTGCTCCGCCTGGCCTCAGGCGATGCTCGCACGGCCCTCAATACGCTCGAGCTGGCCGCCCAGATCGCCTCTCGAAGTCAGGAGGGCATGCTCGAGATCACCCTCACCGCCGTCGAGGAGGCGGCCCAGCGTCGAACCCTCCTCTACGACAAGGCGGGCGACGAGCACTACGCCCTCATCTCCGCCCTCCACAAGAGCCTCCGGGACAGTGACCCCGACGCGGCGCTCTACTGGCTGGCCCGCATGCTCGCTGCCGGGGAAGATCCCCTCTATATCGCACGACGGCTCATTCGTATCGCCTCGGAGGACATCGGCAACGCCGATCCGGCCGCCCTCTCGGTGGCGGTGGCGGCGAAAGAGGCGTACCACTTTCTCGGAAGTCCGGAAGGGGAGTTGGCCTTGGCGCAGTGCACCTGTTATCTTGCGACCGCTCCGAAATCGAACGCGGTCTACCGCGCCTACGAAGAGGCCCGGCGTGATGTGGAACAGGGGCCCATCGCGCCGGTGCCGCTCCATCTGCAGAACGCGCCGACCCCACTGATGAGAGGCCTGGGCTACGGAGCGGGCTACCGATACGCCCACGACGCCCCCGATGCCCTCGTCGACCAAGAGCACCTGCCGCCGGAGCTGCAAGGCCGCACCTACTATCAGCCCACAGACCGGGGCTACGAAGCCGAGATCCGGCGCCGGCTCGCGGAGTGGCGCACGCGGCTCACGGAGGAATCTCCCGACCCGCATGCCGAACCTCGCGGCTGAGCCTCCGAAGCCTCCCCAGGGGGCCGCCGGCCTCGATTCTCGGGCGACTTTCTCCTTGACACCGATACACCTCTCTGGTATACCCAAACCATCCCCATTCCCCCCGTTGTGATTTTCCTCTCGATTATTGCGCCAGGCGAAAGGAGGTGACTCGATATGACCAAGGCGGGGCTGGTCGCCGTAATGGCAAAGGCCTCAGGGATCACCAAGAAGGCCGCCGAAACCGCTCTTGAGACCACCCTGAAGTCGATACGCGATTCCCTCAAGAGAGGAAAGAAGGTCACGTTGGTAGGCTTCGGCACGTTCTCCGTCGCCCGGCGGGCGGCCCGGAATGGTCGGAACCCCCAGACCGGAAGAGCCATTCGCATCCCGGCAGCCAGGGTTCCACGGTTCAGGGCGGGTAAGGATCTCAAGAACGCCGTACGATAGTCTTCCTCCACGATAACGCGAAAAGCCGGAAGGTGACCCCTTCCGGCTTTTTCTCTTTTTCGGCATGGCCCGTCGCCGCTAGTGCCGTCCCAACTATTCTGGCCCAACACAGAGGTGTGCGATACGTAAACCAGGCTTGCTGGCTTTCTTGGCCCGTTCCTTGGTCGGAAACGGGCCTTGCCTGTTTTCGGTGCAATAAGTTGGAACGGCACTAGGCAAGCAAGGCCCTGACCGCCGTCGAAACATCGGGCCCCGCCATGACCGCAGAGATGACGGCGATCCCATCCGCCCCGGCAGCGAGCACCTGCGGCCGGTTCGCGGCGGTGATCCCTCCGATGGCGAAGACCGGCATCCGGATCCTGGGCCGGACCTCTCGGAGCAGCGCGAGGCCCAAGGGAGGACCGTACAAGGCCTTGGACGGTGTATAGAAGATGGGCCCCAGCACGATGAAGTCGGCTCCCCCCTGCTGGGCCTCTTCCGCCTCGGCGAGCGAGTGACAGGAAACACCCAGCAGCCGTGTGGGGCCTAACAGACGACGGGCGACGGCGGGCGGAAGACCTCGTTGGCTCAGATGCGCCCCGTTGGCCCTCACGGCCAGCGCCACATCGACCCGATCATTGATGAGCAGTAACCCCCCGGCGGGGGTGATGAGCCGAAGGAGGCGCTCGGCCAGCGCCGTCAGCTCCCGGGCCTCCAGATCCTTCTCGCGCAACTGAAAGACCCTGGCGCCCCCTTGTATGCAGGCCCCCACGACCTCCTCAAGCGATCTGCCCTGGGTCTGTGTGCGATCGGTAATCACATACAGCCCCCACGTGCGGGGATCTGCGGTCGTGGGTTTCATCGCTTCACCGTTGATCGCTCTGCGTGTTGCGCTCCGCGCTCCAAACTATAGCCTATCCCCGCGACCAACAGCTATCTGTTTCCCATCGAGGCCCTCGCCCGGGAGTATAAGATCGCACTCGAACCGGGGGCGGCGCGTCGCAACATCGTGACCCGCGGCGTGCCCCTCAATCACCTGGTCGGCCGAGAATTTCGGGTCGGGGATGTCACCGTGCGTGGCCTTCGCCTCTGCGAACCCTGCGCACATCTCGAGCGGCTGAGCCACTCAGGGGTCAGGGAGGCGTTGATTCACCGGGGCGGCCTGCGGGCGCAGATTCTTACAGACGGGACGATCCGGGTCGGCGATTCAATACACGAGGGATAATGGGGTCCGGCGCAGGTCGTTACAGCAGTTCGGGCATGCCTTCGAGGGGCGTGGAGGCGGAGGCGTACAGCTTTTTCGGGATGCGCCCGGCGCGATAGGCCAACCGTCCCGCCTCGACCGCATGGCGCATCGCGGTTGCCATGGCCACCGGATCCTTCGCCATCGCGATCCCCGTGTTCATCAGCACGCCATCGCAACCGAGCTCCATGGCCACCGCCGCATCGGAGGCGGTCCCCACTCCGGCATCGACGATGACCGGCACCCGCACCATCTGCTGGATGATCCTGATGTTGTACGGGTTCCGGATGCCGGCCCCCGAGCCGATCGGGGCCCCGAGCGGCATCACGGCGGCTGCCCCGGCGTCCTCGAGCTTCTTGGCCACGATCGGGTCGTCGTTGGTATACGGCAGGACGATGAAGCCCTCCTTGACCAGGATCTTCGTCGCCTCCACCAACGCCGCCGTGTCGGGGAAGAGGGTCTTCTCGTCCCCGATGACCTCCAGCTTGATCATATCGGACAATCCCATCTCGCGGGCGATGAACGAGGTTGTGACCGCCTCCTCGCCCGTGTAGCATCCCGCCGTGTTGGGGAGCAGGGTGTAGCGGCTGAGGTCGATGTAATCCAACAGCGAGCCTCCGGTAGCCAGATTCATGCGCCGGATGGCCACGGTGATGATCTCGGCCCCTGAGGCTTCCCACGCCTTCTGCATCGTGGCAGGGTCCGGGTACTTGCTGCTGCCGATGATGAGGCGCGACGTGAATTCCTTCCCGCCGAACGTGAGCGGCGCGTCCCTGTGTCCCGTCATCGGATCTCCTCCATTCCCCCCGCCATGACGGTGAGGACCTCCACCGCGTCCCCGTCCCGGAGCGTCGTGGACCCGTAGGAGGGCTTCGTGATGATCCCCTGGTTGATCAGGACCGCCACCCGCTCAGGGCGAACCTTGAGCTCGTGGAGCAGCCCGGTGACGGTGATCCCGTCGCTCACATCTCGGGCCTGGCCGTTCAGCCGGATCTGCATAGGCTGGACCTGCACAGTGTTCCAGGGAAACTCCGTGTGCGGCTCCCGTTACTCTAGCATGGGAGAGAGGGAGGGTCAATTTCCTCCCACCCGCCGGCGCCTGAGGCGCAGGGCCTTCGTGATCACCGGGACCAACCCCGCAGTCAGGGGGAGGTCTCCGATTCTGGCGGGATCCACCCACGAAGCCTCGGAGATATCCGAGGCGGCCCTCAACCTTCCCTTGCGCCAGGAAGCCAGAAAGTCGATGATCACATAGTGGTACCGGACCCGGCCATTGCGGTCGGCATAAATCCGGTCCAGAACCTCTACGACCCCTTCCACCCTCACATCGATCCCGCACTCCTCCCCGACCTCGCGTGCCACCGCCTTCCTCAATCCCTCGCCACGCCTCACTGCCCCTCCCGGCAGGCTCCAGAGACCCCGGCTCGGTTCCCTCCGGCGACGCACCAGCAACACCTTGCCAGCCTTCACCACGATGGCGCCGACTGCCACAACGGGACGGGAGGGATACGCGCGACTCATCGTTCCGGAAGCGGGGAATGCGGTTGACACGTAGGGCCCAAGAGATTAGAATATATTTTTAGTCTTTCTCCACCCAGGACACAAGGAGGACGGTCCCAGTGCCGATCTACGAGTACCAGTGCGAGGTCTGCGGCCATCACTTTGAGGTCACCCAGAAGTTCTCTGAGGAGCCGATCACGTCGTGCGTGGCGTGTGCTGGACCCGTCCAACGGGTTCTGTCGCCGCCCGCCCTCGTCTTCAAAGGGAGCGGCTGGTACGCGACCGATTACGCCAGTCCGGAGCGGAAAAAGGCCATCGAGGGAGAGAAGAAAGGGGCTGACGGCTCCCCGGGCACCAGCAGCAACGAAGGGAAAGCCAAGGCCGAGAAGGGCACCTCCGACCAGCAGCCGCCCCGGCCCTCCTCGTCCGACCAGGACTGACCCCAACTACGCCCCTTCCGGCTGGCGTAAGAGGGCCTGGATGCGGGCGGCGCTCTCCGCGACCGGCACAAACGAATCCTGTTTGCTCCGACGATTGCGAACCTCCACCTGCCCTTCCTGGATGGTCCGGCTCCCCACCGTCACGCGATAGGGAATCCCCACGAGATCCGCATCCTTGAATTTCACCCCGGGTCGCTCATCCCGATCATCGTACAGCACCTCCACCCCCGCTCCGTTGAGGGCGCGGTACAGTTGCTCGCCCAGCTCTCGCATCGCCGGATCCTTGACATTGACCGTGAGGAGATGGATCTGAAAGGGGGCAATATTCACGGGCCAGATGGCGCCATCCCGGTCGTGATTCTGTTCGATGGCGGCCGCCGCGATCCGGGCCGGGCCGATCCCGTAGCTCCCCATGACGATGGGCCGCTCCCCTCCTTTCTCGTCGAGATAGAGTGCCTTGAGCGGCGTGGAATACCGGGTGCCCAGCTTGAAGATGTTTCCGACCTCGATCACCCGCTCGACCATGATCGGGCTCCCGCACTTCGCGCAACCGTCGCCCGGTTGCACGCGGTGAATATCCGCGTGCCGCGCCCTGAAGTGCGTGCCGGGGGCCACCCCGCGGACGTGGGTGTCCTCGCGATTGGCCCCGGCCACATAGACCCCCTCG
Organism: Methylomirabilales bacterium (SeqCode); assembly: GCA_050732295.1. Taxonomy (GTDB): domain Bacteria; phylum Methylomirabilota; class Methylomirabilia; order Methylomirabilales; family CSP1-5; genus CSP1-5. The sequence continues at coordinate 6,356 of JBOHQS010000124.1, forward strand.
GCGAGCGCCTCATCAGCCAACAGAGGGATCTCAAGACCCAGCGGACCGAGGAAGCCGGCCTCGACCCCGGTAATGGCCTTGACCTCGTCCCGATGCGCCGGCCGGAACGGGCCGACGAGACGCTCGACCTTTCGCTCGTGGAG
>JBOHQS010000125.1:0-6480 GCA_050732295.1 Methylomirabilales bacterium (SeqCode)
GTGGAGCTCATCCAGCCCATTGCCCTCGAGAAGGAGCTCCGCTTCGCCATCCGGGAGGGGGGGAAGACGGTGGGGGCCGGGGTGGTGAGTGAGATCACCACGTAGCCGGCGGAGCCGGCAGACGGTGGGGGCCGGCGTCGTGAGTGCGATCGTGGTGTCAGGCGAGCCTGGAGACTTGCGACTGGAGATAAAGGTCTAGGGGCTCCCGTCTCCGGTCTCATGGTTTTGACTGCTGACGGCGGATAGCGGGAACAGGCATGGACGCACAGCGGATTCGAATACGGCTGAAGGCTTACGACCATCGGATTCTGGATCAGTCCGCGAAGGAGATCGTGAGCACGGCCGAGCGGACAGGGGCCGGGGTCTCGGGACCGATTCCCCTGCCGTCGAAGATCAGCCGGTATACAGTGCTGCGCTCGCCCCATGTGGATAAGAAGTCCCGGGAGCAGTTTGAGATCCGCATCCATGTTCGCCTGCTGGATATTCTGCGGCCGACGCCCCAGACCGTCGACGCCCTGATGCGGCTCGATCTGCCCGCCGGCGTGGACGTCGAAATCAAACTCTAGCGTCCGGCGTCCGATGTCGACCCAGGAAACGGCGATGACTTCGGACCGCGGACATCGGACAACGGACTTCGGACATCGGACATTGATCATGCGGATGGGAATCGGGCTTCTCGGTCGAAAGGTAGGGATGACCCAGGTCTTCGATGGGGAGGGCCGGGTAATTCCCGTCACGGTCGTAGAGGCCGGCCCGTGTATCATCGTGCAAAAGAAGACAGTGGCCAAAGACGGCTACGAAGCGGTCCAGGTCGCCTACCTTTCGGAGAAGCCGAAACACGTCTCCAAGCCGCTTGCCGGGCACTTCGCCAAGGCCCAGGTTGCCCCCATGCGGCATCTGGAGGAGATGCGGCTTCATTCAGCGGCTGAGTACGGAGTGGGCCAAACCCTGACGGTGAGCCTCTTTGCCGAAGGCGAGGAGGTGGTGGTCACCGGAACGTCAAAGGGGCGGGGATTTCAGGGAGGAGTGAAACGCTGGGGCTATCGCGGTGGCGCCAAGACTCACGGGTCGATGTTCCACCGCGCCCCGGGATCGATCGGCGCCTCCTCCTTTCCCTCCCGGGTCTTCAAGGGACACCATATGCCCGGACGAATGGGAGGGGCACGGGTGACCATCCGGGGACTCCGAGTCGTGCGGAGCGATCCCAGTCGACACCTCCTGTTGATTCGGGGTGCCGTCCCCGGGCCTCAGGGTGGACTCCTCGCCGTGCGGAAGACGGGCAAAGGCACCGGTGTGGGAAGCCAAGCCAAAGCGCCCGACGCCAAGAGAGCGAAACAGGAATGAGAGCCGAGCAGGAGGCGCGATGTCTCGGACCCTCGATGTCGTGAACGCCCAGAATGAAAAGGTGGATGAGGTGACCCTGTCACCGGCCGTTTTCGAGGCGCCGGTGAAGGGACACCTGCTCCACGAGGCCGTCCGCTGGCAGCGGACGAGACAGCGACGGGGCACCGCCTCGACCAAAGGGCGTGCTGAGGTCTCCGGTGGTGGGAAAAAGCCGTGGCGCCAGAAGGGAACCGGCCGGGCGCGCGTTGGGAGCAACCGCTCACCGCTCTGGCGGCACGGGGGGACCATCCACGGTCCGAAGCCCAAGGATTGGAGCTTCCACTTACCCCGGGTCGTGCGCCGGGAAGCCCTCCGCGGCGCTCTCTCTGCCAAGGTCGCGGCCCGAGAGGTCCAGGTCTTGGAGGACTTGAGCATGGATCGCCCGAGCACGAAGAGCTTCCAGGGGCTCCTGCGAGGTTTGGGCCTGACTGGTAAGGTCTTGGTGGTGACGCCGCAGAGGGAGGAGGCGGTGGAGAAGTCTGCCCGGAACCTCTCGGGGGTGAAGGTCCTCCCTGCCCGTGGCGTGAACGTCTCGGATGTGCTCGGTGCTGACGCCATCCTGTTTACCCGAGAGGCACTGGTGAAGGTCGAGGAGGCGCTCACGCCATGAGGGAACCGCATGAGGTCATCCGCCGCCCCACCGTCACCGAGAAGGGAACGGCACTGAAGGAGCAGAACAAGTATTGCTTTGAGGTGGATCGGCGGGCGAACAAGATCGAGGTCAAGAGGGCGGTGGAGGTCCTCTTCAACGTGAAGGTCGCGGCCGTCCACACCGTGGCCATGCGAGGGAGGGTGAAGCGCCTGGGCCGTTTTGCGGGGCGCACGCCCGATTGGAAAAAGGCCATTGTCACCCTGAAGGAGGGGCACAGCATCGAGTTCTTCGAAGGCGCCTAGAAGGAGCAGTCAGCCGTTAGCGGTCAGCGGTCAGCAAAGGGAAAAGCTGACTGGGGACAGCCGACAGCTGGAGAGCGGATAAGATGGGGATCAGAAACTACAAACCGACCTCACCGGGCCGTCGCTTCCAGTCGGTATCCACCTTTGAGGGGCTCAGCGAGACGCGAGCCCCCAAGGGGCTGTTCGCTCCCCTCCGGAAGACGGGGGGGCGGAATGCCCAGGGGCGGATCACGACCCGTCACAAGGGGGGTGGGCACAAGCGAAGGTACCGTCTCGTCGACTTCAAGCGAGAGAAGATGGGCGTGCCGGCGACCGTCGTGAGCATCGAGTACGATCCGAATCGGTCGGCACGGATCGCGCTGCTCCGGTACGCCGATGGTGAGAAGCGTTACATCCTCTCCCCTGAGGGACTCCAGATCGGGGCGGAGATCATGTCGGGCCCCCAGGCGGAGCTCAACCCGGGCAATGCCCTTCCCCTCAGGCAGATCCCTGTGGGGTCGGTGGTCCACAACATCGAGCTCTGGAAGGGCAAGGGGGCACAGCTCTGTCGGAGCGCCGGGGCCTCGGCTCAACTGGTGGCGAAGGAGGGCAATCGCGCCCTGCTCAAGCTTCCGTCGGGAGAGGTGCGGAAGGTCGACGTCGATTGCATGGCGACCCTCGGCCAGGTGGGCAATATCGAGCACGAAAATATCTCGGTTGGCAAGGCGGGCCGCTCGCGCTGGCTCGGGATCCGGCCATCGGTCCGGGGGGTGGCCATGAACCCCCACGATCATCCGCTGGGGGGTGGTGAGGGGAAGAGTTCGGGGGGACGACATCCGTGCACTCCCTGGGGCAAGCCGACCAAGGGGTACAAGACGCGGAAGAAGGGGAAGCGGTCTGACCGCGAGATCGTCACCCGGCGCAAGCGATGAGCAGCTAGAAGGCTAGAAGGCTAGAAGGCTAGAAGGCTAGAAGGCGAAGGACCTGACATTACCTCGGGACTTCTGCTTTCCAGCATGCTAGCCTGCCAGCCTCCTAGCGGGGGTTGAAAGATGGGGCGATCGCTGAAGAAGGGGCCGTACGTCGATCCGAAGTTGAACCAGAAAATCGAAGAGATGAATCGGAGCCACGATCGCAAGGTCATCAAGACCTGGTCGCGGCGATCCACCATCACCCCGGAGTTCGTGGGACACACGCTGGCGGTGCATAACGGGAAGAAGTTCATTCCCATCTACGTGACCGAGAATATGGTAGGCCACAAGCTGGGTGAGTTCGCCGCCACCCGGACGTTCCGGGCGCACAGCGGACCCACGGCAAAATCCACCGCTCTCAAGTAACGAAGGAGCCGCGGGCGGGAGAGGCCATGGAGACGCGGGCGATCCTCAGGTTTGTCAGGGTGCCACCCCGGAAGGCCCGGTTGGTCATCGATCTGATCCGGGGCCGGGATGTGCAGGAAGCGGTAACCATCATCCGGTTCACGCCGAAGCGGGCGGCCCGGGTTATCGGGAAGGTGCTCCGGTCGGCCATGGCCAATGCGCAGCATAACGACGGGGTCAGGGACGTGGATCGTCTGTATGTCAAGGCGGCCTTTGTCAATGAGGGCCCCCGGTGGAAGCGGTCGACCCCGAGGGCCATGGGCAGGGCCACCCCGATCCAGAAACGGACGAGCCATATTACCATCGTCCTCGAAGAACGTCCGGCGTCGTAGCGAGGGGAATCGCAATGGGTCAGAAGGTGCACCCCACGGGGTTTCGTTTGGGATACATCAAGAGCTGGAAGTCGCGCTGGTTCGCGTCCCGATCGTATGTCGATCAGCTCCACGAGGATCTCAAGATCCGCCGGTACCTTAAGGAGCGGCTCTACCACGCCGGTATCTCTCGCATTGAGTTCGAGCGCAAGGCCAATCAGCTCCGGATCATCGTGCACGCGTCCCGGCCCGGGATCATCATCGGCAGGAAGGGCGCCGAGGTCGACAAGCTCCGCCAGGAGCTGGCGGCCATGACCCGGAAGGAGGTCCAACTCGACATCACCGAGGTCCGCAAGGCAGAAACGGACGCGCAGTTGGTGGCGGAGAACATTGCGGCCCAACTGGAGAGACGGGTTGCCTTCCGGCGGGTCATGAAGAAGGCGGTGCAGTCGTCCTTGCGGTTGGGGGCCCAGGGAATCAAGGTCATGGTCTCGGGGCGGCTGGGGGGGGGCGAGATCGCTCGAACCGAATGGTATCGAGAAGGGCGGGTGCCGCTGCACACCTTGCGGGCCGATATCGATTTCGGCCTGGCTGAGGCGCGAACGACATACGGGAGGATCGGGGTGAAGGCGTGGATCTTTCACGGCGAGGTTCTGCCCGAGACGGGTGCAGCGTTTGCAGATAAGCGCCCGGAGCCAGTCCCCGCAGCGAGGGAGCGGCGGCGGCGAAAGGCTGCGGCGGCGGAGTAGGGGTCGTCCATGTTGATGCCCAAGAAGACCAAATACCGCAAACAGCAGCGGGGGCGGATGCGCGGGGTGGCCAAGGGGGGGACGGCGCTGCTCTTTGGCGAGTACGGCCTCAAGGCTGTGGAGCCCGCCTGGGTTACCAATCGTGAGATCGAGGCGGCGCGGCGGTCCATCACCCGGTATGTCAAGCGGGGTGGAAAGGTGTGGATCCGCATCTTCCCCGACAAACCGGTCACCAAGAAGCCAGCCGAGACGCGGATGGGAAAGGGCAAGGGTGCGGTGGAGGGCTGGGTTGCGGTGGTGAAGCCGGGCCGGATCCTGTACGAGATGGAGGGGGTCACCGAGACCGAGGCTCGGGAGGCCATGCGGCTCGCGGCGCATAAGCTGTCCATCGCCACCAAGTTCGTGATGCGGTCGAAGGAGGCGGGGGGACGATGAGGGCCAAGGAGCTTCGGGAACTCACCGTTGAGGAGCTCCAACAGAAGCGGGGCGATCTTCGAGAGGATCTCTTCCGGTTGAAAATGCGGAAGGCCGTCGCGCAGCTGGAAAATCCTATCCGCCTTCGCGAGCTCCGCCGGGACATCGCCCGGGTCGAGACCATCCTTCGGGAGCGGATGGCAGAGCAGGGTGCGGGCGGCAGGGAGGCGAGCTAACATGGAACGGCGCGGCCGGCGGAAGGTGTTTGTGGGGACCGTGGTCAGCGACCGGATGCAGAAAACCGTCGTGGTCTCCGTGGAGCGATTCTTCCGGCATCGGCAATATAATAAATTGGTCCGCCGACGGACCAAGGTCAAGGCCCACGACGAAGAGCAGAAATGCCGGATGGGGGACCGGGTCAAGGTCATGGAGACCCGTCCCTTGAGTCGAGACAAGCGGTGGCGGGTCCTTGAGGTCGTTCAAAAGGCCGTGTGAGGCGTTGAGGGTGTGGCTGCTTCCCTCGCCGGCTCGCCGGTGGCGCGACCCGCTGTGTTCCAGGTTGGGTTTCACGCTGTCGTCTTCTTATGATAATGGTGAAAGGTCATGGTCGGGCTCAGGACCATCTTGGATGTGGCGGATAACTCCGGGGCCAAGCGGATCTCGGTGATCAAAGTCCTCGGCGGTTCGGCAAAGCGCTATGGGCGGATCGGGGATGTGATCGTGGCGAACGTCAAGGAGGCCATCCCAGAGGGATCGGTCAAGAAGGGGGACGTGGTCCGGGCGGTGGTGGTGCGGACGGCCAAGGAACTCCGGCGTCCCGACGGCTCCTACATCAAGTTCGACCGGAATGCGGCGGTCCTCATCAACGAACAGAACAATCCGGTGGGGACCCGGATCTTTGGCCCTGTTGCCCGGGAGCTTCGCGAAAAGCAGTTTATGAAGATTATCTCCCTAGCCCCGGAGGTTGTCTGAAGGGGTCTCGGGTGAGGGGGAGGGGGCGACATGGCGGTCCGCAGGGCGTTTCCGGTCCACAAGAATGACCTGGTCATGGTCATCGCCGGAAAGGAACGAGGGAAGCGGGGGAAGGTCCTCAGGGTCATCCGGAAGCGAAGCGCTGTGGTGGTCGAGAAAATCAATATCATCAAGCGCCACACCCGTCCGGGAGGGAAGACCCCGCACGGGGGGATCGTCGAGAGGGAAGCGCCGCTGCACGTCTCCAATGTGATGGTCGTGTGCTCACGGTGTGACCGGCCGGTCCGAACCGGGCACAGCTTCCTCGCCGACGGACGGAAGGTTCGCGTCTGCAAGCAGTGCGGGGAGGCTGTAGACTAAGATGGCGGAGACGGGGAAGGAGAAGGGGAAGGAGAAGGGGAA
>JBOHQS010000126.1:0-6402 GCA_050732295.1 Methylomirabilales bacterium (SeqCode)
AATCGCGGCTGTCCTCCCGCACCCATCGGGTGTCCCCGAGGACGAAGTAGGAGTGTTCCCCAACGGTGGTCGGCCCGAAATCGGGGTGGGTGGCCCCCACGGCATACGGTTCGTCCAGGCGGCGGCCGTTGATGTAGACCTCCCCTGACGTGACCTGCAGCGTCTCACCCGGCAGCCCGATGATGCGCTTGACCTGCTCCTCCTTGTCATATTGGCCGCTGCGGAAGACGACGATCTCCCCCCGCTGAGGACGGACAAAGTGATAGATGTATTTGTTGACCAAATAATACCCCCCCTCGCCCAACGCCGGGTGCATGCTGCCGTCATTCACCACCCCGACCGTCACGACAAATGTCTTAAAGAGATAGCCCAGCAGGATCGACCAGAAGAGGATAAAGGCGAGCCTGTATTCTCGCCGCCTCTCGTACTTGACTCTGACGTACCGCCAGTCAAAAAACGCTCTCTCTTTTCGCCCCGACACGTGTCCCGACGATGTCCGCGCCATTCTCCACCCCCCCCTCACCTACAGGTCTTTCTGCGACCCAGGCCTTCCCTTCTCTCCTTGCCAGGAAGGCAGGGTCTGCAAATGTCGGGCCAGATGTGGTCGTCTGTCCCACGTGAAGAAGGCGGTGCCTTTCTCGCGCCACCAGCCCGGCCAGTCATGGGGTTGGGACGCGGCTCCCCCCGTACCGCCTACCGCAATGGAAAGAACTCGCCGGGCTTAATTTTCCCCATGATATTTGTGAAGGGAACAGCCCCGAACTCGCGGCTGTCTTCGCTCATCAGGCGGTTGTCGCCGAGGACGAAGTAGGCATCCTTCCCGATAGTATGCGGAGCGCTATCGGGATGACTTCGCCCGGCGGCGTACGGTTCGTCCAGCCGGCGGCCGTTCACGTAGACCTCGCCGCCCTGTATGACGAATGTCTCGCCCGGAAGAGCGATCACACGCTTTACGTACTCCTCGGAGGCGTATCGATCCTTGTGGAACACCACAATGTCGCCCCGTTCAGGGTGGGCAAAGCGGTAGATGTACTTGTTCACCATATAATATGCCCCCTCTGGCAATGTCGGGTGCATGCTAATGTCATTCACAACCCCGACGCTCACGACATACACCGTAAAGAAGTAATACATCACGATGGACCAGAAGAGGATAAAGGCCAATCTGTTGGCTCTCCGCTTCTCCGTCCACACGAAGCGCGAATCAAAGAACGTCCGATTGTTTTTCGGCCCAGCTGATTTCGCCAAGCTGCACCAGCCCCTGCCCTGACGTCTTGGCTGCGACGATGCTCGCCGCATGAGGGAGGAAACGACCAGCCTCTCGATGCAAATCCAGGGCCAGGTCTCTATGTGGGCAGCACGACCACCAGACGTGGGGGGAGCGCCAGGAGGCACCGTGACGACTTCCTGCGGAAGCGGTCCCTACAGGTCACCGAGGCTGACGCAGGCGGAGGAGGCCGGGGTCTCCCAGAGTGTCACCTCCGAGAGGGTGAGGCCTTCGGGTAAGGCCTTGGCGATCTCCTGAAAGGCCGTCTTGGCCATCACCTCGGCGGTGGGGTTGTCCGGCAGCGTGATGACTCGCTCGGAGGCGTCGGGCTGAGCCTGTTGGACCGCGGGGACGAGGGGATCATCATAGCGGAAGAGGGCGGCGTGATCCCATTTGCTCACCAGCTGCTCATTCACGATCCGCTTGATCTCGCCGAAATCGATGAGCATGCCAAGCGCGTTCAGGTCGGGCGCCTCCACCACCACCTGCAAGCGGTATCTATGCCCGTGCAGGTAGGCGCACGGACCCGCGTGGCCGAGCACCCGGTGGGCCGCATCAAATTCGAAGGTCCTGGACACCCTCATTCCCACTCATCCCAAACGACACATCGGGCCCATGCTAGCGATCTCTTCCTCTTGCTGTCAAGGGATTCCCCGCTCTTTCCACCAGTCGGCGCCAGATGACGCGGAGGATCAGAAGGGCTTGTGACCGGCCAGGTACGCGGCAAGGCCCGCAAGGGCAATGGCAACCCACCAGAGAGAACGCGCCAGGCCGGGCCTGCGAAAGATCACGCCGACCAGACCGCCGAAGAGCATCCAGATAATGATCTTTCCCGTCACCCACCCCGGCCACGGCCAGTAGATGCCGATACGAGCGAGCATGCCGAACCCGCCGAGCAGCACCAGCAATAATCCGACCCCGTGAGTGATGGCGACCGGCCGCCTCCATGAGTGCTCCTGCGTGCCTCCGGTAATAGAGTGAAGGAGGAGGCCCCCCAACGCCATCAGGATCATAAAGACACCGACGAGGTGGATGTTCTTGTAGACCAGAAATGGGATCATCACACTGCCCTCGGGCGCAACGGGTGCCGATTCTCGCTATGGGTTGCGTGGGCGGAGGTGCGCCTGTAAGAACGTACGCAAGCCGTCCACATAGGTGTGCCGGCTCACGAGAAACCCATCGTTATGACCGCCGCGGAGCTCTAAGAACCGCTTCGGCTCGTTGGCGACCGCGAACAATCGTTGACCATGCGCGAAGGGGATAATCTCGTCGTCCCGGCTGTGCACAATGAGGAGAGGGCACAACACGGAGACAAGATCGGCCTGGGCGCTGTACCGGAATCGGGCCAACCATCGCGCCGGCAGGAGGGGATACAGCTCCGCCGCCAGGTCGGGAACGGACGTAAAGGCAGACTCGATGATCAGCGCCCCCGGGGTGTGCCTGGTCGCCAAATGCGCCGCGATGGCGGCCCCGAGCGAACGGCCAAACAGCACGACGTCGCGGGGTGGAATGTGCCGCCCTTCGGTCACAAAACGCCAGGCCGCCTCGGCGTCTCGATAGGTCCCCTCCTCCGAGGGCTCACCCCCGCTCCGTCCGTAGCCGCGGTAATCAAAGATCAGCGTGGCGAGACCTAATTCGTTGAAGATCTTCAGGGAGTCGAGCCGGTGAGAGATGTTCCCGGCATTGCCGTGGAAAAATAGCAATAGGCCCCGCGCCTGGCTCACGGGAACGAACCAGCCGTCCAGGGTCACGCCGTCCTCGGTGGCGATCGTCACCGACTCGTAGGCAAGCCCCGCGTCGTCCGGCGTCATGACCACGTCACGGGAGGGGACATTCGGCAGGTACAGGAGGTGGGATTGGAAGAAGAACAGGATGAGTACGAGCGCCACGTAGCCCCCCCCGACCAGCAGCAAAATAACCCAGACGTTACTGAACGGCATCGATGGACGCATCACGGACCGGGTGACGCACAGACCGCATGCGGGCACACTCGGCTCGGTTCGCCACCACCAGTGCACACGTCGGTTCGGGACCGACCGTCCCGAGGATTACGGCGGTCAACATCCCGTGGCGACATCGGCCTCGCCGTAGCAACGGACCAGGAATGCGTCAAGCTGATCAAGCCACCGCTGCAGGCGCTCCCGCCAGCGGGCCTCGCCGCCTGTCCCCCCATCCCCCATCTGAAGACCCCCGTCTCTGTTCCTTCCCAACGGTCCGGTCTCACTTCATCTTGAGGCGGCGGGCTAGGGCTTCGTGCTCCTCACGGATGCCGGCGGGCAGGCGGTCCTCGAATTTCGCAAAGAACTCGGCTTGATTGCGGAGGTTCGTCCGCCACCCTTCGCGGTCGACCCTGAGCAGCTCCTCCAAGACATCCTTAGAGACATCGAGCTCCTTGCCGCCGATGGCGGACGGCGTGGGGACGTATCCGATGGGTGTCTCATCCGCTTCGCCGTCGCCTCGACAGCGTTCGATCACCCACTTGAGGACCCGCAGGTTCTCGCCAAAGCCGGGCCAGAGGAACCTGCCCTTTTCATCCCTCCGGAACCAGTTGACCCTGAAGACCTTCGGGAGATGTGAAGCCCGCTTTTCCATCGAGAGCCAATGGGCCCAGTAATCGGCCATGTTGTACCCGCAGAAGGCGAGCATGGCCATGGGATCCCGGCGGACGACGCCCACGGCGCCGGTGATCGCAGCGGTGGTCTCGGACGCTAACGTGGCCCCCAGGAAGGTGCCGTGCTGCCAGCTCGAGGCCTGGTAGACGAGGGGCAAGAGCTTTTGGCGCCGCGAGCCGAAGAGGATGGCACTGATCGGGACCCCCTTGGGGTTCTCCCACTCGGGCGAGAGGGAGGGACACTGACGCGCCGGCGTCGTGAATCGGCTGTTCGGGTGGGCAGCCAGCTCCTCGTGCGACGGCGTCCATGGACGGCCGCGCCAGTCGAGCGCGGTGCGTGGCGGCGGATCATCGTGGCCCTCCCACCACACGGTGCCGTCTGGCCTGAGCGCGACATTGGTGTAGAGGGTATTGCTCTGGATGGCCGCCATGGCGTTGGGATTGGTCTTGGAGCTCGTGCCCGGAACCACACCGAAGAATCCCGCCTCCGGGTTGACGGCCCACAGGCGACCGTCGGGACCGACGCGCAGCCAGGCGATATCGTCCCCCAGGGTGTACACGCGCCAACCCTTCATGGAGGCCGGCGGGACCAGCATGGAGAGGTTGGTCTTGCCGCAGGCGCTGGGGAACGCGCCGCAGATGTATGTCACTTCACCGTCCGGGCTCTCAACCCCGATGATCAGCATGTGCTCGGCGAGCCAGCCCTCGTGGTGACCCATGTAGCTGGCGATGCGCAGAGCCATGCACTTCTTGGAGAGGAGCGCGTTGCCGCCGTAGCCCGACCCCACGCTCCAGATGGTGTTGTCCTCGGGGAAGTGGCAGATGTAGCGGCGATCGGCGTTCAGATCGGCCGTGGAGTGCAGGCCGCGGGTGAAGCTATCCGAGCTGCCCAGCTGCTCCCACGCCACCGTCCCCATCCGGGTCATCATCCGCATGTTGAGGACCACGTAGACGCTGTCCGTGACCTGGATGCCGACCTTGCTGAAATGGGAGCCGGGGGGTCCCATCACGAAGGGGATGACGTACATCGTCCGGCCTTCCATGGAGCCGCTCAAGATCTTGGACAGGCGGTCGTAGCCCTCGGCCGGGGCCATCCAGTGGTTGGTGGGGCCGGCATCGTCCCTTTCCTGGCAGCAGATAAAGGTGAGGTGCTCGGTGCGGGCAACGTCGTTGGGGTCGCTCCGGTGGAGGTAGCAGCCGGGCAGCCTCCGCTGGTCCAAGGGGATCAGATCTGCCGCCCGGACGGCGACCTCCAGCAATCGTTCCCGTTCAGCCTCAGAACCGTCGCACCAGACGACGTCGGCCGGGCCGCACATCCGTGCGACCTCCTTGACCCAGCGGCGCACCGATGCATTTGTCGTCATGGTTCACTCCGCGGAGAGCGTCGATGCGAAGGAGCCTCTGGCCGTGGGCGCAGCATGCCACGGCGAACGCCCACATGCAAGGTCTTTTGCCAGCGGGACGCGGATCGCCGAACCCTGGAATGTGGCAGGGACCGCCATCACTTCTTTTGCCGGACGCGCAGCGGCGTTTGCAGCCGAGATTTGTCCTCTCAGCAAATATTATGGGAGCGAGAAACCTGCCTCAGACTTCGAGGCAGAACATGGTATGGCTGCCACGGACGCCTGGCAGCGCTCGGATCTTGTCGTAGACAATCCCCAGAATATCCTCCGGGCTGCCCCCTCGGACCGTCGCCGCCACGTCATACACGCCACTCACGAGGCACACCCCCTCTACCCCCCTGATCTTCTTCAGTTCCTGAGCGACCTTCCGATCCTTGCCCGGATCGGCGGTGACGAGAACGATTGCCGTCGCCATGGTTCCTCCCTCCGCCGCGCCCCCCTACCGTGGGCGCATCACCTGCCTGCGACGCGCACGATTACTGCCGGGCCTGGGAGGCAGGTGCAGGGGCATCACCGACAAAGTGGACCGATTCATTTCCCTTGACCACGTCCGGGGTGATGGCCCAGGTCCCGCGACAGCTAGTGCTGACCACCCGCTCGGCTGTGTTCGGCCCGGCAAAGAGGAGGGCAAAGCCGCTGCCGATTCCCCCCAGGATGCAGAAGCTCGCCTTGAAGGGGAAGTAGACCGCCGACCCTACCACGCTACCGACCCCGTACCCGACCTTCGCCCCCGTGCTCTCCTGCGAGTTCGATTCCGCCCAGGCGACACCCTGAAAGACCAGCGCAACTCCCAGCAGCATTGCCACGATTCGTTTCATCTTGCCTCCTTTCGTTCCGCGTTTCCAGTACGACTGAAGCTCCGAACCTGGACCCCGGCCCGCCAATCACCGAGACCGAGTAATGGTAGTATCGGGCAGGGCCGGTTTCAAGAGATTTTCGCACCGATCACGAAGTCGAGCCCTATCTTTGTTGAGGCGTCGAGCGCCTCGCAGAACTCCGACTTGCTGGCGAAGTGCGTCCGCTCCATGCGGAACGCCGCAGCCGACAGCACGAGCGGGGTTGTCCGAAACGGGTAGGGGTCCAGGATCCATCCTTGCCTCCGGGGCGCGACGGCCACTCGG
>JBOHQS010000127.1:0-6387 GCA_050732295.1 Methylomirabilales bacterium (SeqCode)
CGATGCTCGCCCCGATCGCTGCCCTGCTTATTCAGATGGCCATCTCGCGCACCCGGGAGTTCGTCGCTGATGCAACGGCCGCCCACCTCACGAAGAAGCCTCTTGCCCTGGCCTCAGCCTTGGAGCGGCTTCAGATGGCTGCCGAGCGGATTCCCCTCGACGCCAACCCGGCCACGTCGCATCTGTTCATCGTGAATCCGCTCTCGGGGAGGAGCCTGCTTCGTCTGTTCTCCACCCATCCCTCCGTCGAGGAGCGAGTCAAGCGCCTCCGGGCCATCCAGGTCTAGCAGTGCACCCCGTGCGAGGGAGCGAAAGGGCGGGCAGAGTCGGCCCGCCCATACGTGCGTGGTGGTTTCTTCCTTTGCTTTTGGGAGTGATGGTGGGCGGCTGTCTGTTCTTGGGCAGCACCCCTCCTGAGCAGGGGAATATCCGTCCGTCGCCTCCTCGCCTCCCCACGTACACGGTCAGCGGTCAAGCCATCATTGCAGCCCCCGGGCCGATCACCGTCACGGTGCAGCCCGTGGGCCCGGAGGAGGTCCAGGGGTATTTCCGCAGTCGTCCTCCCAGAGTGAACCCCTTTCAAGGGATGCAGAAGAACATCACGCCCTTCTTGGTGCGAATCGAAAATCGAGCCAGGGACCAGGTGACGTTCGAGCCGGGGTTAGCGGTCCTCAAGGATCAGGATAATCGTACGCAAACCGCATGGGATTCGACGGATCTGTATCAAGCCTTTGGAGAAAAGCCGGGGTTGCTCCAGGCGGCCCAGGGAGGCATCTTTGCCGGGTATCTCGTGATTCCCCCTGACCAGAGCCGCGAGGGACTCCTGATCTTCCCGGCCCTTCCAAAGGATGCCAAGGCCCTTTTCCTCCATTTTACTTCTCTGTACGCCGGGCTCACACCCTATCCCCTCATCTTTGAGTTCACGGTGGTCCCCGAGGGGTCGAAAAAATAAGTTCCTCATCCGCCGAGCACGGTGTCGTATGTCCCTCCGCCCAGATCTGTTTCGGGAGATGGCCGCTCTGAGGCGCCTGCCGGGTGGAGAGGAGGACTCGAGGGCCTGGCAAAAGGCGTATGAGGCGATAGAAGAGGCCCTTGCGACCCTCGAGGAGGAGACGCTCCACGGGGAAGAGCCGGCCCTCGTTTTCCACCCCGGGGGGTCAGTGTCGGCGTCAGGAGGTCCGCCCGCCACGAGCGTCAGACCGCATCGTGCAGGGGGTGAGATTGCGGAGCTTTCTGTCACGTCGGCGGCGAGCCTTATCCACCGCAGGGAGCTTTCCCCCGTTGAACTTGTCAGAGCGGTACTGGATCGGATCGACGCATACGGGAAGCGGATCAATGCCTATATTGCCCTGCATGCGGAGGAGGCCATTCAGGCAGCTCGGCGTGCAGAGGATGCCCTCGTCCACCGCCACCCGCTTGGCCCCCTCCACGGCGTCCCGCTCGCGGTCAAGGATCTCTTCTTCGAAGCGGGCCTTCCGACCACTGCCGGCAGCCGGGTCCTCCAGGATTTTGTCCCCCGGGAGGATGCGACGGTCATTCGCCGTCTCAGGGAGGCTGGCGCGGTCCTCTTGGGAAGGCTGAACCTCCACGAGCTGGCATACGGGGTCACCAACGAGAACCCGCATTTCGGACCGGTGCGGAATCCCTGGAACCTCGGCCGGATCGCGGGAGGAAGCAGCGGAGGCTCTGCGGCCGCCGTGGCCGCCTCCCTCTGTCTTGCGTCGCTCGGGACCGACACCGGGGGTTCGATTCGGATCCCGGCTGCCTGCTGCGGCGTGGTGGGTCTGAAGCCGACCTATGGTCGGGTCAGCCGCCACGGGGTCCTGCCGCTGGCCTGGTCCTTAGACCATGTCGGTCCGATCACGAAAAGCGTGGAGGATGCGGCCTTGCTCCTTCAGGTCCTGGCCGGCCTCGATCCGCGAGATCCCACCACCAGTCCTGTCCCGGTTCCCGCCTATAGTCGCATGCTCGGGGGTGACCTGGAGGGCGTGAGAGTCGGGGTGCCCACGGGCTTCTTCACCGACCCGGCGGAGACCGATCCGGGGGTCTTGGCGGCCGTGCAAGAAGCCCTCCAGGTGATGGAGAGTGTGGGGGCGAGCATCGTGGAGGTTTCGATGCCATTTCTCCGGCATGCGCCCGCCGTACAGTTCTTTACCCTGGCGACGGAGGCGAGCGCCAACCACGGGTGGCTCCTCCGAACGCGTGGTCGCGAGCTTGGCCTGGATGTCCGGCGGCGGCTGGAGTTAGGAGAGTTCATTGCGGCGCCACAGTACGTCCGAAGCCAACAGGTGCGTCGGCGCCTCGTCCGGGAGTTTGCCGACGTCTTCCGACACGCGGACCTGGTCGTGACGCCCACCCTCCCCGTCGTCGCCCCACCTCTCGGTGCTGAGACGGTCGCGATTCAGGGGGTCCAGAAGAGGATCCAACCGACGCTCACCCGCTTCACCAGTCCTTTGAATCTGACCGGGCTCCCCACCATTTCTGTGCCGTGTGGTTCGGAGGTCGATGGGCTTCCCGTAGGGCTCCAGATGGTCGGGCGACCCTTCGGTGAGGCGACGCTCCTGCGAGCGGCCCACGCCTATGAGGAAGCCAGTCGGGTGCACACCCGACGGCCACCCCTGACCGATTAGCTCATCAGCTGTCGGCTATCAGCCATCAGCACTCACAGACATGAGACCGGAGACCGGAGACGGGAGACTCCAGGTCCTAGTCTCAAGTCTCCAGTCCCCAGTCTCTAGTCTAGTCGCTGATTGCTCAAAGCTGGTGGCTGCTATTTGAGGAGTGGGGCGAGGTGTGCGTCGAGAGTGGCGACGTCGGTGTTTCGGAGCCGGATCCGCTTGCGGCGGGCGTTGGCGCCGGCGATGATCTCAACTCGGCTCAGGGGAAGGTGCAAGACATCGGCCAACAGGCGGCGACAGGCTGCATTGGCCTTTCCCTCGACAGGCCGGGCACTGACCGCCACGGTGAGGATCCCCTCCCGGACTCCGACGATCTCGTCCCGCCTGGCCCCCGGTCGGACGAGGACGGGGAGAAGGAGGTCAGGCCCCCGCGCCTGGAGGTTTAGGTTCGAGAGACCCACTGGTGTCCTCTGCGGCCTCGGAGGCGAGGAGATCCTGGTGGAGCTTGATGGCCGCGCGCAACCTGCCCTCGAAGAGGACCTTCTGTCGCTTCAGGTCTGCCAGTCTTCCTTGTAGTTGGGCCAGCATCAGGTTGGTGCGCTCCAGGAGCCTTTCTGCCTTGATCTCGGCGTCCTTGAGGATCAGGTCAGCCTCCTTCCGGGCTTTTTCTTTCACCTCGTCTGCCATGCGGTGGACAGCCAGCAGGGCTTCCTTGAGTTCTCTCTCTCGCTGCTGATAGTGGTGGACCTGGGTCTCTAACTTCTGGACCCGCTCCTCCTTGAAGGCGTTCTCCTTGAGGAGACGCTGCAATTCCTCGGCGACTCCATCCAGGAAGGTCCGTACCTCGACCGGATCCAGTCCTCGAAAACGCCGCTGAAATTCCCGCTGCGTGATATCGATCGGGGTCAGTGCCATGCCAATCTCCTCACCACCGGATGCTGCGGGCCAGGTCGTAGAGGGAGTTCACGACCAACATCCTCACCACCTGAATGCCGACGAGAACGAGAATGGGAGAGAAGTCGATGCCCACGGTACTGGGGAGCAACCGGCGGGCGGGTTTGAGTATCGGTTCCGTGGTGCGATACAGAAACTGCACGATGGGATTCCACGGGTCGGGGTTGACCCAAGAGATGACGGCGCGGGCGATGATGATCCAGAAGTAAATCCAGAGACATGTGTCCAAGACGTACGCAAGCGCCTGCACCACGTTGGCGAGGACGAACACCCCATACCTCCAGATCTTTCACAGCCCACCCAATACCGCTCATGGACCGCACCAGGCAGGGCAAGGGCCAACTATTGGCCCAGTTCCTGGGCGCGCCGGGTTGCCGCCTCGACCGCGGCCATCAGCGTTCCTCGGATTCCGGCCTGTTCCAAAACGTGCAGCCCGGCAACGGTGGTTCCCCCGGGCGAGGTGACCATGTCCTTGAGGTCGGCGGGATGTTTTCCGGTCTCGAGGACCATCCGGGCCGCCCCGAGCACTGTCTGTGCTACAAGCAGTGTGGCCGTCTCTCGGGGAAGTCCCATGCGAACTCCAGCGTCCACGAGGGCCTCGATCACGACAAAGACATAGGCGGGTCCGCTCCCGCTCAGGCCGGTCACGGCATCCATCAACTTTTCCTCGACCTGAACGACCCGACCCACCGTTTCAAAGATCTGCCGGGCGATCTCGAGGTCCTGCGGGGTAGCGTGTCGGCCGGGGGTGATGGCGCTGGCACCGGCGAGGAGGAGGGCGGGCGTATTGGGCATGATTCGGATCACCCGGGTTGGGTGGGGGAACCTGCCTTCAACGAAGCCAGTTCGGATGCCGGCGGCGATGGAGAGCAAAAGATGATCCTCTGCCACCGCCCCCCGCAGCCCGATCAGCACCCCATCCATCACCTGAGGTTTCACCGCGAGGATCAGAATCTGCGCCTTCGTGGCGGCCTCCTCATTGTTGGTAAGGGTTTCGACCTGATATGTCTTCCGGATCGTCTCGAGGCGATCCGTTCGGACATCGGTCGCTATGAGCTGCTCCGGGCGCACCCTTCCTGCGGCGAGCAGGCCTTTGATCAGGGCCTCGCCCATGTTCCCTGCGCCGATGAACGCAATGCGTTTGTCCTCGATTCCCGTCACGATTCTCCCTCGATGGACTGACTTATAGCTTGAGACAGGAACGGGAGTCAAGGGATTCATTTGCACCGAGGTGCATGCGGTGGGGATCCTGCATGGGTCGCGCATTTCAGGTCCGAACACAAGCAATCTCATCCCCCTTCTCGCTTCTTGACAGCCTGGGCGCGTTGGCCCAAGATCACACCATGGAGCTTTCCGACCAGATCAGGTCCCTGCCCGACCGGCCCGGGGTCTATCTCTTCAAGGGGAACAGGGGGGAGGTCCTGTACATCGGCAAGGCCCTTTCCATCAGGAAACGGGTCCAGTCGTACTTCCAGGGGCGGGAGATGCCACCAGAGCGATCGGACCGTATGGCGAGGCTTCTCTCGCAGGTTCTGGATGTAGAGGTGATCGTCACCGATAACGAGCTCGAGGCATTGGTCTTAGAGTCGACTCTCGTCAAGGAGCGGCAGCCCAGATATAACATCGTGCTGAAGGATGACAAGCACTACCCCTTCCTCAAGCTGGACCTTCAGGATCCCTGGCCACGTCTTCAGGTGGTCCGGCGGGTGAAGGACGACAAGGCGCTGTACTTCGGCCCGTATGTGCCTGCCACGACGATGTGGCGGCTGTTGCACCTCGTCAACCGGACGTTCCCCTTACGAAAATGTCCCGATATCCGGGGGCGCCGGCACTGTCTCGACTACCATCTCGGCCGTTGTCTCGGGCCGTGCGAGGGGTCGGTGAGCAAGGCGGAGTATGACCAGCTCGTGGAACGGGTCCGTCTGGTCTTGGAGGGGCGCGATCGGGAATTGGCCAAGCAGCTCGACGGGAGTATGCGCCAGGCGGCGGAACGGCTCGAGTTCGAGCGGGCAGCCAGGCTGCGGGATCAACTCGCTACCTTGCGGGAAGCGTTAGCCGGGCAAAAAGTTCTCTCGCCCGGGGGTGAGGAGCAGGACATCTTTGGGGTAAGCATGGAAGGAGGCGAGGCCAATATCCAGGTCCTCCAGGTGCGCCGGGGGCGGCTCGTGGGACGGGAGGCCTTCACCTGTGGTGAGGGACTGGCGCGCGGGCCGGGAGATCTCTTGGATGCCTTCATCAGGCAGTTCTATCTGCGACGCCACACTGTCCCTCGTGAAGTCCTCACGTCCCACGCCGTGGAGGATGCGGAGGTGATCGGCCGGTGGCTGTCGGAGCGGGCCGGGCACCGCGTGGCCATCCGCCATCCCCAGCGGGGTCGCAAGGCTCGTTTGGCCGCGCTTGCCGTCAAGAACGCCCAGATCGCCCTCATGGCGAGTCTGAAATCGGCGGCTGGCCGCAGGGCGGCGCTCCGGGAATTGCAGGAGGTGCTGGGCCTGGCCCACCCCCCGCATCGGGTCGAGGCCTTTGATATCTCCAACATCCAGGGGATGTGGGCGGTCGGGTCCCAGGTGGTCTTTGAGGATGCGTTACCCAACCGGTCGCAGTACAAACGATATAGGATCAAGACGGTCGCCGGGGCTGATGACTATGCGATGCTGGAGGAGGTGCTTCGGCGGCGGTTCGCAAGGGCGCTGGAGTCCCCGTTGCCCGATCTGATCCTCGTCGACGGAGGACGGGGACAGCTCAACGTGGCACTGACAGTCGCCCGGGACTCGGGGCGCCGCGATCTGCCCATCATCGCGCTGGCGAAGGAGGA
>JBOHQS010000128.1:0-6230 GCA_050732295.1 Methylomirabilales bacterium (SeqCode)
CGGTAGAAACGGTCTTCCTCTTCCCCTGGGCCATCGTCTACACCTCCCTCGGGTTCTTCGCCTTTATCGAGATGATGGTGTTCATCGTGATCCTCCTGGTCGGCCTCGCCTATGCCTGGGCAAAGGGGGCGCTGGAGTGGGTCTAATGCACGTCCGATGTCCTGGGTCCGAGGTCCGATGTCAGGAGTGTAAGACTGTTGACGGACTTCGGACGTCGGACATCGGACTTCGGACGGCGAAGCCATGACGGCAGAAGAGATCCTGCAGCAGATTCGGGCCCGGTTCGGGAGTGAGATCCGGACATCAGAGGTCCGGCGCGGAGAGGCCTCTGTGACCATCACGGGGGACCGGAATTTCGAGATCTGCCGTTTTATCAAGGAGGAGCTGGGGCTCGAATACCTGAACTGCTTGAGTGGCGTCGACTGGATTGGCGAGAACGAGATGGAGGTGGTGTATGCCATCTCCTCGCTGAGGCAGCCGGGGAAGATCATCCTCCGGGCGCGGGTCCCCCGGAACGAGCCGGTCCTCAGCTCGGTGGTTCCACTCTGGGGCACGGCGAACTGGCACGAGCGAGAGGCCTTTGACCTGTTGGGGATCCGTTTTGAGAATCATCCGGACCTTCGGCGGATCCTTCTCCCCGAAGATTGGATCGGCTATCCCCTGCGGAAGGATTACCAAGATGAGCGGTTCGTCCCCTATCCCTGGGAGGATCGGAAGCCCGGGACGGTGGTCCGGCCGACGACGGCCTAGAGAGGGCGCGGCATGACGACGGTCAACCTTCACCTGCAGCAGGTCAAAGAACGGACCGCCGAATCCATGGAGGAGATGTGGGTCAACATGGGGCCGCAACACCCGTCGACTCACGGCGTCCTGCGCCTGCTCATCAAGCTGGACGGGGAGGTGGTTCGCGAGTGCATCCCCTACATGGGCTACATGCACCGCTGCCACGAGAAGATCGGAGAGAACCGGGCCTACGTCCAGATCATCCCCTATACTGACCGACTCGATTACCTCTCCTCGATGTACAACAACTGGGCCTACTGCCTCGCCTGCGAGCGCCTCATGGGGATCCAGATCCCGGAGCGGGCGGAGTACCTCCGGGTCATCATTGGGGAGCTACAGCGGATCGCCTCGCATCTCATCTGGCTCGGGACCTTCGGCCTCGACCTCGGCAACTTCACCCTCTTCATGTGGTGCTTCCGGGAGCGGGAGATGGTCCTGGACCTCTTCGAGGCGGTTTCGGGGCAGCGGCTGAATTACAGCTTCATGCGGATTGGGGGGCTCGCCCTGGATGTCCCGGAGGGGTGGCTGGGGGACGTCAAGGCCTTTCTCCAGTGGCTCAAGCCGCGCCTGCCGGAGTACGACCGCCTCAGCACCGACAACATCATCTGGCAGAAACGAATCCAGGGGGTCGGGATCCTCACGCCCGAAGACGCCGTGAGTTACGCCTGTTCTGGGCCCATGCTTCGTGGCTCGGGGATCCGGTGGGATCTCCGAAAGAATGACCCCTACGGGATCTACGACCGGTTCGAGTTTGACATCCCCGTCGGGACGAGCGGGGATGTCTGGGACCGGTTCTGGGTGCGGCGCCAGGAGATGGATCAATCCGTCCGGATCGTGGAACAGGCCCTCAAGGACATCCCGCCGGGCCCGGTCCTTGCGCCGGTGGCCAAGAAGCTGCGGGCGCCGGTGGGAGACATCTACTCTCGGGTGGAGAGCCCCCGAGGAGAACTGGGGGACTACATCATCGCGGACGGGTCCGAGAAGCCGTACCGGTACAAGGTCCGTGCGCCAACCTTTGTGAACCTGTCTGCCCTCCCGGTGATGCTCCCCGGCTATCTCGTGGCCGATGCGGTGGCAGTGCTCGGAAGCGTGGACATCGTCCTGTGCGAAGTGGACCGATAGGCGACGGAGCTGTCGGCAGTCAGCACAAGGCTGGTCCATCCGGCGCTGACAGCGGACAGCCGACTGCTGATAGCCAGAGGGTAGAGACGCGAGATGCCACAGATCCGTGAGGAACTTGTCGCGCGTTTTTACACCCTGTTCGAGGGGTGGGGCATTCCATGGATCGTGCCGCGTCTCGTCGTCATGCTGGTGGTGGTCAGCATCATCCTCCTCTTTATCTCGGTGTCGGCCATGTTTTTGATCTGGTGGGAGCGAAAGATCAGCGCCCACATCCAGGCCCGGTTTGGGCCGATGCGGGTGGGGGGCTGGCACGGATGGGCCCAGAGCATCGCCGACGGGGTCAAGCTCCTCCTCAAGGAGGACATCATCCCGACCCAGGCCGACAGGCCGGTCTTCATCCTGGCCCCCATGGTCGTCTTCGCCGCTGCCTTGGCCGCCTATGTGGTCATCCCATTCGGTCCCGGCCTGATCGTCGAGGATCTCAACATCGGGATCCTGTACGTCATCGCGATTTCCTCGCTGACCGTGGTCGGGATCATCATGGCCGGCTGGGGCTCGAACAATAAGTATGCCGCGTTGGGGGCGCTCCGGTCCGCGGCGCAGGCGGTGAGCTACGAGGTGCCCCTGGTGGTCTCCCTGATCGGTCCGATCCTCCTGGCGGGCTCTCTCAGCACGACAAAGATCGTGGAGGCCCAGCGGTATCTCTGGTTCATCGTCTTGCAGCCGTTGGCCTTTCTGACCTATTTCACCTGTGCCGTGGCCGAGACCAATCGACTTCCCTTCGATATTCCGGAGGCGGAGTCGGAGCTCGTGGCAGGATTTCATGTCGAATATAGCGGGATGCGCTTCGCCATCTTTTTCCTGGCGGAGTATGCTAATATGTTCACAGTCTGCGCCATCGCGACGACCGTCTTTCTGGGGGGATGGCGCGGACCCCTGTTGCCCCCGTGGCTTTGGTTCCTCTTGAAGACCTTTTTTCTCCTGTTCGTGATGATCTGGCTTCGGTGGACGCTGGCCAGGGTACGGGTTGACCAATTGATGAACGTGGCCTGGAAGGTCCTCCTGCCCTTGGCCTTTGCCAATCTGGGGATCACCGGACTGCTCGTCTGGGTCTTTAGCTAGGGGGCTAAGAAGAAGATGTGGCGATATCTCCGAGAGCTTTGGGGAGGCTTCTGGAGCATCATCCTCTCGATGCAGATTACGCTCCGGTACCTGTTTACCCGCGCGGTAACGGTCCAGTATCCTGAGGAGAAGCGGCAGCTCCCGGTCCGGGCGCTCACCCGACATGTGCTGACCGTCGATCTGGACTCGAAGGAGCTCAAGTGCACCGCCTGCGACATGTGTGCCCGGATCTGTCCCGCCAACTGCATCCACCTGGAGGGGGAGGGGAAGGGGAAGGCACGCCGGCCCAAGTGGTTCGTCATTGATCATAACCTCTGCATGTATTGCAATCTCTGTGTCGAGGTCTGTCCCTTTGATGCCATTTCCATGTACACCGGCATGTACGAACTGGGCGGGTTCAGTCGAACCAGTCTCGTCTACGACATGGAGACGATGCACGCCGACGGCTTCTATCCCACCATTATGACTCCCCGCTCCCCGGCAGGAGCAGGGGTGAAGGCGCCGCCTCCGGCAGGCACTGGAAGGCAGGCGCGCAAGGCCTAAGACCCGCCGAGGGGGATGGGGTGACGGCAGTCTTCTTCTTTGTCCTAGCGGTCTTTACCGTGGCTGCCGCGCTGCTGGTGGTCTTGGCGCGAAATATCGTCCACTCCGCCGTCGCCCTGATTTTTTCTTTTTGCGGCGTGGCCGGGATCTACATCCTTCTGGATGCCGAGTTCTTAGCCGCCGTCCAGGTCCTCATCTATGTTGGCGGGATCACCATCCTCCTCCTGTTTGCCATCATGCTCACCACCCGGATCGCCTCTGGCGCCGAGGTCTTTAACGAGCAGGTCGGGGCGAGTGCCGTAGTCGCAGTGGGGACTACGGCCATTCTCGTCTACGCCTCCGTCACGGGCATCCAGATCTCTGGCCAGGCGCCGGCCCCTCTGGAGACCGCGTCTGCCCTTGGGCGGCTCCTCCTCACGACCCATGTCCTTCCCTTTGAGGTGACCTCCGTGCTGCTGCTCGCCGCGATGGTGGGGGCGATTATCCTGGCCCGGCGGGAAGGAGAGTAGTGGAATGATCCCCCTCTCTTACTATCTCACCCTGGGAGCTCTCCTCTTCGGGGTAGGGATGTTTGGTGCCCTCACCCGACGCAATGCGATTGCCATCCTGATGGCGGTTGAGCTGATGCTGAACGGGGTCAACGTGAACTTCATTGCCCTGTCCCGATATCTGCCCAACTCGACCCTGGACGGCCAGGTCTTTGCCATCTTCGTCATCACCGTGGCTGCAGCCGAGGCGGCGGTCGGACTGGCCATCGTCCTTGGACTCTATCGCAACTTCAAGACCGTGAACGTCGATGAAATCAACCTGATGAAGTGGTGATGACGGTTCACGGTCAACGGTTCATAGTTCAGGGATAGCCTCGGAACTCGGATTCCTACTCTGAACCATGAACACTGAATGTTCAGGAATCGTCCCTTGGCAGTTCCTACTATGAACCCTGAACCCTACACCATGAACGGGCCTTGCTCATGATGGACTACATCTGGGTGGTCCCAGCCTTCCCCCTGGGGGGGGTCGTGCTCAACGGCCTGTTCGGCCGGAGCCACCTCCGGGCCCGGGCCCACTGGGTGGCGGTCCCGGCCGCCGGCTGCTCGTTTCTCGTGGCCCTGCTGATCGCCCTGGAGGTCTTTGCCGGCCGCACCCTCGACCTGAACCTCTACCCGTGGATCGTGGCGGGGACCTTTCAGGTGCCGATCGGGTTCCTGGTCGATCCCCTCTCCACGGTCATGATGCTCACGGTGACCTTCGTGGGCCTCCTCATCCATATCTATTCCATCGGGTATATGCACGGCGATCCGGGCTACCCCCGCTTCTTCGCCTACCTGAACCTCTTCATGTTCTCCATGCTGATGCTCGTCCTGGCCAACAACTATCTCCTCATGTTCCTGGGCTGGGAGGGGGTAGGGCTCTGCTCGTATCTGTTGATCGGATTCTGGTATGACAAAAAGACGGCGACCGATGCGGGGAACAAGGCCTTCCTCGTCAACCGCGTGGGGGACGCCGGCTTCCTCCTCGGGCTCTTCCTGCTCTGGACCACCTGCGGGACGCTGCAGTACGCCGAGGTGTTCGCCCGGGCGGCGACGCTGCCGGCCCCGCTCACCGCCCCGGCCGTCGGCGGAGTCTCCCTCGTCACCTGGATCACGCTCCTGCTCTTCATCGGGGCCATGGGGAAGAGTGCCCAGCTCCCGCTCTACGTCTGGCTCCCGGACGCCATGGAGGGCCCGACCCCGGTCTCCGCCTTGATCCACGCGGCCACCATGGTGACCGCCGGGGTGTACATGGTCGCGCGCTCGAGTCCGCTGTACAGCCTCGCCCCCCCCACCCTGGAGCTCGTGGCCTGGGTGGGGGCGCTCACCGCCCTCTTTGCCGCCACCATCGCCTGCGTCCAGACCGACATCAAGCGGGTCATCGCCTACTCGACCATCTCCCAGCTCGGCTACATGTTCCTCGGGGCCGGCGTGGGGGCCTACGCAAGCGGCATCTTCCACCTCGCCACCCACGCCTTCTTCAAGGCGCTCCTCTTCCTCGGGGCGGGCGCGGTCATCCATGCGCTCCACGGGGAGCAGGACCTCCAGCGGATGGGGGGGCTCCGGCGCCCGCTGACGCTCACGGCTTACACCTTCCTCATCGGCGCGGCCGCCAATGCCGGGGTCTTCCCCCTGGCCGGGTTCTGGTCCAAGGACGAGATCCTCTTCGCCGCCTTCACCACCGGCCACTACGGCCTCTGGGCGCTCGGGCTCATCGGGGCCTTCCTCACCGCCTTCTACATGACCCGGCTCTACTGCCTCACCTTCGAAGGCCCCTTCCGCGGCGACCCCGCCCACGCCCGGCACCTCCATGACGCCCCCCCCAGCATGGGGCTCCCCCTGCTCGTGCTCGCCCTCGGCTCCGTCGTGGTCGGGGGACTCCTGGGCTACCCGCCCGAGCACGGCCTCGTCCATCAGTTCCTCGCCCCGAGCCTGGCCGCAGGGCCTGCGGCCACCGGGCACGCCTCCGCCTGGCTCCTCGCCGGCCTCTCCCTCGGCGTGGCCGGGGCCGGGATCGGGGCCGGCACCCTCCTCTACCTGCGCTGGCGCGACGTGCCGGAGCTGCTCGCGGCGCGGTTTCAGCGGGTGTATCGGCTCCTGCGCCATGCGTATTATGTGGATGAGGTGTAC
>JBOHQS010000129.1:0-6216 GCA_050732295.1 Methylomirabilales bacterium (SeqCode)
GATGGGGGCCGCCATGCCAGCAGTCCTCTTGGAGGTGGCCTTCATCTCCAACCCGCAGGAGGAAAAGCACCTCCAAGCCGAAGGGTACAAAGACCGGGTCGCTGAGGCTCTCTACGCGGGGATCGTCCGCTTCAAGGATCGCTACGAGCGACGTCTGGGGCTCGTCTCTCCGTCACCCGGTCGGTCGGTTCCCACGGCCAAGAGGTAGAGGGGAATGGCGCCCCTCCCGGATCGAAGGCTTCTTCTGGGCCTGCTTTTCCTCGTCGTTGTGGTGGGGGCTCTCGGGTTTCTCCTGGGTCGAGTCCTCGCCCCGCGGGCCCCGGAACCTCTAGGCTCTCCCGTTCAGGACGGAGGCGCGGTCGATGCCACCACTCGGCGCATCCGCCTGTTCTTCGCCGTCCCCAACGCGGATAGGCTTCAGGAAGAAGAGCGGACGATCCCCCGGGCCGCGTCGATAGTGGAGGAGGCAAAGCGGGCCGTGGCCGAACTCATCAAGGGGCCCCAGACCGACCTCAACCCGACGATCCCGTCCGGCGTCGGGCTCCTGCAGCTCTATGTGGACGGCCGCGGGACCGCATACGTGGACTTCACGCGCGATCTCCAGACAAAACACCCCGGGGGGACCGGCGGAGAGCTCCTGACCATTTACTCCATCGTGGACACGCTCACCGCCAACTTTGGGGAAATCCAGCAGGTCAAGCTCCTCGTGGAGGGGTCCGAAATCTTGACGCTGGCGGGCCACATCGACACCCGGCGTCCCTTCAGGCCCCGCTACTCATTTGAGAGGGTGCGATAGATGCGGGCGGGCGGCCGTAAAGATGACGAGATGCGTCCGGTCACGATCACTCGCGGGTATCTCAAGTACCCCGAGGGGTCGGCTTTGATTGAAATCGGGGAGACCAAGGTCCTGTGCGCCGCCTCGGTGGAGGAGCGCGTTCCCCAGTTTCTCAAGGACTCGGGTCAGGGGTGGATTACCGCCGAATATGGATTGCTCCCCCGCTCCACGACCACGCGCACTCCCAGGGAGGTCGCGGCGGGGCGCGTGAGTGGCCGCACCTCTGAGATCCAGCGCCTCGTCGGCCGATCGCTCAGAGGCGTGGTTGATCTCAAGCGGCTGGGGGAACGGACGATCGTCATCGACTGTGATGTAATCCAGGCCGATGGCGGGACGCGGGCCGCTGCGGTCACCGCCGGCTTTGTCGCCTTGGCGGATAGCGTGGCACTGCTCCGGGACCAGGGCAAGGTCAAGGAGGACCCCCTGCCGGATTCTGTAGCAGCCATCAGCGTGGGCATCGTGGAGGGGCGCATCCTTTTGGATCTCTGCTACGCCGAGGACGCCATCGCCGAAGTGGACATGAACGTGGTGATGACGGGAGCGGGGAGATTCGTCGAGATTCAGGGTACGGCGGAGGAATCCCCCTTCAGCAAGGAGCAGCTCGACGCCATGTTGGCCGTCGCGGCCCGGGGAGTACGACAGCTCGTTCGGCTGCAGCAACGATTGCTCGCGGAGCGGCTCCAGACGGTCAAATTGCCCCTTGACAAGAGCTAACCCCGCGTTCTACCATGAAAATTGTCCTGGCGACGCGGAATCCTCACAAGCTCCGGGAGATTACCGCGATCGTCGGTGACCTTGGGGTAGAGTGGGTTCCGTATTCTACCCTTGCGGATGCACCGGTTCTGAAGGAGGAAGGCTCAAGCCTCCGGGAGAACGCCGCCGCGAAGGCCGAACGCGGAGTGGCCTTCACGGGCTGTGTTGCCCTCGCTGAGGATTCCGCCCTGGAGGTGGATGCCCTCGGTGGGGCCCCGGGGGTTCGTTCTTCTCGTTTCCTGGGGGAGGGGGCGACCGACGAAGATCGGATCCAGGAGATCCTGAAGCAGCTTCGGACCTACCCCTGGCACGGACGGACCGCCCGTTTTCGTTGTGTGGTTGCCGTGGCCCAACCGGGGAGACCGACAGAGTTTGCCGAAGGGGTCTGCGAAGGGTATATCGCGTGGGAGCCGAGGGGGACGGCCGGGTTCGGTTACGACCCCATTTTTTACGTCCCCGAATATCGTCAGACGTTTGCCGAGATCGGGCCGGCCCTGAAAAACCGAATCAGTCATCGCGCCAGGGCCCTGGAGGCGTGTCGGGAGATCTTGATACGGCTCAGGGACAGGGGGTGATTCTGAGGAGGGCATTGACTCGGGGCGTGGCGCAGCTTGGGTGCGCATCTCGCACTGGTGCGGGAGGGTCGTCCCG
This sequence comes from Methylomirabilales bacterium (SeqCode), assembly GCA_050732295.1. Lineage (GTDB taxonomy): Bacteria > Methylomirabilota > Methylomirabilia > Methylomirabilales > CSP1-5 > CSP1-5. The sequence goes on from JBOHQS010000129.1 coordinate 2,240, forward strand.
CAACGACCATGATCGGACTCTTGGTCGGGGTGAGAGCAGGAACTGGATCGGGGTGTGGCGCAGCCTGGTAGCGCACCTGCCTTGGGCGCAGGGGGTCGGAGGTTCAAATCCTCTCACCCCGACCAACTATACGAATGACGTTGCGGGATCGCCCCGACCAATCGTTGAGAGGACGTTGGGCGATCATCCCGACCACGGGACGTGTCGGGTCGAATTTCGTGCGCCTGTAGCTCAGCCCGGACAGAGCAACGGCCTCCGGAGCCGTGTGTCAGAGGTTCAAATCCTCTCAGGCGCGCCACCGCAGTCAGCGATCAGCCATCAGCGGCCAGCAGGCATCTTTTAAAGACCTTGCGATTAGCTGACTGCTGACAGCCGACTGCTGACTGCCCCCCTAGGGGGGGTGGCGATGGTGAGCGTAGCTCAACGGTTAGAGCACTGGACTGTGGCTCCAGGGGTTGAGGGTTCGAATCCCTCCGTTCACCCCAGAAGAAATAGTACTGAGGACTGAGTGCTGAGGGATGAGTGAGTCCTCATCACTCGTGGCTCGCTAAGGCGCCCATAGCTCAGGTGGATAGAGCGCCGGACTTCGAATCCGTAGGTCGCAGGTTCGAATCCTGCTGGGCGCGCCATGCAAAACAGCAGTCAGCGATCAGCTGTCAGCAGAAGGCCGGAAGATTGCTTTGAGAAGAGCTGATTGCTGATGGCCGACAGCCGACAGCTTGAGAGGGGGGCGCCTGTAGCTCAGGGGATAGAGCAACTGCCTTCTAAGCAGTGGGTCAGAGGTTCAAATCCTCTCAGGCGCGCCATGAAGGGCAGCGGTCAGCTGTCAGCAGGTTTCCGGTCGGGCCTCTTGACGCGAGCTGATTGCTGATAGCTGACAGCCGATAGTTCCAAAGACGGGGGCCGCTAGCTCAGCCTGGTAGAGCAGCTGACTCTTAATCAGCGGGTCCAAGGTTCAAGTCCTTGGCGGCCCACCATAATAGGTTCACGGTTCAGGGTTCATAGTGAATGGATCGCGGACGATAAATCCGATGTCTGAGACTGTGAACCATAAACTATGAACTATGAACCAAGAGGGCGAGAGTGGCGGAATGGGCAGACGCGCGGGATTTAGGATCCCGTGGGTAAAACCGTGGGGGTTCGACTCCCCCCTCTCGCACCAAGAGACGCGGCGATGAAGATCAGTGTCGAAGCACTCACCGGATGCAAGCGCGCCCTCACCGTAGAGGTCTCGCCTGAGGCGGTCCGCCCCGCGGTGGAAGGGGCGTATCGAAAGCTGGGTCAGCGGGTCGCCCTCCCGGGCTTTCGGCGAGGAAAGGTGCCCCGGGAGATCCTCGAGCGTCGGTTCCGAGATGAGATTCGGGAAGAGGTGCTCCAGGAGATGATCCCGACGACCTACCGGCAGGCGCTCCAGCAGTCCCACCTGGACCCGGTTGGGCTTCCCACGGTCGAGGAGGTTGACTTCCAGCTCGGGGAGCCCCTGCGGTACCGGGCCGTCGTGGAGGTCAAGCCCCCGCTCGAGGTCAGGGACTACAAGGGGGTTACGGTCTCTCGAAAGAAGATGGAGGTGACCGACCAGGAGGTGGAGGAGCACCTCAAGCTCCTCCAGGAGCGGGCAGCGGAATATGTCCCCGTGGAGGGCTGGCCGGCTCTCAGAGAGGATCGGCTGATCGTTGATGCGCAGGGGTTCGTGGATGGAAAACCGAGGAAGGACCTTCGGGTGGAGGATTTCACCCTGGAGCTCGGCGCGGGCCAGTTGCTCCCGGGTGTGGACGAGCGTCTCGTCGGCGCCCAGAACGGGGAGCTCCGGGATGTCCCGGTGGCCTTTCCCCCCGATGATCCACGGAAGGACCTCCGGGGGAAGGAGGTCCTCTTTCGGTTCACGGTGAAGGAGGTCAAGAAGAAAAGGGTCCCGCCCCTGGATGACGCCTTTGCCAAAGCCGTGGGCGAGTGCGGGACGGTACGGGAACTCCGGGAGAAGGTCCGTCAGGATGTTCTCACACGGAAGGAGCACACTGAGGAGCAGCGCCTCAAGTGGGAGGTGGTGGAGAAGATCGCAGCCGCCCATCCCGTTGAGGTCCCCGAAGGCTTGGTGCGCCGAGAAATGGAGGGGATGCTTCGCGACTTTTCCGCCTCGCGGGGCGGTCGCATGGAACGCCTTGAAGGAGATGTCTCGTTCCGTTTGAAGCTGGAGGAGGCGGCTCGGAAGCGGACCAGGCACATCCTGGTTCTCGACGCCATCGCGCGGCAGGAAGGGATTGCGGCCACCCCCGATGAGGTGGAGGCTGAGGTGGAGCAATTGGCGTCTGTGCTCCACCAAAAGCCGGATGAACTCAGGGCCCACCTGCGCCGCGAGGGTCGCATGGAGGCGGTCGCGGCCAATGTTGTCGAGCGGAAGACCGTGGAGTTTCTCTTCGCGCAGGCGAGGATTCTGGACAATTACGACCTCATTACCATCCCGTAGGGGAGGACCCCCGGCACAGGCTGCCGGGGCAAGGGGAGGGGGATTGCCCATGTATCTCGTGCCCATGGTGGTGGAACAGACGAACCGCGGGGAGCGGGCGTACGATATCTTCTCCCGTCTCCTGAAGGATCGGATCATCTTCCTCGGGCAGCCCATCGATGACATCGATGCCAATCTGATCATCGCCCAGATGATCTTCCTGGAGGCCGAGGACCCGGAGAAGGATATCCACATGTACATCAACTGTCCGGGTGGCTCGGTGACGGCGGGCCTTGCCATCTACGATACGATGCAGTACATTAAACCGGACGTGGAGAGCATCTGCATGGGGCAGGCCAGCAGCATGGGGGCGCTGCTGCTCGCGGCGGGCAAGAAGGGGAAACGCTACTCGCTGCCTCACGCCCGGATCATGATCCACCAGCCATTGGGGGGCGTCCATGGCCAGGCCACCGACATCGACATCCAGGCCCGAGAGATCCTCCGGGTCCGGGATGAGGTGAACCAGATCCTGGTCGCCCATACGGGCCAAGCCCTCGAGAAGATCCAGAAAGATACGGACCGGGACTTCTTCATGACCGCCGCGCAGGCCAGGGAGTACGGCATCATCGATGAGGTGATCGTCTCGCGAGACGGGGCGAAGCTCCCCTCAGAGATACTGGCGCGGGCGTCACGGCAATAGGAGGGAAGAGATGGCCAAGCCGGTCAAGCATGGCGGAAAACTCCAGTGCTCCTTCTGCGGCAAGAGCCAGGAGGATGTCCGCAAGCTGATTGCCGGACCGACGGTCTACATCTGTGATGAGTGCATCGAGCTGTGCAATGACATCATCTCCGAGGAACTGGAGGAGGAGCGAGGGAGGGACCTCGGGGATATTCCCAAACCGGCGGAGATCAAAGCCATCTTGGACCAATACGTCATCGGGCAGGAGCGCGCCAAGCGGACCCTCTCGGTGGCGGTATACAACCATTACAAACGGATCAACGCCAAGCCCCGGTACGACGAGGCCGAGCTGGCCAAGTCCAATATTCTGCTCATCGGCCCGACCGGATCGGGGAAGACCTTGCTCGCGCAGACCTTTGCCAAGATTCTGGATGTCCCCTTCACGATCGCCGATGCTACGACCCTCACGGAGGCGGGATACGTGGGGGAGGATGTGGAGAATATCATCCTCCGCCTGCTCCAGATAGCCGACTATGACATCGAACGCGCCGAGCGGGGAATCGTCTATATCGACGAGATCGACAAGATCGCCCGCAAATCCGAGAACCCATCTATCACCCGTGATGTCTCCGGCGAGGGGGTCCAGCAGGCGCTGCTCAAGATCCTGGAGGGGACGGTGGCCAACGTGCCCCCCCAGGGGGGACGCAAACACCCCCAGCAGGAGTACCTCCAGGTCGATACCACGAACATCCTCTTCATATGCGGCGGTGCCTTCATCGGGCTGGAGAAGCTCATCGAAGACCGGATCGGCCGAAAGGCGATGGGCTTCGGGGCCGTGATCCAGGGGCGGCGCGA
>JBOHQS010000130.1:0-6184 GCA_050732295.1 Methylomirabilales bacterium (SeqCode)
GAGTTATCCGATGACCCGAGAGGCGGATGGCTGGCGTATCGATCTCACTCTCATCCTGCCCTTTTTTTAACTCTAGGGGGCACCCGTGATCGGGCTGCTGCGGGGACAGTTGGTGAAGCGGGACCCCACCCACGTCATCGTGGAGGTGAACGGGGTGGGGTATCGCGTCTTTGTTCCCCTGTCCACCTACTACCGGCTCCCTGACGGGGGGACTGAGGTCCTCCTCCACACGGTGACCTACCTCCGGGAGGATGCCTTGCATCTCTACGGCTTTATCACGGAGCGAGAGCGAGCCCTCTTCGACCTCCTCCGGGGCGTCACGGGGATCGGGCCCCGACTGGCCATCAACATCCTCTCCGGGATCACGGCGGAGGAGCTCGCTACCGCCATCGGACGGGCGGATCTGGTGCGGCTCAGCGCCATCCCGGGGGTGGGGCGCAAGACGTCGGAGCGGATGATTCTGGAGCTGAAAGAGAAGATCGTGCCGCTGCTGGAGCCGGCGGTTGCGGCACCCGAGGGCGACCCGAGCGAGGAGGTCCTGCAGGATGTGGTCTCTGCGCTGCTCAATCTGGGCTACAACCGCTCCGCCGCCTCCAAGGCCGCGACCAAAGCCCTCCGCACGGTGGACGGGGATCAGGATTTCGAGACAGTGATTCGGCAGGCGCTGCGTCTGCTCGCCGAGCACGCCGAGGGATAGGCCATGACCGATCGCATCGTGAGCCGTCGCCCCCTGGACGAGGATCAGCAGTGGGAGCCGACGCTCCGGCCGAGGCTCTGGGAGGAGTACATCGGTCAGGAGAAGGTCAAGGAGAACCTGCGGGTCTTCATCGAGGCGGCCCGGGCCCGGCGAGAGCCTTTGGATCATGTGCTCCTCCACGGCCCCCCGGGCCTTGGGAAGACCACGTTAGGCTATCTCATCGCGACGGAGCTTCAGGTGGGCATCCGCGCCACCTCGGGGCCGGTCTTGGAGCGACCGGGGGATGTGGCGGCCATTCTGACCAATCTCGAGGACCGGGACGTCCTCTTCATCGACGAGATCCATCGGATGAACCGGGTGGTGGAGGAGATCCTCTATCCCGCCATGGAGGAGTTCCAGTTGGACCTGGTCATCGGCCAGGGCCCCCACGCGCGGACCATCAAGCTGGACCTCCCGCGGTTCACATTGGTAGGGGCCACCACGCGGGCAGGCCTCCTGACCGCCCCCCTCCGGAGTCGCTTCGGGGTGTTGCACCGGCTGGATTACTATAGCGATGAGGAGATCTATCGGATCATCCTCCGATCCGCGAAGATCCTGGGGGTCGAGATCAGTTCGGAGGGGGCGGCCGAGTTGGCCGGCCGGTCGCGGGGGACGCCACGCGTCGCCAACCGGCTCCTCAGGCGGATTCGAGATTTTGCCCAGGTGCTGGGCGACGGGGCGATTAGCAAGGAGCTGGCCCACATGGCCCTGGAGCGATTGGAGGTCGATGAGCGGGGATTGGATGACATGGACCGGCGGATCCTGCTCGCCCTGATCGAGAAATTCGACGGAGGACCGGTGGGCCTGGAAACCTTGGCCGTGGCCGTCGCCGAAGAGAAGGACACCATCGAGGACATTTACGAGCCCTTCCTGATTCAGGCAGGGTTTTTGGCCCGGACTCCCCGTGGCCGGACCGCGACCCGCTTGGCCTTCGATCACTTCGGCATCCCGCCCAGGGCCCGCCCGCAAGGGGAGTTCTGGGAAGAGGGGAACTGAGGGCGGGTCGCCAGACTGACAGGCTCCGGCTCAGGGTGATATACTGCGGTCGGTCCTGCGAGCGGTGCATGGAGAAATCGACGAGCGTGTTCGAGTTTGAGGGATTCGCCAAGCTCCTGATCCTCTTTGGCATCGTCCTGGTCCTCCTCGGAGGTCTCCTCCTCGTGGTGGGGAAGATCCCGCTCATCGGCCGGCTGCCGGGTGATATCACCATCCGGAAAGGAGATTTTACCTTTTACTTCCCCCTGGCCACCTCCATCCTGATCAGTATCCTGCTCACCCTCCTCTTTTCCCTCTTCGGCCGTCGGTGAGGGGGAGGCAGTCGATGCGCAGGTGGTTCATCAGTGGCATCCTACTCCTCGTCACCTCAGGGCTCTGCTGGGCGGAGCAGTGGCCGGTCCGCGTCCTCTTGAAGGAAGGGGTCGCTGCAATTCATCTGCAGGCCGAAGGACTGTCCCGCCTCGAAGAAATCGAGCGCCCCGTGGTGCAGGTCCTCCCCCCCGGTCAAGCGGTGCAAGTCGCCTGGGACGGCAGGCCGGGGACCAGCTTCAGATTGAAACCGGATGCGGGTCTCGTCTGGATCGATGGGAGACCCTACCGGGGGAGTGTGGAGGTCTGGAATACGTCGGAAGGTCTTCGGGTCGTCAACGAGGTCCCCCTCGAGGAGTACGTTCGGGGGGTGATGAAGGTCGAGGCCAACCCCGAGTGGCCCATCGAGGTGCTTCGGGCCCAGGCGGTCGTGGCCCGGACCTATGCCCTGTACGAGCGCCTCGTAGATCCCGGGGCGCCGTATCATCTCCATGCCACGACCGCCTCTCAGCTCTATCGGGGGGTGAACGGTGAGGACCCCCGATCAGACCTGGCGGTTCAGGCAACCCGGGGAGAGGTGCTGACTTACCGGGGACAGGTCATCCCGGCCTTTTACCACGCCGACTCAGGGGGGCAGACCGAGGATGCGGTGGAGGTCTGGGAGAAAAAGTATCCGTTCATCGTCGGCACACAAGATCCCTTTTCGGCTGGTGCCCCTACGCATCAGTGGGAGGTGACGATCCCGCGATCCGAGATCCGGCAGGCGCTCATCGAGCAGCTCGGCTGGCGGTTGGGCGAGATCCGTCGCATCGAGACGGCCAGACGGACCCGGTCCGGCCGGGTCAGTCGGCTCCGGGTCTGGGATGACGCGGGCGTGCTCGACATCGACGGAAAACGGTTTCGCCAGATCCTCGGGCCGGACCGGATCCGCAGTACGCGGTTCACCATTTACCCCAACGGGGGCGAGATGATTTTCGTCGGTCAGGGGTGGGGGCACGGGGTGGGGTTGAGCCAGTGGGGTGCCAAAGCGATGGCGGATCTCGCCTACACCTACCCAGATATCCTGAAGCATTATTTCCCGCTGGCAGAGCTTCGGCGCCTCCCCTGACCTGGTTCATGGTTGATGGTTCAGGGTTCAGAGAAGATTTCGTGAATGAAGATCCATGAATCAGAAACTATGGACCGTAGACCGCCCGTGGTTCTCGCCCTGAACTGCGAACCGCGACCCAGCATACGTTTGACCCTGAACCATGAACTATGAACCGTGAACGGGCGTAGCGATGCACCTTCGTGAATTCGATTATGAGCTGCCCCAGGGGCTGATCGCCCAGCATCCCCTTCCGGAGCGGGATGCGTCTCGCCTACTGGTGGTCCGCCGCGAGGATGGGGCGATACTGCACCGGCAATTTCGCGAGCTGAGCCTGTGGCTGCAGCCGGGGGACCTGCTCATCCTCAACGATGCCAAAGTGATTCCGGCCCGGCTCTACGGGCGGCGAACAGGGGGAGGAAAGGCCGAGGTCTTGCTCGTCGAGGAGGAGTGTCCGAATCGGTGGTGGGCGGTGGTGAGGCCGGGGAAGGCGCTCCCCGTCGGCCGGCGGCTGAACTTTGGAGCGGGCGTGGGCGCCCTCGTGATCGATGGGCGCGAAGGGGGACGCCGTCTCTTGCAGTTTGATGGGACAGCGGACATCCGCGCACAGCTCCCCCGCATGGGAGTGATGCCGCTCCCTCCTTACGTGAAGCGCACCCGGAACATCGACGGACGCCCCCACGAGGACGCTCTCGATGCCGAGCGCTACCAGACGGTCTTTGCGATGGCGGAGGGTTCCATCGCGGCCCCTACCGCCGGGCTGCACTTTACCCGGGCCCTCCTCCGCGAGCTGGAACAGCACGGGATCGAGATCGCCTTCCTCACGCTTCATGTGGGGGTGGGCACCTTCACGCCGGTGACGGTCGAGCGGGTCGAGGAGCACCGGATGGCTGCGGAGCGATACACGATTCCTGAGCCGACCGCGGCCGCCATCAAGCGTGCGAAGAACGAGTCCCGGCGGGTGGTGGCGGTCGGGAGCACGACGACCAGGGCTCTCGAGGACGCCGCGCTCGACGGGGAGGGGGTGCGGGCCGGGGAGGGGATGACCTCCCTCTTCATCACCCCGGGCCACCACTTTCTGGTGGTGGACGCGCTCCTGACGAACTTTCACTTGCCTCGCTCGACCCTGCTGATCCTGGTCAGTGCCTTCGCTGGCCGGGATCTCATGGGAAAGGCCTACGAGGAAGCCATGCAGCAGCGCTACCGATTCTACAGCTACGGTGACGCGATGTTGATCCTGTGAGGGGATGATGCTCTGTCAGCTCTGTGCGACGCGTCTCGACGAGGGGCAACTGACCTGTCCCAACTGCGGCCATGTGACGAAGCCCGGGCGCGAGGGGGAGCGTGTGAAGGAAAAGGAGACGGATGCGGCCCGCGGTGCCGCTCCACCCCGGGAGTTGAGCGACCTCGAAGCGGAAGGGGGTGCGGGACCGGAGGGGGGAGTTGGGTCAGAGGAGAAGGCAGATCGACCGATGGCGGTCCAGACCGGGCCTGAGGGACCCCTCCCGGTCTTCGCGCTGGACCCGGCAGGGCTCCGAAGGCTGTTGGGCCGGCAGCCGGAGCTCCTGGAACCCGGACTCAGCGTCTTCACCGATGAGAAGGGAAGGCCAGTCGGCGCGGGCTATTCCACTCGGGTCGGCGACATTGATTTATTGGCCCGGGATAAGAGCGGGGCCTTCGTCGTGGTCAGGGTGGCTGACCGGGAGGGAGGGGAGGAGCTCGTGGCCGAGACCCTCCAGCGGATTGGCTGGGTCCGCAAGCACCTGGGAAAAGGAAAGCAAAAGGCTCGGGGGATCGTCTTGGTCGAGCAAGCTCCCGAGAACCTGAGCTACACGGCCGCTGGCGTCGCGGGAACGATCACCTTCAAGACCTACCGGCTCGCGGTGACCTTCGAGGATGTGGAGATCGAATGACCTTTGAGCTGCTCGCGGTCGATCCGTCCGGGGGCCGGCGCGGTCGACTCCACACCCTCCACGGGACCGTAGAAACCCCGGCCTTCATGCCGTGCGCCTCTTCGGGGGCGGTGAAGGCCCTCTCCCCCCAGGAGGTCCGGCGGGCAGGGGTGGAGCTCATCCTCTGCAATACATACCACCTCTACCTCCGGCCCGGCCACGACGTTATCCAAGAACTGGGGGGACTTCGTGCCTTTACGGGATGGGATGGCCCGATCCTCACCGATAGCGGGGGATTTCAGATCTTCAGCATGGCTCCGCTCCGGAAGATCACGGAGGACGGAGTCCTCTTCCAGTCGCACGTGGACGGATCGCGCCACTTCCTCTCCCCGGAACAGACGATCGCCATTCAGCAGGCGCTTCAGGCCGATATCATCATGCCACTCGACGAGTGCCCCCCCTACCCCATATCCCATGAGCAGGCTGCCGATGCCCTGGACCGGACCCTGAGATGGGCCGAGCGCTCCAGAGATGTTCATAAGGGAACCGAGCAGATGCTCTTCGGGATTGTCCAGGGCGGCGTCTTTCCCGATCTCAGAGAACGAGGGGTCCGAGAGCTCACCCGACTTGGATTCGGGGGGTACGCCGTGGGCGGTCTCAGTGTGGGAGAGAGCAAGGCCGAGATGGAGACGGTGCTCAGGGCCGCGCTCCCTTTGCTCCCCGCCGATCGGCCCCGATACCTCATGGGGGTCGGCACCCCTGGGGATCTCTTGCTGGCCATTGCCCTCGGCGTCGACCTCTTTGATTGTGTGATGCCGACGCGTCACGGGAGGACCGGGACCCTCTTTACCAGTACGGGGCGGCTCAACATCAAGGGGGCGAGGTATGCCCGGGACCCCTCACCGGTGGATCCGTCGTGTCGGTGTGAGACCTGTCGGCATTACTCCCGGGCCTATCTTCGCCACCTCTTTGTTTCGGGCGAGATCCTGGGTCTCCGTCTCAACACGCTGCACAACCTCCACTATTACGGACATCTCATGCAGGAGGCCCGCCGGGCCATTGAGCAGGGGTGCTACGGGCATTTCCAGGCGGAGGTTCTGACCCGGCTCTCGGGCGCGGAATCGTCCGCATAATCCAGATGCACGGAGGAGGAGAAGAGACCGA
>JBOHQS010000131.1:0-6111 GCA_050732295.1 Methylomirabilales bacterium (SeqCode)
TGTCCCACCATGTGCCACCGGCAGGGGGCATTGATCTCGGCCATCTTGGCCTTTGCCTCCTGCACCCGATTCTCTCCGATATCGCTGATACCGGCGGCGATGGCCTCCTCAATGGTGGAGGCTGGAACGCTCTTCGCCACGGCCACCACAAGAACCTCCCCCGGATCTCGCCCCACCCGCAAGGCCGCCGCCGCGATCCTCGCCCGCACGCTCTCGACCCGCTCCTTGATCCTGCTGTTGGCCGCCAATCGCCTTCCACCTCTGCGGTTAAGCTAACAGAGGCCCCCCACGGTGTCAACCGCGACCGGCGGCGACGACCGATGTCCGATGACCGACTCTAGACCGGAGACAGGAGACTAGAGACCGGAGGCGAAGAATGGCTCTGGTCTCAAAGCTCCAGTCTCAGGTCTTGCCGATCAAGAACTGTGAACCGTCAACTGTGAACCGCGAACTAGACCAAAGCGATGACGCTCATCATTCGGCCCGTCCTTGGCTTTTCGGCCCGGTACGAATAGAAGAGATCACTGCGGCACGCGGTGCAGAGGCCGGTGTCCACGACGCGTTCCCGGCTGACCCCCGTCTCGTCCAGGATGGCGATGTTCAGGCGAGCGAGGTCCAGCATCCAGCGATCTTCTCCGGTCGGTTTCACACAGTCTTGCCACGCATTACAGGCCCCTTTCAGCTTGGTGATGACTGGCTCATCCACCTCGTAACAGCAGCCCCGGATGCCCGGACCGAGCGCGGCATAGCACTCGGCGGGATCGGTGCCGTAGACCTCGTGCATCTTTCGAAGTGCGCGCTCGACGATTCGCTGCACACTGCTCCGCCAGCCGGCATGGACGGCCCCGATGACCCGCCGGCGGGGGTCAGCAAGAAAGATCGGCAGGCAATCGGCGGTGCTGATGGTGAGGCCGAAACCCGGGACATCGGTCACCATTGCATCGTAGAGGTAGTCATCATCCAGCAAGAGTCGGGGGAACCGGTTGCTTCCCGCTAGGGCGGGGTCCACGACTAGAACATCGTTCCCATGCACCTGGCGAACCCGCACGATGCGCGACGGGTCCAGGCCGAGGACGGTGAAATACCGGCGCCGATTTTCGCGCACGGCCGCCGGATCATCGCCGACGCTCAGCCCAAGGTTGAGCGAGTTATACGGCGGGACGCTCACCCCCCCCTTCCGGGTGCTGAAGGCGTGCCGGACGCCTAACTCCTCAAAAAAAGAGAGCCGGAGAAACCCCGGCTCCTCACTCTCGACAATCCCCTGCTCGGTGAATCCCATCCCGTCCCTTCGTCTACATTATATATCACACACGTGATTCGCCGAATCACGTCGGGCGCAAGAGCCCCAGGGGGTGTCAGAGCCGAAAATAACGGGGCGGCCTTCTCCAGGCCCACCCTGAGGAGACATAGTCGGTCAGATCACTCGACCTGGCGGCGGAGGAAGGTCGGGATGTCGAGTTCCTCCTCGTCCAGCTCGGCGAGCGTCAGCTGACCCGCACCTACCTCTAGCCTGCCCCCCCGCCGCCTGAGATACCCCGGCCGTTCGACCACCTTGCTCGCATAGGCCTTGAGGTCGGCGATCTTGGTCTGCTCGGTCGCCTTCGCGTGCTGTTGCTCAAACCCGGTCGCGATCACCGTCACCCGCACCTCGCGGTTCATGCGCTCATCGATCACCGCCCCGAAGATGATGTGGGCATCGGGATCGGCGGCGGCATAGATCGCCTGACCGACCTGCTCGACCTCATGGAGGCAGAGGTCCGGACCGCCGGTGATGTTGAGCAAGACCCCGCGGGCCCCCTGGATGGAGACATTCTCCAGGAGGGGGCTATTGATGGCCCGCTGCGTCGCCTCGATGGCGCAATCCTCGCCGACGGCATGACCGCTCCCCATCATGGCCAGCCCCCGCTCGGCCATGACGGTCCGCACGTCGGCGAAATCCACATTGACGAGCCCGGGGATCACGATGAGATCCGAGATCCCCTGGACCGCCTGGCGGAGGACGTCGTCGGCAAGCTTGAAGGCCTCGAGAAAGGTCGTGGTCCGATCGGCGATGGCGAGGAGTTGCTGATTGGGAATGGTGATCAGGGTATCCACCTTCTCCTTGAGCTCCTGCAGGCCCCGCTCGGCCTGCGCCATTCGCACCTTGCCCTCAAACTGGAAGGGTTTGGTCACCACACCCACCGTGAGGATCCCCAATTCTTTGGCGAGATTGGCGATCACGGGGGCGGCGCCTGTGCCGGTTCCCCCGCCGAGCCCCGCGGTGACGAAGACCATATCCGCGCCGTCCAGGAAGTTCAGGATCTTATCGGTGTCTTCGATGGCCGCCTTCCGCCCGATGTCCGGGTTCGACCCCGCTCCCAACCCCTTCGTGAGCTTGTCCCCGATCTGCAACTTGCTCTCGACGGGGGAAGAGTGGAGAGCCTGGGCGTCGGTGTTGATCACGATGAACTCCACTCCCGTCATCGACGACGTCGCCATGCGGTTCACCGCATTCGAGCCCCCTCCTCCGACACCGACGACTTTGATCTTGGCCGTCTTCTGAGGACCCTCTTCTAATTGAAACGGCATCGCTCACCCCCTCCTTTGTGTTAGCCGACGACTGATCACCGATCACCGACGACCGATGACCGGCTATTCTGATCCTCGACTTCGGACTTCGGACATCGGACTGCCCCTAAAAGAATTCGCCGAACCACTCCCGCATCCTCTCTGTCACCCGACTGAACAGGGCGCCCTCGGTGACCCGCCGGAACTTCCGCTGGTGTCGATTCTGGGACCCATACAGCACGAGACCCACGGCAGTCGCGTAGATCGGACTCGCCACCACGTCGACGAGCCCCGCCACCCCTGCGGGGATTCCCCGTCTCACCGGCAGTGTGAGGATCTCCTCCGCCAATTCCGGAACCCCAGGCATGATCGAGGACCCGCCCGTCACGACCATCCCTCCGACGACCGTCTCTTCAAACCCGGCCCGCCGGATCTCCCGATCGACGAGGGAAAAGATCTCCTCGAGACGAGGCCGGATGATCTCACACAGCATGTGTCGGCTGATGGTGCGGGGCCGCCGACCGCCCACGCCCCCCACCTCGATATCCTCCTCCCGCTCGATCAGCGAGGCCACGGCGCATCCGTGTTTCTTTTTGATCTCCTCCGCTTCATGCATGGGAGTGCGTAACCCGATAGCGATATCGTTGGTGAGATGGTCTCCGCCGACCGCCAGCACCGCCGTGTGCCAGATGCTCCCCTCTTCGAAGACGGCGATGTCGGAGGTGCCGCCGCCGATATCCACCAGGACCGCGCCGAGGTCTTTCTCGTCGGAGCTGAGGGTCGAGAGAGAAGAAGCGAGCTGCTGGAGCACGATGTCCTGGACCTCGAGCCCGGCGCGGTTGCAACATTTGATGATGTTCTGGGCCGAGGTGACGGCCCCGGTCACGATGTGGACTTCGGACTCGAGCCGCACCCCGGTCATCCCCAGCGGTTCCTTGATCCCCCCCTGGCCGTCCACGATGAACTCCTGGGGCAGGACATGGATCACCTCGCGATCCACGGGGAGGGCGACCGCCTTGGCGGCGTCAATGACCCGGTCCACATCCTTTGGGGTGATCTCTCGACTCTTGCTCGAGACGGCAATGACGCCGCGGCTGTTGATTCCCTTGATGTGGCCGCCGGCGATCCCCACGAAAACGGAATGGACATCCACCCCGGCCATGAGCTCCGCCTCTTCCAGGGCGCGCTTGATGGAGTCCACCGTGACCTCGATGTTGATCACGACCCCCTTCCGGAGCCCCTTGGAGGGACTGATCCCGACGCCGATGATGTCCAGGCCCCCATCGTCGAGCAGCTCGGCGATGATGGCGCAGATCTTGGTGGTGCCAATGTCCAATCCCACGATCACGTCACTTTCCCGTGGCACCTCTCATCCTCCTTTCTCGGGCGGCTTCAGGATCACCCGCCCGGGAAATCTGAGATCCGCATACGCGAAACTCTGCAGCCGCTCCTCGCGATGACCCAGGGCCAGGCTAAGACGATGCAGTTGCGCGAGGGGATCCGGGCCGATCCGCAGAATCGCCCTGCCCCCCGCCAGGCGCAGGACATAGTTGCCGTCCGCCTCGGCGGTCACCTCCTCCACCAGTGTCTGCTTGAGGAGCGGTGCCTCCTGGAGCAGCTCGAGGAGCTCAAGCCCACCCAAGAGTCGCCGGTCGTCGAGATGCTCCCCGGCCCGGGCCTCGGCCCTCCAGGCGGCCCGAAGGAGCGGCAGGGCCTGCCCCGGGCGGGCCCGCACCTCCTCAAGGATGACGGCATCAGCGCTCAGCAGATACGTCTTCCCCAGGGACAGGAGGGCGACGGGCCGTCGCTCCTCGACGGTAATGATCAGGCTGAGGGGGGGCTGCCGCTGGATCGAGGCGCTCAAGACCCAGGGATGCGCCGTGATCCTGCCAGCCAGCTCCTCGAGGTCCAGTTGGAGGATGTTGACCGGCGGCCGGAGCCGCAACCGGGAAAGGATCTCGGCTGTCGCCACGTGGACATTCCCCCGGACCCGGATCTCACGCACCTCAAGAACCGAGAGCGGACGCAGGGACCCATGGGCCCACCAGACGCCCCCGATGACCAGGGCCACCGCGGCGGTGGTGGGGACGGCGATCATCCATCGTCGCCAGCGGCGATCACTTCCCTTTCGTCTCCGACGCACTCCCCCCTCCTCGGAGTTCACAGTTCACAGCAGAAGGAGATACCTTTACCCGTGAACCGTGATCTGTGAACCGTGAACGCTCTAGCCATCTCCGACGACCCGGACCTCCGGCTCGAGTTCCACCTGCATCTTCTCCCGGACCTGGCGTTGCATCAGATCAATGAGGGCCAGGACATCCGTCGCCGTCGCCCCCCCCAGGTTGATGATGAAGTTTCCGTGTTTCGGCGAGACGCAGGCACCCCCGACCCGCACGCCCTTGAGCCCCGCCTTCTCCACGAGGCGGCCTGCATACTCCCCAGGTGGATTCTTGAATACGGAGCCGGCCGATCGCCACTCCACCGGCTGTCCCTGATTTCGCTGGACGAGGTTCGCTGAGATCCGACGCCGAATCTCACCGGCGTCACCCTGCTCCAGATCGAAGGCCGCCTCGAGGATGACGCATCCCTCCGGCAGTGAGGAGCGTCGGTACGAAAACTCCATCCGGTCCCGCGAAAAGACGTGCTCATCCCCCTCGCGTGTCAGCAGCCGTACTGCTACCAGGTGATCGGCGATACATCCCCCAAAGGCGCCGGCATTCCCTCGGACTGCGCCCCCGACGGTCCCGGGGACCCCGGCCAAGCACTCCACCCCGCTGAGGGCGAGCTGGGAGCAGAAGGCCACCAGTCGGCTCAGACGGACTCCGGCGCCGGCCCAGACTCGCTTCCCCTCCACGTTCAGTTGAGTAAAGATCCCCCCGAGATGAAGGACCACCCCTCGAAAGCCCCCATCGCGGACCAACAGGTTGCTCCCGCCTCCCAAGACGAGATAGGGAACCCCTTCCTCTCGGCAGAGCCGCAGGGCAGCCCGGACGTCCGCCGCACCTTCGGGAAAGACCATGATGTCTGCAGGCCCCCCAATGCCGAAGGAGGTATATTTGTCGAGCGGCTCTCCGTACACGACACGCCCCCCGATTTCCCTCTCCAGTCTCTCCTGTATCCCTCGCCTCATCTTGCCTCTCGGCCCAGTGCGCTCCTCGTGCACCCTTCGATGACCGTTCACCGTTGACCGTTGACCGATGACTGCTTGAACTTGCTTGTCGGTCGTCGGTCGTCGGTCATCGGTCGCCGGCGCGTGGTGAGCCATGAACTACGCGCCGGCAGTGAGGCGGCGCACGATCTCCTCCCCCACCTGCCAGATGTCTCCGGCCCCCAAGGTGATCACCATATCTCCAGAGCGGAGCATCGGGATCAACACGTCCGGGATCACCTCCTTCTCCGGGATAAACGTGGCATGGCGATGTCCATGCTCCAACGCCCCCTCGACGATCTGCCTCCCGCTGACGCCGGGGATGACCGGCTCACCAGCCCCGTACACCTCGGTCACCACGAGCACGTCGGCCTGGTAAAAGGCGGTGAAGAACTCTTCGAGCAGATGCTTGGTTC
>JBOHQS010000132.1:0-5931 GCA_050732295.1 Methylomirabilales bacterium (SeqCode)
CTGCCTGAGATGCCGAAAGAAGAAGGTCAGGAGCAGTGTGCGGATGTGCTCCCCATCCACATCGGCGTCGGTCATGATGATGATCCGGTGGTAGCGGAGCTTGCTGATGTCGAACTCGGGATCGATCCCCGCTCCGAGTGCCGAGATCATCACCCGAATCTCCGCGGAGGAGAGTATCTTGTCGATCCGCGCCCGCTCCGTGTTCAGGATCTTGCCCCTCAGGGGGAGGATGGCCTGAAAACGCCGATCCCGGCCCTGCTTGGCCGAACCGCCCGCCGAGTCCCCCTCGACCAGATAGAGCTCACACAGCGCCGGGTCCTTCTCGGAGCAGTCGGCGAGCTTCCCCGGCAGCCCATCGTCATTGAGGGGCCCCTTGCGCCGCGCCAGCTCCTTCGCCTGCCGGGCCGCCTCCCGCGCCCGGGCCGCCTCGGCCATCTTTTCCACGATGCGGCGGCCGATGGCCGGGTTTTCTTCCAGGAACTCCCCCAGCTTCTCATTGACGATGGTCTCCACGAGGCCCTTCATGTCCGGGTTGTTGAGGCGGGCCTTGGTCTGCCCCTCAAACTGGGGGTTGGAGAGCTTGACGCTGATCACGGCGGTCAACCCCTCACGGATGTCATCGCCGGTCAGGGTCGCCTTGAGGTTCTTCAGGAGGTCGCGGCCCGCCGCATAGCTGTTGATGGTGCGTGTGAGGGCGGACCGGAAGCCGATGAGGTGCGTCCCTCCGTCACGGGTGTTGATGTTATTGGCGAAAGAAAAGACCGTCTCGCTGTAGCCGTCGTTATACTGGATCGCGACCTCGACGACCGTCCCGTTCCGCGTCTCCTCGATATAGATCGGCTTGGGGTGGAGGACCGCCTTGTTCTCGTTCAACAATTCCACAAAGGCCTTGATGCCCCCGCTATAGTAGAACTCGCGTGTCTGCTGGACCCGCTCATCGGCCAGGATGAGTCGGAGCCCTTTGTTCAGGAAGGCCAGCTCGCGTAGCCGGTTGCTGAGCGTGTCCAGGCTGAAGGTTCGGTCCGCAAAGATTTCTCCGTCCGGGGAAAAGGTGATCCGCGTCCCGCCCTTCCGAGCCTTTCCAATCTCCTCGAGCTCCCCGGCCGGCTTCCCCCGCTCGTACCGCTGCAGATACCTCTTGCCGTCGCGCCAGATCTCGACCTCGAGCCACTCGGAGAGGGCGTTCACCACCGAAACGCCCACCCCGTGCAGGCCGCCGGCGACCTTGTACGCAGAGCTATCAAACTTGCCGCCGGCATGAAGCGTGGTCAGCACGACCTCGACCGCAGGCCGGCCCGTCTGCTCATGAATATCCACCGGGATCCCGCGGCCGTTGTCCACCACCGTCACGCTGTTGTCAAGGTGAATGGTCGCCTCGATGCGGTCGCAGAAGCCTGCCAGCGCCTCATCAACGCTGTTGTCGACGACCTCGTACACCAGGTGGTGAAGCCCCTCGGGGCCGGTGCCGCCGATATACATCGCGGGCCGCTTCCGCACCGCCTCAAGCCCCTCCAGGACCTTGATCTGCTCCGCGCTGTACGTCGGAGCCTCCCGGGCTCGTTGTCGGTCTTCTGCCATTACCACCCCCCTACACGTTCGACCCCCTCATTGCCTCCCGCCAAAAAAAATCCCCCCCCGCTCTCCAAGAACGTCCCGGATCGGGTGGGGCGGAAGGACACGGGGATCATATCCGCATGGGCATAATGACGCAGCTGAAGCCCTCCCCTTTGTGCGGCTCGAACAGGGTGGGGGACAACGGATCATGGACGTGCATCAAGACCTCGGATTCCTCCACCACACCCAAGAAGTCCAGGAGGTACCTGGCGTTGAACCCCACGGTGGTTTCGGGCCCTCGATACTCCATAGAGAGATCCTCCTTCGCCTCGCCGAGATCGATATTCGTACAGGAGATGATGAGTCGCCCCGCCTTCAGCTCCAGAACAGTCGGCGTCGCCCGATCCCCCGCAATCGTCGAGGTGCGGCGAAGGGCGCCGAGGAGGTCGTCCCGGCGGAGTACTGCTCTCGGGCCGGACGGAGACGGGAGGACCTGCTGGTAGTTGGGGAACTGTCCCTCAATCAGCCGAGTGATCAAGCGGCTATGGCTCAGGAGGAAGGCAAGCTGATGGTCCAAGGGAACCAGCCGAACATCCCCTGTCTCCTCCTTGAGCATCTTCCCGAGCTCTGACAGGGCCTTTCGTGGGATGATGGCCTCGAGCCCCCGTTCCTTCGTTCCCTTTTCAATGGGGGCCTTGACGAGTGAGAGGCGATGGCCGTCTGTGGCCACCATACAGAGATCCACTTCTGTCACCTGCAAAAAAGCTCCCGTCAGGGTCGGTCGCGTTTGATCCGTGGAGACGGCAATGAGGGTCTTTGGGATCATCGTTCGAAGCGTCTCGGCGGTGATAGTGATCCCGACCCCTTCAGGGACCTTGGGAAGGGCGGGGAAGTCTTCCGGTCCGATCCCTTTCAGACGGAAAGCCGATTTCGCGCAGACGATCTCTACATTTTTTCCCTCTTCCCACCGAAGGTCGATTGGGGCATCGGGGAGCTCGCGCACGATCTCGTATAGTTTTTTTCCCGAGACCGCCACAGCGCCGTCCTGCATGACCTCGCCCTCAAGGGAGGTCTGGATACTGACGTCGAGGTCGGTGGCTGAGAGGGTAATGGTGTTTCCTTTTCCCTCGAGAAGGAGATGGGAGAGGACCGGAAGAGTTCTCTTTGCCTCGATAACGCCCTGGACCTGCGCCAAGGTGCTCAAAAATACATTCCGACCCACGTGGGCACGCATCACCTTCCTCCCCATTCCATTATGAGTTCATGGTTCTCTTACGTATTATACAAGAGCGACCTCTCTATAACCTATAGAGATAATATCTTAAGTCGTAGAGGATAGGAGGTCCTGTGGAAATACGGAAAACATCGAGAGTGAACGGGTCTACCTTGGGACAGAGGATGGGATGCCATGGGGATTAGACGGGAAAACATGTCGAGCTCCTCTCCTCTCCCCACCTCCCCACACCTTTTCCATTGGCGCTCCCTGACTTATCAACTCCCCGCGGCGGGCGCCCGATCTTCCTCGCTTCACGAGGGCAACATCCCCCGAAGCCGCTCCACCTCTGGCCTGATTCGTTTCCACACGGGCCAAGCCGCAGCAGGCGTGCGTTTATTCTCTCGACCCCCCCTCAGAGCTCTTAGGATAAGGCTTTGAGTTACTCACAAGATTGTCCACATATGTGGAAAACCCGTAACATCCTTTTAATTCAAATAGTTATGGTCTATCTCAGGAACGGATATGCCGCCAGACCCCGGGTTTTCTGGTAGAAGCCCGGGCGAGAACTTGGCACGGTTTTTATAGCATGGCGGCCCCACAATTACAACTACTTTTTGCCCTGCACCGGGCCTCCGTGGATTGAAATTGACAAGTGAATCGCAGGGGACTACGATGAAACGCTTTGGCGGGGTGATGTTGCTCGGAGAGGGCATGAGGAGTGAAGCGCACGTATCAACCTAGCCGCATTAAGCGAAAACGCACCCACGGATTTCGTCAGCGGATGAGGAGCACGGGGGGCCGGCGAGTCTTGGCCCGCCGGCGGGCCAAGGGAAGAAAGCGGCTGGCGGTGACGTAGGTGGGGCGCCGGTTTTCGAGGGCGGACCGTATTCGCGCCACGAAAGAGTTTCGGGAAGTCATCCGCGGCGGCGAAAAGGTCTCTGGCCGAGGCGTCAGCGTCTTCGTGTACCGTCGCGGCCGCCCCGGGCAGAGGTTGGGGCTCGCCGTCGCTTCGCGCCTCGGTGGCGCCGTCGCTCGGAATCGCATCAAACGGCGGCTGCGGGAGTACGTTCGCCTGAACCGGGCCAAGATGGCGGACGGACTCGACCTGGTCGTGGTGGTGCATCGAGATCTCTCTCGCGGCGACGCCGAGACCTTCCGGGAGATTGTTGCGGACCTATTCAGACGGGCCGGGCTCCTTCGTGACCTCCCCCCTCACTATGCGGAAGAATCGGCACGCCCATTTAGGTCTCGCTAGCCTTAGCCTAAAGGCGATCGCGCTGTATCGGCGATTTCTCTCCCCACTCTTCCCCCCCGCCTGCCGGTTTGTCCCCACGTGTTCGGCCTACGCCGAGGAAGCAATTCGCAGGTACGGGCTGGTTCAAGGAATCGTCCTATCCGTTGAGCGGTTGCTCAAATGTCATCCCCTTCACCCCGGGGGAATTGATCCGGTGCGCTGAGGGAAGGCGGGTACGCGGGAGGTAGCCGTGACTCAATTGCCGGACCCCGATCGAGGAGACATGGAGCGGAGGGCCATTGTGGCCGCCGCCCTAGCCGTCATTGTTCTCCTTGCGTACCAGGCCTTTTTCACGCCGGCCCCGCCGCCGACCGAGCCAAAAACCGAGCCAAGGAAAGAGGCGGCCGAGGAGAAACCTGCGGTAAAGACGGCAGCACCTCAGCACCAAGCCAGGAGCCCACGGCTCGTCGGGGCGCCCAGGCGAGGCGAACGGGAAGAGGCGATCACGCTTGAAACCGACCTGCTCAAGGTGGTCCTGACCAATCGGGGAGGCGGGATTCGGAGCTGGCAGCTCAAACAGTACCAGGAGGAGAGTGGGTTGGTTGATCTCGTGGGGATGCTCCCCGACCGCAGCACGCCCATTCCTCTTGCCGTCTGGGTCGAGGGGGGAGAGGGGAGGCAGGGGCTCTATCGGGTCGTGGAGCGACCCGCGCCCGACCCCACCAAACCCCAGCGGGTCGTAGTAGAGTTTCAGGAGGCTTCGGGGATCGTGCTGGAGAAGACGCTGGTGCTCTATCCGGGGCGGTACCTGGCCGATGTCGAGATACGGCTCCAGAATCCGGGGAGCGTGCCCCACCAGGGCACCCTTCGCCTCGAGTGGGGACCGAGCATACGCCTTGGAGCCGCGGACCAGGAAGTCGGTTCGGTCTCTGTCGTTGCCCGAATTGACGGGAAGATCATCACTCCACCCCTGGAAAAGAGTGACCAGGAGACCGTCCAATCGGGGACTGTCTCATGGACGGCCATTCAGGACCGCTATTTCACCGCGGCCTTCATCCCCGCAGAGCCGGGTCCGTCAGGTGTTGCCGGAAAGGACGCCGAGGGGAGGCCGATTGTGGGTCTTGTGTACCCGATGATGAAGATCCCCCCCGGTGGAGAGACACGGGTGACACTCGAACTCTTTGCCGGGCCGAAGGAGATCGCGAGGCTCCGGGAGGCGGGGCACGATCTGCAGAAGCTCGTGGATCTGGGCTGGTTCGATTTTCTGGCCCGACCGGCCCTCTATTTCCTACGGTTTATCCACGATTTCACCGGCAATTACGGTGTTGCCATCATCATTATCACCATCCTGCAGAAGGTCGGCTTCTACCCGCTCGCACAGAAGAGCCACAAGTCGATGCACGCGATGCAGGCGTTACAGCCGAAGATTCAGGCGATCAAGGAGCGCTACAAGAACAATCCGCAAAAGGTGAATCAGGAAACGATGGAGCTGTACAAGCGCCACGGCGTCAATCCCCTGGGCGGCTGTCTCCCCATGGTGATCCAGATCCCGATCTTCATCGCGCTCTACAACGCGCTGGCCAGTTCGGTCGAGTTGTGGCGTGCCCCGTTTGCGCTCTGGATCGACGACCTTTCGGTCGCGGATACCCTTTTTGTCGTGCCCTTCCCCATCCCATACATTGGCGACGCGTTCGCGGTTCGCGGCCTCCCCGTGATCATGGGAATCAGCATGTTCATCCAGCAGAAGATGAGCCCGATGGGCGGGGACCCCCGCCAGGCCCAGATGATGCTCTATCTCATGCCGGTCATGTTCACCTTCATCTTTTGGGGGATGCCGTCAGGACTCGTCCTGTACTGGCTGGTGAACAATGTCCTCCAGATCGGACACCAATACCGGATGAACCGGGGACTCGGCCTCTCGGTGGGT
>JBOHQS010000133.1:0-5911 GCA_050732295.1 Methylomirabilales bacterium (SeqCode)
TCGCTCCGGGCCTCTCGCGGCGACCCTGTTCGGCGGCTTACGGCCTGGGTCCCTCCGTGTTCACGATCCGTGCAAAGAACAGCGGCACGGATCGCGCCTCGGTTTCCCAGGCCGTCGCCAGCCGAGGGGCCCCGCCGCTTTCGTCTATGTCGCTCGGGGCCTGCAGGCGCTCTTCTTTTTGTTAGTTCGCGTCATCGAACCGTGAATTGTGAACCAAATGGGGGCTATGGTGGCGAAAGGACCTGGCAAGCTGAAATTTGGCAAGAATGGCCTGATCCCGGCCATCGCCCAGGATGCCAGGACCGGCCAGGTGTTGATGAGTGCCTATATGAACCGGGAGGCCCTCCGACAGACCGTCGAGACCGGCTTCGCGCACTACTACAGCCGGTCGCGGGGTCGGCTCTGGAAGAAGGGGGAGGAGTCGGGGCATGTGCAGCGGGTCGGAGAGATCCGCCTCGACTGCGACGGCGATGCCCTCCTCCTCCAGGTGAACCAACAGACGGCCGCGTGTCATCTCGGCTATCGGTCGTGTTTCTTCCGGCGCGTGAAGAGGGACCTCAGCTCCTCCGCTCCGGTCACGGAGCAGGTCTTTCGGCCCAAGGCGGTCTACGGGCCCTCCTCTCATATCCTCGACGCGGTCTACCGGACCATTCTGGAGCGCAAGAAGCGGCGGCCGCCGGGTTCGTACGTGGCCTCTCTCTTCCAGCAAGGGGAGGAGCAGATCCTCAAAAAGATCGCCGAGGAAGCCTCCGAGGTCCTCTTGAGTGTCAAGGGGCGCCGGCGCCAGGCGATCGTCCATGAGGTGGTTGACCTCTGGTTTCACACGCTGGTCCTTCTCGGGGCATATGACATCACGCTGGATCAGCTGTGGGGGGAGTTCCAGGCACGGGTGGGGAAAGGGAGGAAGAGAGAACACACAAAGAGGCGTGGGGGGCGCCGAAAAAGAAATTGACAGGAAAGCGAGTATGACTTAAATTGAAATTTTAGATGATTTTACTTTCAAAGAGAAGGTCTCATAGAATAGACCGGTGAGGGGGGGTAGGCGGTGACGACCGTACTCGTCCGGGAAGACGAGAGCTTCGAAAGCGCGCTCCGGCGTTTCAAGAAGCAGGTGGAGAAGGCTGGGGTGCTTTCCGAGATGCGGAAGCGGCAGCATTATGAAAAGCCCAGCGTCCGTCGGAAGAAGAAGGCTCTCGCCGCTCAGAAAAAGATGCTCAAGAAGATGCGCATGATGCAGGGGTAGGATGGACTTCACGGACCGCCTCCACCGGGAACTTCAGGCAGCCTTGAAGGCCGGTCGGAAGGTGGAGGCCTCGACCCTTCGCTTGCTGCTCACCGCCGTCAAGAACCGCGAGGTGGAAAGACGGGGGCAGCTCGGCGAGCCCGAAATCCTGCAGGTCATCGTCAAGGAATGTAACCAGCGGCGCGAAGCGATCCAGCAGTTCCGTCAAGGAAAGCGGGAGGATCTCGCCCGCAAGGAAGAGGCGGAGCTGGAGATCCTCGAGAAATTCCTGCCTCAGGCGATCTCCCCCGAAGAGCTGTCGACCAAGGTGCGGGAGGCCATTGCCGCGACGGGAGCCAGATCGGTCAAGGACATGGGAAAGGTGATGAGCCACCTGATGGCTCAGCTGGCCGGGCGCGCTGACGGAAAGGTGGTCAGCCAATTGGTGCGGCAGGAGCTTTCGGGGGAAGGATGAGGCATCCAGGACGGGGCGGCAGGCATCACGGAGATCGAGGGACTCAGCACGGGGTCCCTCGATTTTTTCCGAGCGTGTGGTGAGATGGATGAACGCTCCCGCAGCGGGTTAGAGTTTGCCGGCATCCTCGATGCTCTTCAGGAGGGGGCGGTCACCCGCCTGGGCAAGGAACGCGCGGGTTGCCTTGGGCCGCTTCAGGATGTGACGCATGTGCGGGAGGCGCTGACCGAAGCGGCGGAGGCACAGGCGCTCCTCGAGCGGGGCCAGGAGCCTTCTTTCGCCGGGGTAGCCGATATCCGCCCTCATCTGATCCAGGCAAGGGTCGAGGGGGCCTCGCTCGATCCGCGCTCCCTCTGGCAGATCTACGAGACGCTCCAGGCGGCCCGTCTTCTCAGAGCTTTTTTCCACCGAGAGAGGGAGGCGGCGCCGTTCCTCTGGAAGCGGGCGAGCGGTCTCGTTCCCCCCGAGGCCCTCTGCACCGTGATCGCAGACGCGATTACGCCAGAGGGGGAGGTTTCGGACGCGGCCAGTCCGGGACTTCACCGGGTTCGGCGTGAGCTTCGCGCCCTGCGGGAGGCCATTGTGACGAGGCTCGAGCGCACGCTTGCCTCCCCGACCACCCAGCCGGCCCTGGCCGAACCCATCATCACGGTGCGCAACGATCGATACGTGATCCCGGTGAAGGCCTCTGCGAGGGGCCGGATCCGGGGGATCGTCCAGGATCAGTCGGGGAGCGGGCTCACGATTTTTCTGGAGCCGACCCCGGTGGTGGAGATGAACAACCGTCTGCGGATGCTCCTCCGCCGGGACGAAGAGGAGGTGACCAAGGTCCTCCGGTCCCTGACGGGTGAGGTCGGGCGGACCGCGGAGCGTATCGGGGCAGTGCTGGAGCGTGTGGGCGATCTGGATCTTCTGATCGCCAAGGGACGTCTGGCGGTACGCCTGCGGGCTGGAATCCCCCGCGTGACCGAAGAACCTCGCCTGATCCTGCGTCAGGCCCGCCATCCCTTCCTGGTGCTCAGTCCTGCCCCCGAACAGGTGTCCGATGAGGACGGCATTGAGGCAGCGGGGGGTGCGGTCCCCATTGACCTCGAAGTGGGCGGTGCCTTCGCCGTCGTCGTCATTTCCGGACCGAATACGGGGGGAAAGACGGTCGCACTCAAGACCGCAGGGCTGCTCACCCTCATGACCTTGTCGGGTCTCCCGATCCCGGCCTCTCCAGACAGCCAGGTGCCGTGTTACCGCGCGGTCTTCGCCGACATCGGGGATGAGCAGAGTATTGCAGAAAGCCTGAGCACCTTCTCCTCCCACATGAGCCAGATCGTCAAGATCCTGGCACGGGCCGGCCCCGAGACCCTGATCCTCCTCGATGAGCTCGGGGCCGGGACCGATCCCTCGGAGGGGGCCGCCCTCGGCATCGCCATTCTCGAGGCCCTCCGACAGCGAGGGGCTTCGGTGATCGCCACGACCCACCTGGAGGCGGTGAAAGCCTATGCCGCCCTCACGCCTGGCGTGGAGATTGCCAGTGTCGAGTTCGATCGAGAGCGTCTGAGGCCACGGTACTCCATCCGGCTGGGTCTTCCGGGTCAGAGCTACGGGCTGGAGATCGCCGGACGCCTCGGTCTGCCGGGGCCGATCTTGGAACAGGCACGCGAGGCCCTCCCCGAGGGGCACCACAGGGCGCACTCCCTCATCGAGGCGCTCGAGGTGGACCGACGGCAGGTGGACGAACTCAGGGCGCGGCTTCAGAAAGAGGTCCAGCGGACCTCAATCCTCACGCGAGAAGCGGAGGAGCTTGTGGTGCGGCTTCGCGAGGCAATGAGCACCCTGAGGCACCGGGCACGGGAGGAGGCGCGGCAGCTCCTCGCCGAACTCCGGCAGCAGGGGGAGGGGCTGATTCGCGCACTCCGCGAGCAGGGGGCTCGGCCCCGGGAGGTCCGGGGCTTCTATCAGGGGCTTGAGGCCTTGAGGGGGAAGGTCGAGGCGACCGAAGCACCGCCGGCCAACGGACCTCGGGTGGCCGCCGAGCTTCGGCCCGGGCAATGGGTGAGCGTGGCCGGCCACGAGCAGCACGGGCGGGTCCTGACCGAAGTCTCTGGCCAGGGGACCGTAGAGGTTGAGCTGAAGGTCGGCAGGGTTCACCTGCCGGTCTCGGCCCTCAGCGTGCTCAGCTCTCCTCCCCCGCCTCGGGGAGAGGTACCGCTCTTCGTAGAGAAGACCCAGTCCGTCTCCCCGGAGATCAACCTGGTCGGTTGTACCGTCGCGGAGGCCACCCGGCGCCTGGAGAAGTATCTGGATGGGGCCTTTGTCGAGAGGGTACGACAGGTTCGAGTGATTCATGGCAAGGGGACGGGGATTCTCCGGAAAGCGGTGCATACCTATCTGGCGGGCCATCCCCTGGTGGAGGGCTTTCACCTCGCCGAAGTGAATCACGGGGGGAGCGGCGCGACCATCGCGGTACTCCAGGATCGATGAGGAGGAACCTCTGCCCGGCTCGGTGCGGGAGAGGCCGTCGAGGTCCCCTATGGCGTTTATCCCCGAGGAAGTGATTGATCAGGTGCTCAGGACCTCGAACATCGTGGAGGTGATCGAGGGCTACGTTCCCTTGAAGCAGACCGGAAAATATTACCGAGCCCTCTGTCCCTTCCACACCGAGAAGACCCCGTCCTTCACCGTCAATCCGGAGCGACAGATCTTCTACTGTTTTGGGTGCGGGGAGGGAGGCGATGTCTTTCGATTCCTGATGCGACGGGAGGGGTTCAGCTTCCCCGACGCGGTTCGCCATCTCGCGGAGCGCGCAGGGATCCCGGTCCCGGAGCGAGGGCGCCCCCGCGAGGACGGCCTCCTGAAGCTCTTCGAGCTTCAGCGGCTCGCCTGCGACCACTTCCGAAAGACCCTCAAAGGCCCGGAGGGAACGGCCGCGCGGGACTATCTGAGCCAGCGGGGAGTGGGGTCCGAGGCCGTGGAGCGCTTCCAGCTCGGCTACGCGCTCGCGGAGTGGGATGGGCTTGTCCGGGAAATCACCAGACTGGGTGTGGCGCCCCGCCAGATCGAGGCGGCCGGGCTGGCCCTTCCGAGGCAGGGGGGACGGGGATACTACGACCGGTTTCGGGATCGCCTCATAATCCCCATCTGCGATTCCACGGGAAAGATCGTAGGATTCGGGGGCCGCGCCCTCGGAGAGCAGCAGCCCAAGTATATCAACTCGCCCGAGACGCCCGTCTACAAGAAGGGGGTCCACCTCTACGGGCTGCACCTGGCCTCCCGGGCGATCCGGGAGACAAGGGTGGCGTTGGTGGTCGAGGGATACTTTGATGCCATCTCCCTGCACAGCGCGGGCTTTCCGCAGACAGTCGCTTCCTTGGGGACGGCCCTGACGGCCGACCAGGTGGCCCTGTTGCGCCGCTATGCCGACAAAGTGACGCTTATCTTTGATCCCGACCCCGCGGGGATCCAAGCCGCCTGGAGGGGACTGGAACTGTTGGTGGCTGAGGAGTTGGGGGTGGGGGTGGTGATCCTCCCCCACGGGAAAGATCCCGATACCTTCGCCCGGGAGTCCGGCAAGGATGCGCTGCTCACGCAGATTGCGGCGGCTCAGGATGTTGTCGATTTTCTCCTCAGCCGGGCGGAGGAGCGGACGGGACTGAGGGGTGTGGATGACCAGGCGGCCGCGGCTCGACAGGTCTTGCGCCTTATCGCCCTCATGCCGGAGGGGGTCCGGAGGGCAAAGTATATCCAGAAGCTCGCAGAGAGGTTGGGGGTCTCCGAGGGATCGGTCCTGGCGGAACTGCGCCGTCTCGGTTCCCCCGACTCAGCGGGTGCATCAGGTCCGCCGCCGTCGGCGCCGCTGCCGCCGGCGGAAAAGACCTTGATCCAGATCTGCCTCCTCTTTCCGGAGATTCGGCCCCTGGTGTGGGGCGCCGTCCGGGAGGAGGAGCTTTCGGCATCCCCTCTGCGGTCGATCTATGGGGTCCTTCGAGAGTTCCGGGGCAGTGAAGAGAGTTTGGCCCGGAGCCTCAACCATCATCCAGATCCGCTGGTCCGCCAGGTGGCGGCAGAGCTGTTCGTCCGGGGCATGGAAGAGTGCACCGATCCGCATCGGATGGTGCAGGATTGTCTTATCCGACTGAAGCTCCAGGAGGTTCAGGCCGAGCTCAAGAGCGCGCGGGAGCAGGGGGATCTTGTTCGGGTAAAGGCGCTTCTCGATCAGAAAC
>JBOHQS010000134.1:0-5904 GCA_050732295.1 Methylomirabilales bacterium (SeqCode)
GTCATCCGGAGGAGTGGTTCGTGAGACCCAACACCCAATACCCAGCGGTCATCGGCCATCGAAACTGAGGCAATCATGTTTGACCTGATCGTCGCGGGTGCGAGCATCGTGGATGGCAGTGGTTCCGCGCCGCTGGCAGGGGACATTGCAGTTCACGGGGATCGGATCGCCGCCGTGGGAAAGGTCCCCGAAGCGCAAGGCCGGCGCGTCGTCCGGGCGCAAGGCCTCATCGCTTGTCCCGGTTTTGTGGATGTGCACTCCCACTCGGACTATTTTCTGTTGCTCAATCCCAGGGCGGAGAGCGCCGTGCGCCAGGGGGTCACCACGGAGATCGGGGGCAACTGCGGCTATTCGGCGGCGCCGATCTGGGGAGCGTGGGCTGAGGAGCGGGCTGAGACCTATCGGGAGATATACGGTCTCGACACCCGATGGCACGGGGTCCGCGAGTATTTCGCACGGGTGGCCGCCGAGGGGCCCTCCATCAACTTCGGTCTGCTCCTCGGCCACAATACCATTCGTGGCTCCGTCATGGGGGGAGCCGCAAGACCACCCGACGGGGTGGAGATGGCGGCGATGCTTCGGGCGGTCCGCCAGGGGATGCAGGAGGGGGCCCTGGGCCTCTCCACTGGCCTCATCTACGCCCCGGCCTGCTTTGCCTCGGCCGAGGAGCTCGTGGGGTTGGCACGGGTCGCTCGGGAAGAGAGGGGTGTGCTCGCCTGCCACATGCGCAGCGAGGGGGACGAGCTCCTCGAGGCGATTCGGGAGATTCTCGATGTCGCTCACGGGGCGAAAATCCCCCTCCAGATTTCCCATCTCAAGACCTCGGGCGAGCGGAACTGGGGGAAGCTCCCGGAGGCGCTCGGGCTCATTGAAGAGGCACGCTCGCGCGGCCAGGATGTGAGCGCGGACCGCTATCCCTATACCGCCTCGAACACAGGACTGCAGGCGGTCCTGCCTTCGTGGGCACTCGAGGGGAACCGGGTCGAGCAGGTGGCTCGATTGCGGGATGCGACGATCCGAGAGCAGCTGGATCGGGAGCTCGTTGACCGGCGGTGGGACCGCGTGATGATTGCCGAGGTGACCCGTCCGGAGAACAGGCGGTACGAGGGGTTGCGAGTTCATGAGGCGGCGGCCCTGGCCCGAAAGGACCCGGTCGATTTCGTCTGTGATCTCCTTGGAGAGGAAGAGGCGCGGGTGGACGCGATCTTCTTCACGATGTCCGAGGCGAATCTTGAACAGATCCTGACCCGCCCGTATGTCATGGTAGCCTCGGACAGCGGGACCCGCACCACCGTCGGTCCGCTGGGCCGGGGCCGGCCCCACCCTCGCACCTTCGGGACCTTCCCCCGCATTCTCGGGATGTACGTGCGCGAGAAGCGCCTGCTCGATCTTCCCGCCGCCATACGGAAGATGACCCTTGACCCCTGCCGGCGCTTTGGACTCACCGGTCGCGGCCTCATCGCCCCCGGCGCTCATGCCGATCTCGTCCTGTTTGACCCCGATGGGGTCAGGGATCGCGCGACCTACGAAGAGCCGCTCCAGTACCCGGACGGGATCCGCTATGTCCTGGTGAACGGCGTGATCACGGTGGAGGAGGGTGAGCACACCGGGGCTCGAGCGGGCCGGGTGCTGGGGCATGCGACGGCGGCAACGGGGTGAGAAGGGTGAAGCGGCCTCGCATCTACATCACCAGCGAGCGGTATCCCGTGAGCGAGCAGTCGGGGCCGCAGTACGACAGGATCCGGACGACGTACGCCTGGGCCGTGGCGGAGGCGGGTGGGACCCCGTATGTTCTGCCCTCGGTCGGATACGATCCCGATCTCGCTCCGAGGTACCTCGATTCCGCCGATGGGCTCCTCTTCTCAGGGGGAGAGGACATCCATCCCTCCTTGTACGGCGAGAGCGTCCTTGAGAAATGCGGCCCCATCGACGAGCAGCGGGACCGGTTCGAGATCGCGCTCCTCCGCGGAGCCCTCGGGCGGGGGATGCCGGTGTTGGGTATCTGCCGGGGGATGCAGCTTATCGCCGTGGGTTCAGGGGGGAGCCTGTATCAGGATCTGTCGTATTGCGAGCGGGCCGATGCAGGGCATGCCGGCGCGTGGCAACAGAGTGGAGCGATGCCATCGGTACGACTGATGCCCGGGACCGTCCTGCACCAGGTCGTCGGGGAAGAGACGGTGCCGGTCAACTGCCATCATCATCAATTGATCAAGCGGCTCGACGAGGCTTGCACGGTCAGCGCCGTCTCTCCCGACGGTATGATCGAGGGCATCGAAATGGCGGGCCGCCCGTTTGTCCTGGGGGTGCACTGGCATCCCGAGCGGTTGGCAGCCAGTGATCTCCGCCATCTGAAGCTGTTCGAGGCGCTGATCCGCGCCGCCTCGGAGTATTCGCACAAGGCCATCTCACGCGCGCGTTCCTGAGCCGGTGGATGTCCCACGGGGTGCTTCGTGCATAGAGCAGGGAGCCGGAACGGACAGAAATAATACTTGACAGGGAGCGAAGGGCATCGTATAAATAAAAGCCCTTACGCAACAGGATATTATCATCAGTGACTCGACTGATTCAGATGGCCGTCGTAGGTGTACGTGGCCTCTGCCCCCCGGCGGACGGCCCGTAGCGCCTTGACTGCGGGCTCTGAGAATTTCGCCACGGGGCAGAGAGTAAGTGCTCCGTGGCTTTTTGTTTCGCACGCGTCACTCTCTGGTAGGATTTCTGAGGAGGACTCGATGGCTCGGACGTGTGGATGCGGAGAAGGGATTCGGTCGGTGATAGAGGAGTGGGGCTGTTTACACTGCGGGGACCCTTGCTGCCCCGCCTGCGGGTACACTCCTGAGGGCGGCGCCTACTGCCCCGAGTGTGCGCAGAGCCTCTTCGATGTGTACACCCGGCGGGCAGTGGTGACACGGTCCAAGCGGATCTCTGCCTGGTGGGAGGCGGCGGCGGTGCAACCGGTGCGGCCCCGAACACAGGCCGCACATCCTAAGCGCTCGCCGTAATCCCCCTACGAAGTCACCTCTTTTCTCTCCTTCAGGGGTTACTCCTTCCTCGAAAAAACATGTGCGCCATCGGCGAGCCGGTTCACTCTTGGTACCACCGGGTGGGCCGGGGTGCCTCGCCAGTCGCGTGAAGAGGTCACACTGATCACACGGGGGCCCCGGGAGGCCACGATGCCTCAAGCGTCCGGGCTTCATCCGAAAGAGATGCGGGAAAAGATCCGGACCGGTGAGTGGCAGGGCCCTACGGCCGGCTGCTGCGACGGGTATGTCCAGGCCAACCTGGTGATCCTGCCACAGGCTGTGGCCTACGATTTCCTCCTCTTCTGTCAGCGCAATCCCAGGCCCTGTCCTGTCTTGGAGGTGACCGATCCCGGTAATCCGGAACCCAGGACGACTGCGCCGGCCGCCGATCTCAGGACCGATCTCCCGAGATACCGCGTATACAGAGGCGGCAAGTTGGAGCGAGAGTTGACCGACCTCCGTGAGATCTGGCGGGATGATCTGGTGGGCTTTCTCTTGGGGTGCAGCTTTACCTTCGATGTCGCCCTTCAGCGGGCGGGCGTTCCGGTCCGCCATCTGGAAGAGGGGAAGAACGTCTCGATGTATATCACCAATCGGCCCTGTCGGCCGGCCGGGACCTTGAGCGGACCGCTCGTGGTCTCCATGCGCCCGATCCCGCCCCTCCTGATCCCTCGCGCGGTCGAGGTGACCGCTCACTTTCCGCTGGCCCATGGAGCCCCAGTCCATGTGGGCGAGCCCGGGGCGATCGGCATTGCGGATCTGAGCCGACCCCACTTCGGTGACCGGGTCTCGATCCATGCGGGGGAAGTTCCGGTCTTCTGGGCGTGCGGCGTCACTCCGCAGGCGGTCGCCATGCATGCCAGGCCGGAGCTGATGATCACCCATGCCCCCGGCCACATGTTCATTACCGACCTCCCCGACGAAGAGCTCGCCCACCCACTCCTGTGAGCCGCCCCCGGTTCTCACCCTGTGCGAGCTTGCTCTCGTACCGTTCCAACTATGTGTGCCCACCTCTGTGCCGCCCACGCCCACAACCGTTGCAGCAAGGCAAGCTGGTTCAATTCGGCCCAGCACGTTGGAACGGCACTAGACGATGTCCGCAGCTCTCGGTATACTCTTACGCGGGCTCTGGCAGTACACCTCCTGGGCCAGTCGCGGGGAAAGCGGATGACAAAGGTCGGCGTGGACGTAGGGGGCACCTTCACCGACCTGGTCTTTCTCGCCGATGGGAGACTCTGGGCTACCAAGGTGCTTTCGACTCCTCTCGATCCGGCCGGGGCCGTGCTTCAGGGGCTTGCGCAGGAGGCGTTGGCTGAGGAGAGGTATCAGATCGTTCACGGCTCGACCGTGGCGACCAACGGCCTGCTCGAGGGGAAGGGGGCGACCGTCGCCCTGATCACGACCGCCGGGTTCGAGGATCTCCTGGAGATCGGCCGCCAGGATCGGCCCCGTCTCTACGATTTCATGGTCGATCGGCCACCGGTCCTGGTCCCCCGTGCCCTCCGCTTCGGAATCCGAGAACGAGTGGATTGCCGGGGACGGGTGCTGGAGCCCCTCGAGGACCATGGCGTGACCCCCATCCTGAGCCACCTGGCCTCGGTTGGGGTCGAGTCGATCGCCATCTGTCTGCTCCACTGCTATGCGAACCCGAGTCACGAGGCCCGGATCCTGAAGCGGGCCCTGCCGCTCGGGATTCCGGTCTCCGCCTCTCACCGGATCCTTCCCGAGTACCGGGAGTACGAGCGGTGCGTCGCCACCGTGGTGAACGCCTATGTCTCGCCCTTGATGGAGCGCTACCTCGGCCGGCTCGAGGACGCGGTCGGGAAAGGACGGCTGAGGATCATGCAGTCGAACGGCGGGAGCATCTCCGCGGCCGTCGCCCGCCAGGAGGCAGTCCGGACGATCCTCTCGGGTCCCGCCGGCGGCGTGGTGGGAGCTACCGCCGTTGCGCGCGAGGCGGGATGTGACAAGGTGATCACCTTTGACATGGGGGGGACCTCCACTGATGTCGCCCTCATCGACGGCGATCTCAGGGTGACCACCGAGGCCGAGATCGGGGGGCTGCCGCTCCGGATTCCTCTCCTCGACATCCACACCGTGGGATCGGGCGGTGGATCGTTGGTGTGGACCGATGAAGGGGGAGCCCTGCGCGTGGGCCCACAGAGCGCCGGGGCCGATCCCGGACCGGTCTGCTATGGTCGAGGAGAGCAGATCACGGTCACTGACGCCCACCTCATCCTGGGGCGACTCGACCCGGACCGATTCCTGGGGGGGAAGATGCGACTCGACCCAGAGCGGGTTGGGGCGGTGATGGCGGCCCTCGCGCAACAGGTCGGCATGGACCCGTTGCGACTGGCAGAGGGGGTCGTCACGGTCGCCAATGCCACCATGGAAAAGGCCATCCGGGTGATCTCCGTGGAGCGGGGGCATGATCCCCGCGAGTTCTGTCTGGTCTCCTTCGGCGGGGCGGGAGGCCTGCATGCGTGCGCGCTGGCCCAATCCCTGTCCATTCCCCGCGTGCTGATTCCGCCGCACGCGGGGCTGCTGTCGGCCTATGGGATGCTGGTGGCCGATGTCGTCAAGGATTACGCCAAGACCCTCTTGCGGGGCACCGCGAGCACCAGCTTCGAGGAGCTCCAGGCTGTCGTCAGTGTCTTGAAGGAGCAGGGCTTCAGAGAGATGAAAGATGAAGGGTTAGATGAAGAGTCGATCACCACCGAGGCCGCGCTGGACATGCGCTACCTCGGGCAGTCTTATGAGCTTCGCGTCCCGTGCGAACAGGACTTCCTCTCCCGGTTTCACGATCTGCACCGGAAAAGCTACGGCTATGCCAATCCGGCCCGCGAGACCGAGATCGTGACCGTGCGCCTTCGAGTGAAGGGGG
>JBOHQS010000135.1:0-5883 GCA_050732295.1 Methylomirabilales bacterium (SeqCode)
TGGGACAGACAATTTGACGATTCTCGTGATCGAATTTGAACCGGGGAGCGCCCGATAAGTTATGAATCACGGCGCCCCAGCCGGGAGACGGATGCCAACACGGTCGTGCGATCGGCGAGCCCTGGCGAGGGTGCAGGCCGAGGTGATTCATTGTACACGATGCCCGCGGCTCACCCGGCACCGAGAGCAGGTGGCGGCCCAGAAGGTCCGCCGGTTGACGCAACCTATGTTTCATGCCATCTTTAGAGGAGCCCGCCGCCTCGTGTCCAAGAAAGAGAATCCGGCATGAGCGTTGCATCGCAGCGTGAGAGGACCGTGCGTAGAGCCCGATGCGAAGAGGGGAGGACTCCTTCAGAGAGAGGGTAGATCATGGCTGTGGTCTTCGTCCCAGGGGAAGTGAGTCGTCTCGATAATATCGATCCAAAGGAAATCAGGGTCGTTGAGATACAGATGCCCTATGCCTTTGAAGTCGATGGCCGGATGTACCCGATTGCCGATGAAATGCGGCCGGGGACTGCCTTTCTGGCAGAGCCTTTTGGCGCGCGGACACAGAAGCTCCAAAAGCGTCTCTATACTCGTTCCAATTGCGCCCTCACCGAGAATCGAATGCTTCAGACCATCATTAACGACACGCACGATCCGAAGGCGGACACTTCTGTATGGTGGCAAACCGATGAGGTGAGAGCAGGGGATAAGATCAACGTGCGGGTCGAATTCAATGGTGACGGGACCACATTAGTCGTGTACGAACACAGGATCAAGGATGAGAGCAAGAGTCTCAAGCTGGAGCCCGATGACTGGTGGCTCGACAAGAAGTTTCTTGGTATTGGGTTCTCGACTGGCGTGACTCCCCTCTTTGCCCACGTCCGGTATCTTGCTGCGCTGAATTTCGGGCGAACACGGAAGCATCCGGGAGCGCACTATGTTCTGATTGTGAGCGTGAAGAATCCGAGACAATTGATGTCTCACGAGGAGTGGCTGGACCTCGAAAAGAAGTACCCTGAGAATTTCCGATATCATCCCGTCTTGACCCGCGAATGGCCTGAGGATTGGCCCTATACGCGGGGAAGAATCGTGAAGGCTGAGAAGGGGGTCGATGGACAGGAAAAGATCAACATGGACCCCCTCTTCGGGGTGGTCACCGACATTGAAGAGCGGCACATCAGGATGTGTGGGAATGAGACGGCGGAATCGCAGCTGCGGCGCGGGTTCGAGCAGACGAGGAACCCCGCCAGCTTCAAAGCGGAAGTCTGGTGAGAAAAAGGGGGGAGGGGCTTGTCCCCTCCCCCCTGCTGCTTGATGCGGTTACTTCTTTACAGGCTTAATCCCGAGCTTGTCTAAGCCCGCCTCGAACTTCTTTGCCGCCTCCTCACCCTTGCCTTCCTTGAGAAGCTTGTCTCCCTCGCCGCAGAGCTTCTCGGCGTCCTTATTCGGGGTCTTCTTCAACGCCTCCTGGCACTGCTTGGAGAGCTCTGGGGCATGGGCGGCCCACGCCGGGCTGATCGCCACGCCCACCACGAACGTGAGGCCAAAAAACGCACCCAGTGCCTTCTTCAATGGTATCACCTCCCCTCCTGGGTCAGGTTCCCACGCAGTGTCCTCATCATGCTAGACGGACGGACCCCCCCGTCTGTTCCCAGAGCGGGCAGGGGGCCCACCGCCTATTTCGGCTTGGGCGCGGGGGGAGGAGTCGGAGCCGGCGCCTTGGGGGCTGGCTTGGCGGCCGGTGGCTTCGGAGCCGTGGCAGCCTTCCTGGCCCCCTCAAGGGACTTTTCAAGCTCGGCGACCTGCTTCTGCAGACCTTCAATGCTTGTGCTCAAGGTGTTCTTGTCCGCCTCGAGGGACTGAAGCTTCCCCTTCAGGGAGGCATTCTCCTCTTGTGCCGTCTTGATTTGCGCCTTTAGGGCGTCATTCTCCTTCTGGAGTTCCTGGCCGCAGCCCGCGATCAGGAAGAAGGTTAGGACCAGAAGGCTCCCCGCCATCCTCTGTGTCATGCTGTGCTCCATGTCCGGGATCCCGGTGGGAATCCAGTTTGTCGGGCGATGGTTCGCTCACAATGCGGTATAAGACGATGTCGTCTAGGGCTTCTTTGGTCCCGGTCCTTTCGGCGGTGGTGGCCATGGCTTCTTCTCGCCTGGCTTCTGGGCCCGCACGCGGATCACCCCCTTTCGTCTCGTCTGTGGACTGACAGTATATAATATATACCTGAGCCCCGCGCGCAAGGAAAAATGCCGGTGGCTTTGTCGCGGTCCCGAAGACCTGTCCGGCTGGTTCCCGGGCGACCACCATATCATAGAGTCAGGACGTGAGAAAGGGCTTGCCGTTCGAGAATCCGGGGCTTAAGATGCGGTTCTGGAGGAGCAATGCGAGACACGGTGACGTGGGTCGTACTCCTTGTGGCCTGTGCGGTCGTGGGCGTCCTGGGCTACCGGTACTACAAGGCCACCGAACAAATCGCCCAGCTCACCGAGAAGACGACTCGGCTCACGGCAGAGATCGAGGGTGTCACCGAGGTCCACGAGCTCACCGAGGCGAAACAGGTGAAGGAGGCTAAGAAGGCCGCGGAGACCATTGCTGGCCTGACGCAGACCCGAGAGAAGCTCACGGGTGAGGTGCAGGGCCTGCAGAAGGAGTTGGCCAAGACCCGCCAGGAACGAGAGACATTGAAGACCCAGGTCGCCACGCTCCAGGGCGAGTCCAAGAAACTAGAGGGGAACCTCAAGGCCCTCCAGGGGGACAAGGAGAAGCTGGATCGCCGACTGGAGAGTGTCGAGCGGACGCTCAAGGATCGGGAGGCAAAGCTTCAGGAGCTGGAAAAGGCCCTGCGCACGTGGCAAGGGACCGGTCAGCGATTGTTGGAAGAGCAGAAGAAGCTCCAGGCTGAACTCCGGGCCCGCGAGGAGGAGCTCAAGCGGGTCAATCTGCTCCAGGCGGAAGGGGCTGCGGAGGTCCACGAGCTCACCCAGGCCCTCAAGGAGCGTGAGGGGCAAATCGCAGCGCTCCGGCGCCAAGTCCGGGACCTCGAGACGCGCCCAGGCTTGCGGTAACGTCCCGGTGTGTCCCTTGCGGACACGTCCTGCGACCGCTCCGCAGTGCGAGAATGGCCCGTGTCGATTCTGGTAGTCTTCGATTACCTCTGACCCTGGTGCTTCGTGGCCGAGGTGCGGCTCGACACCGTCCTGACACGCCTCAGCCGACGAGTGCCCCTCCGGCGAGTCGGCTATATCCTCAAGCCTGAACCCCCTGCCTTCCCCAGCTTCTCCGGCGAGCGCCGTGCCCACTGGCAGCGGGCTGGGGAGGCGGAGCCCTCCCTGGGGATCCGTCTCTGGGTGAAGGGCGAGCGGTATCCTGGGGCAAGCATTCCAGCGCTCGAGGCCGCTCAGGCGGCCAGGCGCCAGGGAGCCGATGCCTCGGAGGCTTTCCACTTCGCAGTCTTTCGCACCTTCCTGGTTGAAAACCGCGATATCAGCGACCGAGCCGTCCTGGAAGAGGTCGCGCTGGGCTGCGGTCTTGATCTTCATCGCTTCAGGGTCGACCTCAAGGACCCCACGGTGAAGGAGGCGGTCTACGCGGAGCACCTCGAGGCGGTGGATCGGTACCACGTCGAGGCGGTCCCCACGATCATCATTGGCGAGGAGCGAATTGAGGGGGCCGCGCCTCCGGCGGTCTACGAGATGGCTTTGGTCCGGTTCGCCGCGGGCGCCTGAGAAAATCTTTTTGAGCGCAAGAATCGGATGGTGTGCCTCCCGAGGGCTGAGTATCTTTACCTGCAGGAGGTGACACACGCGATGAAGAAGACTGAGCCGAAAGCGTATTTGACTGACGATGCACGCTGGAAGGCTGTCCTCTCCCGTGACGCTTCGGCGGATGGCGCCTTCTACTATGCGGTGCACCCCACCGGTATCTACTGCCGCCCCACCTGCCCGTCGCGACGCCCCTTGCGTGCGAACGTCGCGTTCTTTGAAGACATCGACTCGGCAGAGCGAGCCAACTTCCGGCCCTGTCTGCGCTGCCGCCCAAAGGAGGTCAGCCCCCAGCAACGGGTGGTCGCGCACATACTGCAGCTACTGGATACCGTGGAGGTGCCCCCTTCGCTCGCCGAACTCAGTGAGGCGGCGGGCCTCAGCTCCTCTCACCTCCAGCGCCTGTTCCGGCGCGCCACTGGCCTGAGCCCCAAGCAGTACGCGGCTGCGCAGCGTCTCCAACGCTTCAAGGCGGGGCTCAAACAGGGGCGCAGCGTGACCGGGGCGATGTACGACGCCGGCTACGGTTCCAGCCGCGGCCTGTACGAGAAAGCGAGCCAGCAACTCGGCATGGCCCCTCGAGCGTACAAACGCGGTGGAATGGCTGAACAGATCGCATACACCCTGACGGATAGCCCGATCGGGCGGATGCTCGTCGCCGCCACAGCGCGTGGTGTATGCGCAGTGTACTTCGGCGAGGATGCGGCGCTCGTGCAGGAGCTGCGCGCGGAATACCCGCGGGCCGCCCTCGTTCCCGCGGGTGACAGGCTCCGGTCGACCGTGAACGCCATTCGCGAGCATTTGGGGCGCTCGGGGTCGCGCCGGCTCAATCTGCCGATCGACGTGCAGGCGACGGCCTTCCAGTTGCGGGTGTGGGACGCCCTCCGCGAGATTCCGTACGGACAGACCCGCTCGTATGCCCAAATCGCCGAGGCGATCGGGGAGCCTCGAGCCGTGCGGGCCGTGGCACGGGCCTGTGCGACCAACCCGGTCGCCGTGGTGGTGCCGTGCCATCGCGTGGTGAGGACTGACGGGACGATCTCCGGCTACCGCTGGGGCGTGGAGCGCAAACGAACTCTTCTTAAGCGGGAGGGCGCAGCATGAGCACCGTAGTAACTACAAAACGCACGCGTGAGGCAAGCATCGACGACTCAGGGTGGCCCTTCGATGAACTCAGGGTAGGTTGAGGGGGAGTTCTCCCTCATCGAGGAACATAGAGCCCAAGGCCTCGTATCGACGCCCCAGGGAGGCAATCGACACGCGTTTCCCTTCACGGCGGTCAAGGAGGGCGAGGAGGAGCTGACTGTGGAGCGCCTCGAAACGGAAGTTGTGCCGCCGGGCCGTGGTTCGGGCCTTCTCCAGGAGTCGTCGGGCCAGCCCCCGCTTTCCTTGTAGGATCAGGATCTCCCCGCGACCGAGGCGAGTATAGATACATCCCCGCGGATCGCGGGTCTCGATAAAGATCGCCTCGGCCGTGGCAAAAACCTTGCCGGCTCGCTTCAGTTGGCGGGAGACCTTGTAGAGGGTTCCCTCTCCCCACAGGGTATACGCGTAGCTCACCCGGTCCCGGAGATCCGCGTAGAGCCGTCGGGCCTCGGCGAAGTGGGCGAGGGCCGTCCTTGAGCGCCCGAGCATCCGGTTGGCGTTGGCGATGCCGCAGGCTGCGTAGGCCCTTCCAAAGGTATCGCGCAGGCGGCTGAGCTCACGGTGCGCCTCCGAGTAGTAGGTGAGCGAGTCGCGGTATTTCCCCATCAGGCGACTGACACCCCCCATTCCACAGAGGCAGTACCCCGCTCCGGCTCGATCACCCTGCTGTTTGAAGAGGGCCTTCGCGCGCCGAAACGTGTCCAGGGCGTCGTTCAGGCTTCCCCGGATCCGGAGCGCGCCTGCCGTGGACCACAGGACGTACGCCTGGCCGGTGCGGTCTCCGGCCTTGCCGTAGGTCCGGCCGGCACGGGCGAACAGACGCAGGGCCCGCCGGTGATCCCCCACGGCCCGAAGACTCATGCCGA
Organism: Methylomirabilales bacterium (SeqCode); assembly: GCA_050732295.1. Classification (GTDB taxonomy): domain Bacteria; phylum Methylomirabilota; class Methylomirabilia; order Methylomirabilales; family CSP1-5; genus CSP1-5. The sequence continues at coordinate 5,756 of JBOHQS010000135.1, forward strand.
AACCGACCTCGGCATCGGCCCGATCGGTCGGGCTCTTCAGGGTCGCGGCCACTGCCAGGGCCTTCTGATAGGTCCCCTGCGCTTCTCTGAAATTGCCGAGCAGCCTCAGGCAGTGGCCCTGAGCGAGC
>JBOHQS010000136.1:0-5820 GCA_050732295.1 Methylomirabilales bacterium (SeqCode)
GGCCCTGTCCTGGGCTGAGACCCCGCTGGTAATGCCCCGCCGGGCCTCGACGGAGACGCAGAAGGCGGTTTCGTAGAGCGAGGTATTCTCCGAGACCATCAGGGGGATCTCCAGCTCGTCGAGGCGCCCACCCGAAAGGGAGACACAGATGAGGCCGCGCCCTTCTCTGGCCATGAAGTTGATGGCCTCCGGGGTGACCCGCTCGGCGGCCATCGTCAGGTCCCCTTCGTTTTCCCGGTCCTCGTCATCGACGACGATCACCATCCGCCCGTCTCGGATCTCTTTGATGGCACTTTCGATGCTGTCAAAGGCCATGGATGTCTCCCGTCCCGATCTACGCGAACCCCTGCTCGCGGAGGAGTTGGGTGGTCAGGGGAGATCGGTCCCGCATGCTCTGGGTGGTGAGCAGCCGTTCGAGATAGCGACTCAATACATCTACTTCTACATTGACGAGACTGCCGGGTCCCTTCCACCCGAGGGTCGTGATCGCCAGCGTGTGGGGGACCAGGCACACAGAGAAGGTCTCCCGCAAGACCTCGACGAGGGTGAGGCTCACCCCGTCGACGGCGATCGAGCCTTTGGGCGCCAGGGTGATACCCAGGGGAGGGGCAAAGCCGATCCACATCCAGGTGGACTCCCCCGCGGGCTGCCGCCGGACGATGTGGCCGATCCCGTCCACATGCCCGGTCACGAAATGCCCTCCCAGGCGGTCCCCCACCCTGAGCGGCCGCTCCAGATTGACCCGATCCTGCGGCTTGAGATCACCGAGCGTGGTCACCCCGAGGGTCTCGGAGGAGAGATCCGCGGTGAAGGTGGCCCCGTCGCCCTGCACGACCGTGAGACAGACCCCGTTGACGGCAATGCTCTGTCCAACGGTGAGATCCACCCATCGCGTGCCCGTCTCGATGGTGAGGCGCGCCCCGGCCTCACCGCGCGTGAGGGCGACCACTCTTCCCTGAGTCTCCACGATGCCGGTAAACATCTCGCTACGGCACCCACGGGGAGGCCGGGGCGCTCAGGTAGCCCTCGAGGACGCAATCATCCCCGATGCGCTCGACGGTCAGGTGTCTGACGCGATGGGCATCCGCGAGCTTCTCCACCCCTTCCCCTTGCAGGAGCATCGGGGCCCTCTTGCCACCAACCAGGACAGGGGCCACCATCAGCATCAGCTTGTCCACGATCCCTGCCTCAAGCGCGGAGGTGGCCAATCTTCCCCCTCCCTCGATCATGACCGAAGTGATCTCGCGGCGTCCTAACTCACGGAGCAAGTCGGGGAGGGACACCCCCCCTTCGCCGGGTGGGAGCACCGTGACCTCTGCCCCGTGCTCTTCGAGTGTGCGGAGGCGAGCTTTGGAGATCCGGGGGGAGGTGGCCACGAGCACCGGACGAGACCCACTCCGCAACAGCCGTGCCGTGACGGGGAGGCGGCCTCGGCTGTCGACGATCACCCGCAAAGGATCGCGCCCCTCCTGCCCACCCAATCGGGTCGTGAGCATCGGGTCATCTCGCAGGACCGTCCCGATGCCGACCACGACCGCATCCACCACGTTGCGGAGCTCGTGGACCCGACGCCTGGCCTGTTCGCCGGTGATCCATTGTGAGTCGCCGGTCCGCGTGGCGAGTTTGCCGTCCAGGCTCATCGCGGCCTTGAGGATGACCAGCGGTTCCCCAGTCCGAATGTATTTGAAGTATGCCTCGTTCAGACGAACGGCCTCTTCCTCGAGCAGCCCCACGTCGACCGGGATCCCCGCTTCTCGGAGTGTGCGCACACCATGGCCTGCCACGGCCGGGTTGGGGTCGTACGTGGCTGCGACCACCTTTGCCACTCCGGCGCGAATCAGGGCGTCGGCGCACGGAGGAGTCCTCCCGTAATGGGCACACGGCTCGAGGGTGACGCAGCACGTCGCTCCGGGTGCCGATGCTCCGGCTGCCTTGAGGGCGACCACCTCGGCATGGTCGCTCCCTCGAGCGGCATGGAACCCTTCTCCGATGATCGTGTGATTGCGCACCAGGACGGCCCCGACCATGGGATTCGGGCTCGTCCGTCCCCTTCCCCGCGATGCGAGCGTGAGGGCGCGCTCCATGTATCCTTGATGCACTTCGTGCACTGTCGTCCCGTAACGCGCAGATTTTTCAGGCGCTTTTGCCCAACCTAACACCAGGGGTAAAGGGTGTCAAGGTCAATTGCCGTCGAAGCCGACAGGATGCGGATCAGGTGTCTGCCGTGAAGAGGCCGGCGGCGAAGGCCGAAGCGGAGAAGGGGTGCAGATCCGTAATCCCTTCCCCGAGCCCCACATACCGGACCGGAATTTGCAGTTCGGTGACAATCCCTACCGCTGCTCCGCCTTTCGCCGTGCCGTCCAGTTTGGCCAGGATGAGCCCCGTAATGCCGATGGCCTGATGGAACTCCCGTGCTTGGGCGGCGGCGTTGAGCCCGGTCGTGGCGTCCAGGATCAGCAGGGTTTCATGGGGGGCCCCGGGAAGATTTTTCGCAACGATCCGATGGATCTTCTTGAGTTCCTCCATCAAATTCTTTTTGGTGTGGAGCCGGCCGGCGGTATCAATGAGCAAGAGATCCACACCCCGTGCCTGGGCCGCCTGGAGGGCGTCAAAGACCACGGCGGCTGGATCGCCCCCTGGCTGATGGGCGATGACCTCTGCGCCGGCCCTTTTCCCCCAGATGTGGAGCTGCTCGATGGCGGCCGCCCGGAAGGTGTCACCCGCCGCCAGCAGGACCCGCTGCCCCTGGCGAGTCGCCCGATGTGCGAGCTTACCAAGGGTCGTGGTCTTGCCCACCCCGTTCACCCCTGCCGTCAAGACGACGTGAGGACGGCCCGAGGCGATGGATGTCTCGGGGACCGAGAGGAGGGCCGCAACCTGCTGCTCCAGGAAGCGGAGAAGCTCCGCGGGGTCGATCATTGACGGGGGGATGGCGTCCAGAAGGCGCCGGACCGTGGGCATCCCGAGGTCCGCGGTGATCAAGGTCTCCTCGAGCTCCTCCAGGAGACTCTCGTCTATACGAGGACGTCCGAGCAGCCGAGCGATGCGATCAGCAATCGCTTCTCGGGTCTTGCGGAGGCCAGCCACGAAGGGGGAGAAGAGGGCGGGGTAATCTGCCATGGTGTGATTGCCCGGCCTCGGTCACGGGACGGGTGCGACGGCCGCCTGCTCCATCCGTTGGCCGAGCCGAACCGAGATCAACTTCGAAACCCCCGGCTCCTCCATGGTGATCCCGTAGAGCAGATCGGCCATCTCGATGGTCCCGGGATGGTGAGTTACGATGATGAACTGGGAGGTGGAGGCGAGTTCGCGGATGAGGGAGGTGAAGCGATCCACGTTGAGATCATCCAGGGCAGCATCGACCTCGTCCAGCACGACGAAGGGGCTCGGATTCGTCGCCCACAGGGCCATGAGGAGGGCGATGGCCCCGAGGGTCTTCTCGCCGCCCGACAAGAGCGAAAGCGTCGTGGTCCGCTTCCCTGGGATCCGCACCCGGATCTCCACCCCGGGCTCCTCGACCTCGTCCCCGTCGCTCAGGACCAGCTCTGCTTCGCCCCCTCCGAAGAGACGCTGCCAGAAGTGGTTGAGCTGTTCGCTGACCGCAGTCAGGGTCTTCGCGAAGCGTTCCTGTATGGTCCGGTTGATCTCGACGATGGTGGCCTTGAGCGAGGTGACGGAGGCGGTGAGGTCTGCCGCCTGATCCGTCAGGAAACGGAAACGCTCAGAGAGGGCCTCGTACTCCTCCAGGGCAGCCATGTTGATGGGGCCCATCGTCCCCATCTTCTGGCGGAGCTCTTCTCCTTCTTGTGCGAGGAGCTCCGGGTCCTGCAGGTCCTCTCCCGTCTCGAGACGCTCCCGGAGCGCATCCCCCTCCGGTACCTCCTCCTGCAGGCGCTTGTGGAGCAACGAACGCTCTGTGTGCAAAGCTGCCCTCGTTGCGGCGATCGCGGCGTGCGCCTGCTGGGTCTCGGCGAACTCCTTCCTCGCGGTCTTGAGGGCGTCCTCCTGGACGAGGAGGGCCTGCCGGAGTTGATCCCTCTCCCGCTGGAGTTCCTGGACTGCGTCAGCCTCCTCGGCCTCCCGCTGGTTGAGGAGGTGAACGGAGTGCTGGAGCGTGGCGATCTCCCGGGTGAGTCCGGCCTCGCGGGAGCGATCTGCCTCCTCCTCCTGATGGATCTCCGCCTCGCGCGTGCGCTCCCTGGCCAGATCGGCCTCGAGGCGATCCAGGGAGCGGGCGAGGGCCTCCCGGCGTTCCTGGAGAGACGTCGATCGAATCCGGGCCTCGGCTACCTCCCGTTCGCACTCCTGCCGTCGCGCCTGAAGGAGGGTGGCTTGCTGGTCGCGCTCGGCGGTTTCTCGCCTGAACACCTCCTCCTGCCGATCCAACGCCACGAGCTTCGTCTGCGCATCCTGCAAGACCTGTCCGAGATCGCCCAGCTCTTCGTCGAGGCGCTGGAGCTCCGAAGCCAGGAACGCTGTCTGGCTCCCGAGACGGAAAGCGATCCCGCGCACCTCGGCGAGCGATCGTTCCACCGCGTGGCGGGCCTCCTCCGCCTCTTTGAGGGATTCCTCGTGCCCGCTCAACACCTGCTGGCGATGTGACCGTGTCTCCTGGACCTTCTCCCATTCGCCTTCGACCGCACGCAGCTCTTCGGTCACCCGGGCGATGACGGCGGGAAGCTCCTCGAGTTCTCTGTGCCGACTCAGGAGGCTCCAGGCGATGGTGTTGCCTCCCTGTATGGGGCCGCGCGAACTCAGCACCGCCCCGGATGTCGTGGCGACCCGAACAGGGCCGGGCAGCCTCCGAAGGAGCGTAAGGGCCGTGGGAAGATCCCGGACAATCACCGCGTCTCCCAAGAGGCCGCGGAGGAGGGGCTGCAGTTCTGCCGGTCCCTTCACGAACTCCAGGGCCAATCCAACGATCTGCTGGGCCACCTCGGGCCCAAGGGAGGCTCCGGCCTCTTCCAATGCCTTGCGAAGATGCGACGCCTCTTGACGCTGGGCAAGCCATTCCCCCTGGCGCGGCAGCAGCGTCGCCCACCCTGTTCCCTCCTGCTCGAGATAGCGGATCAGGGAGAGGGCGTCGGCTGCGGTCGGAATGAGAAGCCCCTGCTGGAGATCGCCCAGGAGGGCCTCCACTGCCCTCTCGCAGGCGGCTTCGGCCCGAATCAGTCGGGAGAGGGGACCTGTAATGGTCTGGCAGGCTTTCACCCCTGCCGCCTTCCCCTTGAGGAGAAGTTGCTGCCCCTCACTCAGTCCCGCGAAGCCCTCCTCGAGTTCCCGGAGAGAGTCGAGGCGGCCCTCGAGTCCGCGGAGTTCTTCGCGGAGCGCCGCCCGCCGCCCGCCCAGCACTTCCTGGTGGGCCTGCAGGTTGGTCAGTTCCTCGGCAAGGGCCTTCCGCTCGCGGGTGAGGGTCTCTATCCGGGACGCGAGCTGGCCAAGCTGGATGGTCAGTTCTCGGTCGCGGCCCGTGACACTCTCTGCCTCTGTTCGCGATGCGTGAAGCTGCCGATCGACGGTCTCCTGCTCTTGCCGAAGGAGTCGCTGCCGTTCCGTCAGCGAGGCCATCTGATTTCGTTCACTGACCACTCGTTCTGTGAGCGCAAGGATCTCCTTCTTTCGTCCGCCCAGGGCCGCTTCGCACTGCTCCAGGTCCGTCTCGACGCTGGTCAGGGACTCGTGGAGTTCCCGGAGCTGCCGGGAACCCGCCTCGATTTCCTCCTCCGTGGCGGCCCGCCTCTTGCCGTCGGCCTCGACATCCTGAAGGAGCCGATGGAGCCGCTCTGCGACACCCCTCAGTTGCTCCTGACGCTCCTCCCG
>JBOHQS010000137.1:0-5712 GCA_050732295.1 Methylomirabilales bacterium (SeqCode)
CTTCCTTCTCTCGGGTTTGCTCCACGATTTCGTCGTGCTGTCAGGTCTCACCCTCGCGATCCTCTTTTGGCTCCGCCCCACAGAACACGGCTACCGCACGCTCTTACGCCAGGCGAGCGGGTCGTGAGCTAAAGGCCGGCGCCCAGCCAAGAACTCTCTGTGGTCCAAAGTGATGGACCGAATGGCGGAGCCACGGTATAAAGGATTGTCACGAGATTTCTGTTGTGTGATAGGGGTCCAGCCGTGTTCCGGAAGAAAGACGGCGCAAGTATCTGCCCGTCCTGCGGGAAACTCAATAGCGTGGATACGACCGCCTGCCTTTACTGTGGGCGGCGAAACCCGGGGCTGTGGGGCTTTGGCCCGGCCGTAGGGCGCCTGCTCGGCGAAGCAAGCTTTGGGCGCGTCGTCACCGGGATCTGCATTGCCGCCTATGTCGCGTCGCTGCTCCTTGATCCTCTGCCTGCTCTCGGCCCGAGGGGGCCGTTCGACTTCCTTGCGCCGAGCGCCAGGGCGCTGGACGCCCTCGGCATGACCGGTGCGTACGCCTGGGGTTTCGGGCGCTGGTGGACCCTGTTCACCGCCATCTATCTGCACGGGAGCCTTCTTCACCTTCTCTTCAACGTGCTGTGGATCCACCAGCTTGCTCCGGCCGTCGAGGAGCTGTACGGCCGCTCCCGGCTCATCGTGATCTTCACAGGGGCGGGGGTGCTCGGCTTCGTGGTGTCCAATTGGGTCGGCGTGGCGTTCACCATCGGCGCCTCGGGCTCGATCTTTGGGCTCCTCGGCGCCATGGTCTGTTACGGGCGCAGCCGAGGTGGGACGTTCGGGGTGGCAATCCTTCGCCAGTATGGACAATGGGCACTCGTCCTTTTTGTCATGGGCTTTTTGATGGCCGGGGTGAACAACTACGCCCACGCAGGCGGCTTCGTGGGGGGATACCTGACAGCGACGATCCTCGGCCATAAGGACCGCCAGCGGGAACGCGGTGCCGAACACCTCGCGGCGATGGGGGCAATCGGGCTGACCGCCCTCGCCTTCGTCCTGGCGCTGTGGACCAGCTTGGTGCACTAATGAAGTAAGGGACCGGTGTGGACTCCAGTCTGAGTACTCGACAGGATGGGCTCAAGACGGCAGAAGACGCAGGAGAGTAGGATGACTTCCCGGAAGCGGTCTTGGCTTAGCGGGGGTGGTGGTCGATGCCGATGTGCGCGTCGATGAAGCGAATGATCCGCTGCTCGTTGAACTCGTTGAACTTGTCGAGGCGCCGCCAGGCCGTCAGCGCAATCCGCTTATCCATGCCGGGGTAGGGCGCAAGGATCAGACGTTCGTACCGCTGCGCAACCGCTTTGAGTTTCTCCACCAGCTCAGGACAGCCATCGGGGCAGTTGTACTGAATGATGACTCCGCCATCTTCGAGATTGTGAACCTGCTCCTCCTTGGGCACCGGGCGATCATGAACGCCCCACTTCGCAAGGTAGGGGGTGTGAGGTCCCGAGGTTGGTGGATCGCTGTTGTACGGAATGTGGGGTACCGATGGGCTCGAAATATGGGCGTTCCCCAGACTGGGAAACTCCTCCCAGGTGACCCGCGCCGTGATCCTTCCATAGGCCCAATAGCCACCGTAGCCAAGAGCCAGGAGCAGGACAGCCAACGGAGCGAGTCGCATGATTTGCCGACGCCGCTCCCCACGCCGTCGTTCTTCGGCCCGCCGCGCCTTCGCCTCTTGCTTGCGCTGCCGCTTCAGTTCCTTTGCCATGGTTCAGGCAATCCGGTTCACAACCCCCCTACTCTTCAGGGCTTATATGCTCCGTCCCCACGCCTGTCAAGGCCTTTCGCCGTTTCAGAGACACTGCGCGGCTCCAACGGCAAGAAAGTTTTGCTTGACAGTCCCGTTCCGAAGATGTTCAATACGTATAACCGTTTATTCGGATTGGAGGTACCATGTCATCGTTGACGAGACGGCTCCCCGCCCAGGAGGTTGAGCAGCTACAACTCGAGGCCAAATTCTTCCGTGGCCTCGGGGATCCGACGCGTCTGAAAATTCTCGAGCTGCTTCTGCAGCGCGAGTGCACCGTGACGGAACTCGTCAAGATGCTTGGCGTGCCCCAGGGCCGGGTGTCAAGCCATCTGGCGTGCTTAAGTTGGTGCGGCTATGTCACGGCCGCCCGCCAAGGTCGAAACCGTTACTATCGCGTGGCGGACAAGCGGGTTCGGAGGGTCTTGGAGCTGGCCCGCGACATGGTGGCCGGCAATGCCGAGCATCTCTGGGCCTGCACCCGAATAGACCGAAGGCGGTAAGGCCCAGCGCGACACTCATGCCTCGTGGGCACCCCGGTCCAGGAGACTAAAAGTGCCACTTCCTGGGGACGTCAAGACCGTTGCCCAACGATTGCGGGCGGCCCGCCTTAACTCACAGGAGGATCGCGTCCGATGTCATGTCCTCCGGCGATTTGCTTTGGGGTTGATTCCGAGCGTGACCGCCCTGGCGGTACAGTCACAAATCCCCCCTGCTGACGTCCGGCAGATCCTGCGCCGATTGGCAGGTCTGGATCTGCTCATCCTCGACCCTGCCGGAGAGACGGTCCTCGCCGCCTACCCTTTCTCCTCAAGCCCGACGGCGCACCGCGTCCTCCTCAAGGGGCGACAGGCTTACGCTCTCTGCGCGGTGGATGCGCTCGGCATACCGGCCATGCTGCAGGAGGAGGCCGGCATTGTGTCGCGATGCGCTCACTGCGGATCGCAGGTGGAGATTCAGGCAAGTCCTGACCAGGTGACTCGATATCTTCCCGGCGGAGCCGTGGTTTGGTTCCCGATCTCCGAAGATGAGTGCTGCCCTGTCGCCGAATCCCGTTGTCCGGACATCGGCTTCTTCTGCACCCGCGACCATCTGGAGGCCTGGCACCGGGGAAAAGGTCAACCCCCCGGCGTCGTTCTCTCTGTCCACGAAGCCTTCGCGGCGGGTCAGGAAATCTTTGGCGCGCTCCTAACCTAGGGGGAGCCAAGTGCATGATAGAAGAGCGAGGAGGAGATCATGGCGAAGCAGGTGATCGTCTATACCCAGCCCGGGTGAGGCGCCTGTGACCAGGAGAAAGAGTTTCTTTCTCAAAAGGGTATCCAGTTCATCGCGAAGAACATCCGGGACGATCCGCTGGCGCTGGAGGAGCTGCTGAAGCTCGGGGTGCGGGCGACTCCGGTCACGGTGATCGATGGCGAGGTGATTGTCGGCTTTGACCGGGGCAAGATCGAACGCCTTCTGGGACTGAGCAAATAGGATGGCCGACTTCCGGAGAGAAATCGTACCCACGGCAGTCTGCCACGGCTGAGGGCAACAGTGCGAGCTCCCGGTCGGGATCAAGAGCGGTGACATCGTCGATTGCCCCAACTGAGCGGGGCTCACGCTCCGGGCGAGCGAAAAAGACGGGATCTGGTCGGTGACTCCCGTGAAGACGGCGAGCTGCGCCGTCGGCGAGGAGATGGTGATCTTGCCCGATGACGTCAAGCCGGGTGACATCATCGAATGCCACGGCGTGAAGCAACGCGTTACCTACGCGTACGAGACCCACGCCTTGGAAAAGATCCAATAGGGAAATAGAGTGGCAAACGGAAAAGCATTCAAGACGGGAACATGGGGTACGATCGTCACCGCGATCTGTTGTTTCACCCCGCTGCTTCCCTGGGTGCTCGGTCTGGTCGGCCTCGCGATTCTCACCCCCTACCTGGACTATGTCCTGTTCCCCCTCTTGTTTCTCTTCTTGGCCATCGCGTTTTGGGGATGGCGTCGTGCGCGCCGGAGAGAACAGGGAAAGCAATAGCCGTGTCGGAACGCAGGGCAATCGTCATCTATGACGGCGACTGAGGTCTCTGACGGCGCTTCGCCCGGTGGGTCCACCGGCGGGATCATGCGAAGCGGCTCGATCTCATCCCCTTCCAAGAGCCGAACCTGAAAGCACGCTTCCCAACAGTGTCACTGGAGCGCTGCCGCGAAGAGCTGCACCTGATCAACGAGCAGGGTCAGGTGTTCACGGGCGCCGTCGCTGTCCGCGAGACGCTTGCCAGACTCCCGGGTGCATCTGTTATGACCCTCCCCTTTCACACCCGAGGCGGCGTGTGGCTGGCGGACCGCATCTACCGATGGGTAGCCCGGAATCGGGGATGGCTCTCGCGGTGGATTCGATGACCGGTGACCGGTGACCGAAACTGGGTGTTAGGTGTCGGGTGTTAGGTGTTGCGGACACCAACCACTAATCACTGATCACTAGCTTCCTAGCGTGGAGAGGAATTCGCGGACCCCCGATTCGAGCTCGTCGCGGGCCCGGCGGAAGGCGGCGAGGGCTTCCTCGGGTGCCCGGCCGCTCAGGATGGCGGGATCGTCGATGGGCCAGTGGAGCTTGCGGACGTGTGAGGGGAGGGCCGGACAGTGTTCATCAGCGTGGCCACAGACGGTGACCACGTAATCGGCCTTGCGGAGTATCTCATCAGTCAACGCCTTCGATGCCTGATAGGAGACGTCGATCCCCTTCTCGGCCATCACCTTCACCGTGAGAGGATGGAGCCCCTTCGGGTCGATGCCGCCACTTGAGGCCTCGATCCGTCCTTTCCCATAGTACCGCGCAAACGCCTCGGCCATCTGGCTGCGGGCCGAATTCCCCGTGCAAACGAACAGGATCTTCATTTCATGCCCGTGGCCAGTACATGATGACGGCCACGCCCGCCAGGCAGATCGTTCCGCCCAGAAGATCGTAGCGGTCTGGGGCTCGACCGTCAATGGCCCAGCCCCACAGGAGCGAGAGCACCACAAAAATGCCGCCATACGCGGCGTAGACCCGGCCGAAATGGGCGGGCTGGTAGGTGGGAATCACCCCGTACAGGAAGAGGACCGCGCCGCCGAGGAGACCGAAGATGAGACTCCAGCGGTTTCGATACCATTGCCAGACCAGATAGCCGCCCCCGATCTCACAGAGTCCCGCCAGGACAAAGAGGGCCATGGACTTCCCAATCAGCGCCATATCGGCTCCTCCGTGGGGCAGGGTCAGAACCCGAGCACCCGACGCTTCAGCGCAATCCCCTCCACCACATCGGCGACATCCTCGCACCGGTCCGTCGTCGCCTCAAGCAACTCGTAGATCTCCTTCCACTTGATCAGATCGGCGACGGGGTGATCGCCCTCGAAGAGCGATGAGATCGCTCGACGGTAAACTTCATCGGCCGCATTCTCCAGACGGTTGATCTCGACACAGACCTTTTCCACATCGGTAAAGCGGGGCAGACGGTCGATCGCCTCGACGATCTGTCCCGCAGAAGCCACGATAAGGTCGACCAATTCACGGGCCACGGCCGTCGGTCCCGGAATGCGGTACAGAACCATCCGAGAAGCGGCTGCCTCCACCCCGTCCAGGACATCGTCGAGACGGGAGGCGAGTGCGTGCAGGTTCGGTCGATCGATGATCGTGATGAAGGTCTCGTTGAGTCTCCGAACGACGCGATGGGTCAATTCATCTCCTCGCCGTTCCAACTGCTCGATCCCTGCCCACTGCGACCGAGCATCGCCGTACTGGTCGAACATCTCCTGAAGTGCCTTGGCCCCGGCCAGGACGTTGGCCGCCGCCTCCCGAAAGAGACCGAAAAGTTCCGCCTCCTCCTGAATGACCCGCGCGACCGCGCCCTCGGCCAAGGCGGAGGCTGGCATGCGCGGGTGCCCCTCCCGCGACCGCA
>JBOHQS010000138.1:0-5556 GCA_050732295.1 Methylomirabilales bacterium (SeqCode)
GTGCAATCTCCAGCTGGATTTCGACAGGATCCACCTGCCGCGCTATCAGGCGCCCGCGGGGCACACCCTGGACAGCTATCTGGCCGAGTGCAGTTGGCGCGGCCTGAATCAGCGGTACGGTCAGATTGCGGAGGAGGCGAAGGACCGTCTCGCCCGGGAGCTCCAGGTGATCGAGAAGATCGGCTTCGCCGGATACTTCTTGATCGTCTGGGACTTCATCCGCTTCGCGAAAGAGCGCGGGATCTCGGTCGGGCCGGGCCGTGGGTCCGCGGCCGGAAGCCTGGTGGCCTACGCGCTGGGCATCACCAATATCGATCCGTTGCGCTACGGCCTCCTCTTCGAGCGGTTCCTCAATCCTGAGCGCATCTCACCTCCCGACATGGATATCGATTTCGCCGACGATCGCCGGGAGGAGGTCATCGGGTACGTCGCCCAGAAATATGGCAAGGAGAACGTCGCCCAGATCATCACCTTTGGGACCTTGGGGGCGAAGGCGGTGATCCGGGACGTGGGGCGCGCCCTGGGGATGCCCTACGGCGAGGTGGACCAGATTGCCAAGATGGTCCCCAATGTCCTCAACATCAGCCTGGACGAGGCCATTGCGCAGAGCCCGCCGCTTCGCGAGGCTGTCCGTTCCCGGCCGGAGGTGAACGGTCTGTGGGAGATTGCCAGATCGCTCGAGGGGCTGACCCGCCATGCGTCCACCCACGCGGCCGGCGTGGTGATCTCGGGAGAACCCCTCATCGAGCATGTCCCGCTCTACCGGGGGGCCAAAGGGGAGATCACGACCCAGTATGCCATGGGGGCCATCGAAAAGATCGGTCTCCTCAAAATGGACTTTCTGGGCCTGCGGACGCTCACGGTGATCGCCAACACGCTCAAGCTCCTCAACGAGACTCGGGGAGTTGAGCTACAGGCAGATCAGATCCCCTTCGACGACGCGAAGACCTTCCAGCTCCTGTCGGAGGCGAGGACCTCAGGCGTCTTCCAGTTGGAGTCGGCGGGGATGCGGGATCTGTTGCGGCGCCTGAGACCAGAACGCCTGGAGGATGTCATCGCCCTCGTGGCGCTGTATCGGCCGGGCCCTATGGAGATGATCCCGGACTTCATCAACCGGCGTCATGGACGCGTGAAGATCAACTACGACCATCCGCTCATGGAGAAATACCTGAAGGAGACGTACGGGGTGATGGTCTACCAGGAACAGGTGATGCAGATTGGCAGCGAGATGGCCGGGTTCACCATGGGCGAGGCGGACATCCTGCGCCGGGCCATGGGCAAGAAGAACCCCGAGCTGATGGACCGGCAGCGAGAGAAGTTCGTCCAGGGGGCGGTGACCCGGCATGTCCCCAGGGCCAAGGCCGAGAGGATCTTTGATCTCATGGCCCAGTTTGCCGGGTACGGCTTCAACAAATCGCATGCCGCTGCCTACGCAGTGGTGGCCTACCAGACCGGCTATCTCAAGGCCAACTATCCGATGGAGTTCATGGCGGCCCTCTGCACCTCGGAAATGGGGGACACGGACAAGACGGTGAAGTACATCGAGGAGTGCCAGCAGATGGGGATCGAGATCCTCCCGCCCGACGTCAACGAGTCGGGGAGCACCTTCCGGGTGGTGGGGGACAAGATTCGCTTCGGACTCGTGGCGGTCAAAAATCTGGGAGAGACGGCCATCCAGTCGATCCTGAATGCCCGGCTCACGGGGGGGAGATTCAGCAGCCTCCATGACTTCTGCGAGCGGGTGGATCTCCGGCTGGTCAACAAGCGAGTGATCGAGAGTCTGATCAAGTGTGGGGCCTTTGACTCGTTGGGCTATCGCCGATCTCAGCTGATGGCGGCCGTCGATCAGGCCATGGAGGCCGCCTCGGTTCTCCTCCGGGATCGGGCGAAGGGGCAGGGCTCTCTCCTGGAGATGCTGGAGGGAGGTACGGGGCGGGCAAAGACGCCACAGCTCTCCGACATGCCGGAATGGTCTCACGCCCAGCGCCTCACGGCCGAGCGGGAGATCCTCGGTTACTACATCACCGGCCATCCCCTGGGCGAATACGAGGCCGTCCGCAAACGTCATGCCACAGCCACCACCGAAGAGCTCGGGAGCCTCCGGGACAAGGAGACGGTTGCCCTCTGTGCCATCATCACGGCCGTGAAGGAGATCGCCACCAAGAACGGTGATCGCATGGCCTTTGTCACCCTCGAGGATCTGCGGGGGTCCGTGGAATCCGTCGCCTTCCCCGATCTGTATCGGGGCAAGATGCTCTATCTCGTCAAGGATAATCCGGTCCTGGTGAAAGGGCAGGTCGATATTGGCGAAGAGACGGTGAAGCTCCTCCTCACAGATGTCCAGCCCCTGAGCGATTTCCAAGGACAGCCGGAGGGTGAGCTGGAGATCGCCCTCCGGGCGGAGGCCCTTTCAGGGGAGACCTTGCGACAGATCCGCGCGACCGTCGAGGACTTCAGGGGACCGGTTCCCCTTCGACTCCGTCTCCACCTGGATCGAGCGACGGCGGTCGTAATCGAGGCCGGCGAGGGGCTCTCGGTGCGGCCGGTGCCAGAGCTCATTTCCGCGGTGGAGAAGATCGCGGGCCCCGGGTCGGTAGCCATCAAGGGCGGATCGGCCTGAGGAAGTCCCCAGCCTAGCGCTTTCCCGCCTTGAACCGATCCTTGAGCCGGCCCATCACCTGGGGGAGGGTGGTGTACTCCATTTCCTCCAGGGGCAGGCGGTGGGGCTGGAACGGTCCGTGTCGCCGCATGTACTCCGCCACCTCGCTGGCCTTTCGGCGGGTCTCGTCAAGGGAGGGATCATCGAAGAGGTCTACGGGCCCGATGAGCTGTCCGTCGGCTAGTTGGAAGCCGGCCGCCACCACCCGGGGGGGGCCATCGAAGCGGGTCGGGTTTGCCTCATCGAAGGCACAGGGCATGAGAGGCCCACAGTGGGACCCTCGCATCCAGCCCTCGACGAGATGCGGGAAGGTGAAGGCCTCGATCACCTCGCCCACGGCGGGAAATCCCGCCTGGCACCGGACCGCCATTACCGGGTCATCCTTCCCGACGTATTTGCCGGCGATCAGGCTGAGCTTCTGCGTGGAGGCGGCCGCGGCGATCTCCCCATCGGCCCGCCTGCGCACGTCGGTGATCATGAACTGGTTGGAGGCCCCCAGAAAGACGAGAAGATCATACAATTCCTCGGGGCAGGCCAGGACGATGATGGCATCCTTCTTGGTGTCCAGGACGCTGAACTGGAATCCCTCGTGCATCTTGGGATCGATCACGAGACCGGCAGTCGTGAAGGGATCGGCGAACATCCGGTAGAGGGGAAAGTTCCAGGCGCCGGGCGAGCACTTGTCCGCCATGAAGACCACCATCGGCTCGCTCGGCCGTTCCACGAACTCCATCTCTGCCACGCCCGGGCCCATCCCCTTGACATTACCGGCAAAGGCGTCGGCGAGGAGATCCTGGCCGGCGCCGTACAGGTGGAGCCGCTTGGCCACGGTCGTGCAGGCCATAAAGGTGTCCCATGCCAGGCGATGGATGGCCTCGGAATCGACCCCGTGGCGGTGGGTCATGATAAGGTCGATATCGTCCCCGCAGCGCCCCACATAATAATCGACGATACTCTTCTTGGTTTTGGCAGCCTCGAGCGACTCGCCGGCCTTCTCGAGGAGCGCAGGGTGGACCCGGTTGTGGCCGGTGTAGCTCCCCACGTCGGCCTTGATCACGCTTAGGGTGATCTTCTGACTGGGCATCGTCACAACCCTCCTTTCGAGACCCGCTTTTCAACGAACCGCATCGTTCAGAGCAGTGGTCAAAGCCTCCGAGGTGGGTTCTTGCCTTGTGTTGGGAGGCCCTCATTATAGAGCGAGACGATTCTGGGGTAAAGGAAAAAAGATGGAGGAACGGCACTACGGGGAGACGGCCTTGACCGCTGCCGCGCTGAGGCGATCAACGAGGGCGCCGATCTCGGCCGCTGTTTTTGGGTCGAGGTCGAGAAGCTGTACTCCCATTCCGGTGATAACAGCCGGGTCGTTTTCATCGCCGGATACCCACGCGACGCGCCCGCGGACCGAGAGGGGCTTGGATGCATCGGGCAGGGTGAAGCGGAGGGAGACCACCGACTCTGGCGCAAGGGGGCGCCTGGTCGCAATGAAGAACCCCCGCTCGCACAGGTTGAGACACATCCCGAAATCCGTCGTCCCCTCATGGGTGTAGTCGACACCAAACCTGACCTCGGCCCGTGGGTGGGTCCGTCTTTGGGGGTGAGAGACCCATTGACGAACGAGGGATGGCTCGACTTGCTTTTCGAAGGCCACTCCGTGTGGGAATCTTGGCCCCAGCACGGTGGGCAGGGCCTTGCCGACCGAGACGATGTGGCCGCGGAGGGGAGCTCCCCCAGAGACCTGGACCGACACAGCCGTCTTGACCGGCAGGGACTCGGAGAGCAGGATTTCGAGTCCCCCGGAATTCACGCATCGGGTGATCCCGGCGAGGGGCTCTGGCCGGGCCTGGTCTTCAAGAAGCGTGCAGCGGACAGACAGATAGCGGGGGAAACGGAGGTAGCGGCGGTAGTAGCGGACGACCGTTGCAGCTTGCTCGGGCGGCATGTCTTGCCTCCGTGAGAACCTTGCAATAAGCGAAGTTAGCAAGATCCATGCCAGCCCCACGCCCTACCGGGGAGCAACGACAAAGTGTCCCCGCCGGTTCCATTTCCAGGCGGATTCGTCATGGCCGAGGGCAAAGGGCCGCTCCTCGCCGTAGCTGATGGTCGCGATTCGCTTGGCATCAATGCCCCCCGCCACCACGTAATCCCGGATCGCCTTGGCCCGGTGTTCGCCAAGCGCCAGGTTGTACTCGTCGGTCCCCCGCTCATCGCTGTGGCCCTCGACCGCAATCCGAGCGGCCGGATTGGCCTTGAGCCACGTGATGTTGTCGCCCAGGCTCTTCTTCGCTTCATCGGTCAGGATGGCCTTGTCGAAATCGAAGAAGACGTCCTTCAGTGGGCCCTCCTTGGTCGCCATCCCCAGGCCGCCCTCTGTCCGCACTCCGGGTCCAGGCGTCACAGGGACCTCCTGGATCGGGGCCCGCTTGGCGATCGTCTCCTCCCCCATTTTGCCTTCCGGAGCCGTCGCCCCCAGCTCTCCCGTCTGCACCCCCGGCTTCTTGGCGCAGCCGACCAAGAGGAGTGCTGCGCCTATGATGGCTAGAGCCCCCAGATGGAGACATTGTCGCTTCATGAGACCCCTCCTTTCTGTCTATGTGGCCGTGACGCACATCCTTCGCCGCGAGCCTTCTCGACCTGGATCTAGAGTTCGTTTGAGCAAGTCTAAACCGGCCAGCTCGTAGATTGCAATTATTATAAGAGGCAAAGGACTCATTGAGAGGGAACTCAAGGTGAAGTTGCCGTTTCTAGATGAGGTCAGATGAGAATGACTAGGGGACTTGACACGGGGCACCGCGGGGTGTATCTTCTTTGTAGATACACCACGGAGGCGATCGGCAATGCGCGTGCCGGTGAAAAAGTGGGGCAACAGTCTCGCGCTGCGGATTCCCAAGCCATTCGCA
>JBOHQS010000139.1:0-5543 GCA_050732295.1 Methylomirabilales bacterium (SeqCode)
ACCCCTTGTCAACGTGACCCTTTAGCGCTACAAGGCGAATGAGGAGAGCTGGCGGAGGCGTGTGGGAATCGAACCCACCGGCCCGCTTTTGGCAGGCCCTCCGGTTTTGAAGACCGGGAGAGCCACCAGACCCATTCCGCCTCCACCTCCGGGGAGTCAAGTGTAACAGTTGCGCGCTGCCGCGCGCAAGTCTCCCCGGACGGGGTATCCAGGTGTGGAACGGCTCTTGCAATTTCTCCCCCCCCGGAGAGGGCGCCAATGAGGGGTCTGTCCGAGGAACGACAGCCTCGCATCCTGGTGGTGGATGACCAGGAGGAGAATCTGGACCTCCTGGAGGCGTTTCTCACCGTCCACGACTACCAGGTCATCCGGGCGAGAGATGGTCGGGAGGCCCTGGCCCAGGTGACCCAGGCGCCTCCTGACCTGATCCTCCTCGATACACACATGCCGCCGCCGGACGGCTTTGAGGTCTGCCGACAACTCAAGCAGCGCGAGGAGACCCGCCTGGTCCCGATCATCATCGTGACCACCGCCGGGGAACTGGAGAGCCGGGTCCGGGGAATCGAGGCCGGCGCCGACGATTTCCTGACGAAACCGGTCCACCGGGTGGAACTGGATGCCCGGGTCCGCTCCCTCCTGAAGCTCAAGCAGTATACCGATGAGCTGGAAAACGTGGAGGCGGTTCTGGTCAGTCTGGCCCTGGCCGTTGAGGCGAAGGATTCCTCAACCCATGGGCATTGTGAACGGCTGTCCGATTATGCCGTCCAGCTCGGGCAGCAGCTCGCACTCCCCTCTGAACATCTCAGAGCCCTCCGTCGGGCCGGATATCTGCACGATCTCGGCAAGATCGCTGTTCCCGAGGCGATCCTCCTGAAGCCAGGTCCTCTGACGCCGGAAGAGGCGAGGATCATGCGGCTGCATCCGGTGGTCGGCGAGCGGATCTGTCGACCCCTGCGATCGCTGCGGCTGGTCCTTCCGATCATTCGCCACCACCACGAACGCTGGGATGGGAGCGGGTACCCGGACGGTCTCGTGGGCGAGTCCATCCCGCTCACCGCCAGAATCCTGCAGATCGTCGACGTGTTCGATGCCTTGGTCGTGGATCGTCCCTATCGGGCCAGTCTCTCGCGTGCCGACGCCACGCAGGTGCTGCAGGAGGAAGCCAGGAAGGGATGGTACGATCCGGGCGTGGTGGCCGAATTCCTCGGGTTCCTCAACAGCAACGGGGGATCGTTACAGGCCGGGTCAGCGGCCATCGTGAGGTAGCAGCGCTTCCTCCGGGACGAGGGCCATCTCCGGGACCTGGTCGACGCTCCTGATAAACCGGAACTCGAGCCCCTGCCGGACCTCGTCAGGCGTGTCTTCGAGGTCAGTGGCGTTCCGTTCGGGGAGGACCATGGCCTTGAGACCAGCCCGCTTCGCCGCAAGCGCCTTTTCCTTGATTCCGCCCACCGGCAAGACCTGCCCCCGCAACGTGATCTCTCCCGTCATCCCTACCTCGCTCTGGACCGGCCGTCCCGTCACGAGGGAGAGCAGCGCAGTATACATGGTAACCCCGGCGGACGGTCCGTCCTTGGGAATGGCTGCCGCGGGGACGTGGATGTGGATGTCCTGCTTGAGGAAGAAATCCTCGGCCAGGTCGAGTTCCCGGGAACGGCTCCGGATGGCGCTCAGGGCCGCCTGCGCGGACTCCTTCATGACCTCACCCAGATGGCCGGTCAGGATCAGGTTCCCCTTTCCCGGCATCTTCGTGGCCTCCACGAAAATGATCTCACCCCCGGCGGGCGTCCAGGCGAGCCCGGTGGCCACGCCCGGTTGAGCGGTCCGCTCCGCCACCTCGGAGAAGAACTTGACCGGGCCGAGCAGGGGGCGCAGCGCTTCCGCGGTGATGGTGACGGGATCGGTCCTCCCCTCTGACACCTGCTTCGCCACCGCGCGACAGATGGTGGCAATCTCTCGCTCCAGGTTTCGGACCCCCGCTTCACGCGTGTATGAGCTGATGATCTCGCGGACGGCGTCGTCGGTGACCGTGAGCTGCGCCGCCGTGAGGCCGTGGGCCTCGAGCTGCTTCGGGATCAGATAGCGCCTGGCGATGTGGAGCTTCTCGGATTGGGTGTAGCCCGGCAGCTCGAGCACCTCCATCCGATCCCGCAGCGCCGCAGGGATCGGATCCAGGATGTTGGCGGTCGCGATGAACATCACCCGGGATAGGTCGAAGGGAAGTTCGAGATAGTGGTCCGAAAAGGTCGTGTTCTGCTCCGGATCCAGCACCTCGAGCAGGGCGGATGAGGGATCTCCCCGGAAGTCGGCTCCGATCTTGTCCACTTCATCTAGCATGAAGACGGGGTTATTGCTTCCCGCCTTCCGGATACTCTGGATGATCCGGCCCGGCAGCGCCCCGACATAGGTCCGGCGGTGGCCGCGGATCTCGGCCTCGTCCCTGATCCCGCCGAGCGAGATGCGGATGAACTTCCGGCCCAACGCGGCCGCGATGGAGTGGCCGAGGGAGGTCTTGCCGACGCCGGGGGGGCCGACAAAGCAGAGGATGGGACCCTTCATGTCCTTCTTCAGCTTCCGAACCGCCAGATACTCGAGGATCCGTTTTTTCACCTTCTCCAGGTCGTAGTGATCCTGGTTCAGGATCTGCTCGGCGCCGGCGATGTCCAGGCGGTCGTCGGTCCCCTTGAGCCAGGGAAGATCGAGGAGCCACTCGAGGTAGGTCCGGACGACGCTGTACTCCGCCGCCGCGGGCGGCATCCGCGAGAATCGACCGAGCTCCCTGAGCGCCACCTCGCGGACCTCCTCGGGCAGAGGTGTCTCATTGATCCGGCGGCGCAGCTCTTCCGCTTCCTGAGTCCGCTCATCCCCCTCGCCCAGCTCCTGCTGGATTGCCTTGAGTTGCTCGCGCAGGTAGTACTCGCGCTGACTCTTGTCCATCCCCGCCTTGACCTGGTCCTGGATCTGGCGACTGAGCTCGAGGGACTCCAGGTGCCGCGTCAAGAGTTCGGTCACGCGCCTCAGGCGGGGCTTAATGTCCGTGAGCTCAAGGACCTCCTGCTTTTCCTCCACCGAGAGGTTCAGGTTCGAGGTGATCATATCGGCCAGCATCCCGCCCTCGTCGATGTTGAGCGCCACGATGGCGAGCTCGGCCGGCAGGTTGGGGGAGAGGTCCACCGCCTCCTGGAAGAGGCGGCGCAGATTGAGCACGAGCGCGTCGACCTCCTGGTCTCGTACCTCGTGATCGGGGAGCGGCACGACGGTGGCGCGGTAGTACGGTTCCGTCTGCGTCATCTGGCCGAGGCGGATCCGCTCGAGGCCCTGGACCATGATGCTGATCGTTCCGTCGGGCAGCTTGAGCATCTTGGCGATGACCGCGGCGGTCCCCAGCGGGAATAGATCATCAGGGCGGGGATCCTGCGCCTCTTGCTCCTTGAGGGCTACGACCCCGATCATCCGGTTCCCCACCACCACCTCGTCGACGAGGCGAATGGATTTTTCTTGCCCGACCAGGATCGGAAGAATCACGTGCGGGAAAAGGACCGTTCCCCGGAGTGGCAGGAGTGGGAGGTCGCGTGGAATCGGGGCAGCGGCGTCGGGTGGTCGCCTCTGGGCTGCGTCCTGCGCTGTCATGGAGTGCCTCCCTGGGGTACTGATTACTCGGTGAGAATCGGCACTGACGTGACGCTGGGGTCCCCTCGCTTGGGGATGGTGATACGGAGGAACCCGTCCTGATAGACCGCCTCGATGGCGTCGCGGGAGGGGGTGAAGTCGAGGGAGACCCATCGCTCGAAGGGCCCCGATTCAATCTCCATCTGGTGGCATCGTTGTGCGTCGACCGGAGCAGCCACGCGCCGCGCCCCGGCAATCCGGAGGCGACGCCCGTCGAGGTGGATGTCGATGTCCTTCCGCTCGGCCCCGGCTATCTCCATCACCACGATGACAGCCGAACTCGTTTCGAAGACATCGATGGCCGGGGCAAAGCTCGAACCCCCGACGGAGGTGGGGCGGCCGCGCTGGAAGAGGGACTTCATCATGTCGATCATGGTGGAACGGAGCCGCTCGAACTCGCGCTCGATGTCCTCGCCAGGATTCCTCACCACGACCTCTCTCCCTGACCGCACCGAGACCCCCGCCCCCTCCGACGCGTGAGGTCCGCTGGATCCACCGAAAGCCCGCCTGTCTCCTTGTGGATACGATATCAAAAGGCAAGGGCGGGATCAACCGCCCTGAGATTCCTTGTGAGAGGAAGAGGCAGCGGGGATGTTAACCTGGTGGGGCAGGTCGGGGTCCCTCGGTCTTCTCCTCGGGCGCCTTGCTGTCCTTGGGGGTGACATCGATGGCGTCCTTGCCCGACGTGGCATCCTTGAAGCCTCGGATTGCCTTCCCGAGGCCGCTGCCGATCTCGGGCAGGCGGCTAGCCCCAAAGACGATCAAGACGATGAACAGAATCACCAGAAGCTCTGGAATCCCTAATCCGAACATCACTCCTCCTGTCGTCAGGCTGCGGGACAACCCTTCACCCGAGCCCGTTCTCATCTAAGCATCGTATATCTTCCACCCCTCTGTCAACCGGAAAGTAGGCACTGGACTCCATCGGCGGGGCTACCGGCCATAGAGGACGCGGTCGTCGCCTTTGCGGCGGGTGAGCTTGATCTGATCGAAGTGCTCCAGGTACGGGATGGCGTGCTTGCGGGAGATGCCGAGCAGATCCTTGAAGGTCGGAACGGAGATGGAGGAATGCTGCGCCAGATGCTCGAGGAGGCGCGCCTTCGCCTGTTCGTACGCGTCGCGATGCATATACAGGTCGCCCGTGATCTTGATGAGGGTGCTCTGTTCGACCAGACGGAAAAAGACCGCCTGCGCGGCTCTTCGATCCGCGCCCACCTCCTTGAAGGCCGCGTCGACGGCGGGTGGCTGCACTCCAGCGGTTCGGTAGAGGGTTTCGAGGCGTTCGGTGAGCGCCGCCTCTGCCGCCGACAGTTGGGGCCGGTGCGCCGTGAGGCGGACTCGGTCTCGATCCTGGGCCACCTCTTTAGCCGCCGTGAGGTCGTTCAAGAGCTGGGCGAACAGAGCCGGGGCAACCCCTCTCGCCAGGCGGCTGCGGAGCTCCTCCTTGGAAATCCCCTCTCGCAGCGGGTTCTGCGCATGAAACTGCCTGAGCAGGTTCAGGATGGTCCCGCAGAGATCCTCATAGATCTCCCGATGGAGGTAAGCCTCTCCGTCCCGCCCCGGAAGCCGGATGATTTTTCCGGCTGTCAGCAGCTCTCGAAGCTCACCCTGCAGGGCCTCGGGGTCCAGGCCGGCCATGGATTGTAGGCTCAAGGGAGAGAGGGGGGAGGTGTTGCTCTTCAAGATTTGCAGGAGACGATCTCGCGATGAGCCCCGCTCTAGGATCTTGAGATGGGCGACGACCTCGGGGCGCCTGCGTCGCTTGAGGGATGGATAGGGATCGAGAATGACCCCACCCCCGGTGGTGGTGGCAGGGGAGTAGCTCCGGAGGACGTAGCGATCGTGGGGCATGGCGACGGTGGGCTGCTCGAGAC
>JBOHQS010000140.1:0-5530 GCA_050732295.1 Methylomirabilales bacterium (SeqCode)
GTGTGGGATTCCTCTTCTTCGCACGGCTCGGGATTGCGAGTACCCGGCCAGAGGTCATGGTGGGGATGACGCTGGGGGGGGCGGGGATGGGATTGATGATGGCCCCCCTCCTGATTGCTGTCCAGAGCACGGTCCCGAGAAGCCAGTTGGGAGTCGCCACCTCCGTCACGATGTTCTCGCGGACCGTCGGGGGAGCCATCGGGGTCAGCCTCCTTGGGGCCGTCATGGCCCGAATCCTGCGGGGCGAGCTTCGCACTCTCGCCGCGGGTGCGGCCGACATGAAACTCGAGGCCTTCGTCCAGAATCCGGAGGTCCTCCTGCAACCGGCTGTGCGGGCAGGCTTGCCCGCGCACCTGCTCATCGGGCTTCGGGAGGCCTTGGCCAGCGCCCTCCACGGGGCCTTCGTCGCGGGATTTTTTCTGGCTCTGCTGGCGCTGTTCGCTGCCTTTCTCCTCCCGGAGGGTCTTGCACGGGACCACGCCCTTTCGGGGGAGCCGGCGGTGTCACAGAGGGATTGACAGCAGTGAAGACGGCGTTCGGTGGTGTTGAGGCCCTCCGGTGGCAGGAGGAGGGATTGGTGGTTGCGGTCGTGGACCGGGTCTGCTGCGTGCAAGGCGGTCAGCTTCGCGAGGTCACGCGTCGGAGCAGCCTCATCCTCACCCTCTGTTTCCACGAGGGGCGCGTGTACGATGGCGGCCGGTACGGCCAGATTTATGACACCGTTGCGGACGCCAAGGTTGCCGATCGGGAAGACTGGGTGTTGAGTCTCTGTTCGCACCGGGGGGTCCTCTACGATGCCGGGAGCTATCAACGGATCTATGAAACGTTGAGCGGGCACGAGGCCGCCGCGCGCCCGGGGACGGTCCATGCATTGTGCTCGTTCGGCGAGGCCCTTTACGATGGAGGGAGTTACAGCGACATCTATGAGACCCTGGCCGGAAAGGAGATTGGCAGGCGCGAAGGGGAGGTCCTGGCCCTGGCCGCGCACGAGGACGCCCTCTTCGATGGGGGGGGCGATGGTCGGATTCATGAGACCTTGACGGGCCGAGAGGTCGTGGCCCGGGGGGGCTCGATCCTCAGCCTCTGTTCGCATGGAGGGCAGCTCCATGATGGGACTTCGGAAGGGTTGATCTGTGAAACCATGAGCGATCGCAAGCTGGCGGACCGGGATTTTCCCGTCACCGCCCTCTGCTCGCACCGGGACCGCCTCTATGATGGAGGACCGTACGGGTTCATCTACGACACCCTTGAGGGCCGCATGGTCGTGGGGGGTATCAAGGCGGTGACGGCGATGGTCAGCGTGCCTCCCGATGTGTTCCGGGCCCTCTGGGTCCGTGCCCAACAGTAGTGGGGGGTTAAACCGATGACCGATGACAGACGACCGACGAGGAACGACCGACAACTGATGACTGTCATCGGACATCGGACTTCGGCGAGCCCTTCGACGCGCTCAGGGCGGTGAGCAACGTCGAACCGCTCAGTCGAGTCGTCGAGCCGTCAACGGTGATCGAGCCATGAGTTCATCAGCGGACGAGCGCAGACGGCATCGCCGCTATGCCTACGATGGCCCTGTGGTGTACCGGCGGCTCGGCCCGGCTACGCCCGGCCAGATTCGCAACCTCAGCGAAGGGGGCCTGCTGGTCGAACTGCCGGAGCGCTTCTCCTCTGGGACGCAGCTGACTCTCGACCTCTCGCTGGGCGACCGCTCCATCCACGCTGAGGTCGAAGTCGCCTGGTCCACGGACCCTCGCGACGGTGCGATGGTCTCATACCCCCATGGGGTGAAGTTCATCCGGCTCGAGCTTCAGGATCGCCTGAGCCTGGCGGTCTTCATCGCCAAGGTATACGACGGATAATTCGGTCACCGACTACCGACGCGCCTACCATGCATCCCTTGACGCGATCGCACCGACCATGGTATAGAGGTGCTAGCGATCGGGCGACATCGGGCCGTTCGAGGAAGGCCGAGTAGTGGGAGCGAGGTGAAACCGTGGCGCAGTTCGAAGAGACAGAGCCGTTTCATCGTGTCGGGGTGAAAGACGCTCAGGCGTTGATCGAAGAGGGCTACAAGGTCATCGACGTCCGAGAGCCCTTTGAATGGGTCCAGGGCCGAATTCCCAACGCGACGCACATACCGCTCAACACGCTGCTGGCACAGGCCCAGGAGCTGCTCACCGAGGACAATCTCATCTTTGTTTGCGCCGAGGGAGTGCGAAGCGCGGTGGCCTGCGAGGTTGCTGCTGCGGTCGGGCGCACCAATCTGTACAACCTGGAAGGTGGAACGGTCGCCTGGGCTCGGGCGGGCAATCCGCTGGAGCGATAGCCCTCGGCATTCGGGCTTCTTCCCCTGCTCATCTCTCCTTGACAGGACAGTTATCCCTCCGCTCGATCCACTGTGAGGAGACCGATATGGAGCTTCACGATATTCTCATCCTCGGCGCAGGCCCGGCCGGCTATACCGCTGCCCTCTATGCGGCGCGGGCGAACCTGAAGCCGCTCCTCATCACCGGCGCCCAACCGGGAGGGCAACTGACGACGACCACCATGGTGGAGAACTATCCCGCATTTCCGGATGGGATCATGGGGCCAGAGCTCATGGAGCTCATGCGGAAGCAGGCGGAGCACTTTGGGACCCGGATCGTCCACCGGGCGGCGACCAAGGTGGACCTCGGGGCACGGCCCTTCACCATTGAGGCCGAGGGAGAGCGCTTTCGCTGCCGCGTCCTCATCATCGCCACCGGGGCCTCCCCGAACCTGTTGGGCCTCAAGGCGGAGCAGCAGCTCATGGGTCGAGGCGTCTCGACCTGCGCCACCTGTGACGGCTATTTCTTCAAGGACCAGGCGGTGGCGGTTGTCGGGGGCGGGGATTCCGCCATGGAAGAGGCGCTGTATCTGTCCAAGCTCTGCAGCAAGGTGACGGTGATCCACCGGCGTGATAAGCTCCGGGCCTCCAAGATCATGCAGGACCGGGCCTTCGCGAACCCCAAGATCGCCTTTCAGTGGGAGCGCGCGGTGGAGGACATCCTGGGGGATGAGGCGAGCGGGATCAGGGGCGTCCGTCTCAGACACGTGAAGAACGGAGAGCGCACCGAGGTCGAATGTAACGGAGTCTTCATCGCCATCGGGCATAGCCCCAACACCGCCCTGTTCACAGGGCAGCTCCGCATGGATGCACGGGGCTACATTGTCACGGAGGGCGGGACCAGGACGAGCGTTCCTGGGGTCTTTGCCTGCGGAGATGTTCAGGATCATGTGTATCGCCAGGCGGTGACCGCCGCGGGAAGCGGGTGTATGGCTGCCATGGATGCCGAGCGATTTCTCGAGACCGAAGGGGGCTAGAACAGCTGTCGGCAGTCCGCTATCAGTCTCCCGTCTCCGGTCTCATGTCTCTGGTCGCTGACAGCGGATTGGCTAGTTCCAGGGGGGCACCGATGGCGACGCTCCTCCAGCTCGTCCTGGACGGGCCAGATCGGGGGGGTTCCCTGGAGATGGCGCGTCAGTTGGCTGACCTGGTGGACGCCTTTGAGCTTGGTCCCCGGCTGCTCCAGGCCGAGGGCCCGGCATTCGTGCACGTGCTGAGGGGCACGGTCCCGGACCGGCCGGTGGCATGCTGGGCCGAGACCGAGGCGGACGCCCAAGCGCTCCTCGAGGTCGGGGTCGAGGGGCTCACCGTCCCGGCCTCTCTGTCGGACGAGGCCCTCTCGGCTATCGTCTTCGGGTGCCGGCAGGCCGGACGGCGTATGCTGCTGGATTGCAGCAGCGTCGCTGACCCAGCAGCAGAGCAGGCGCGCTTCAGGAGGCTCAAGCCGGATCTTGTGAAAATCCCGGTCATGGTCAACCTCCGGGGGGTCATGGCCGGGCTGCGGGACCTGGAAATCCCTGTGGCTTTCAGCGCTGGCTGGAGTGTCGCCCAGGTCCCGTGGCTCCTCCTCTACCGGCCGGTTGCTCTGATCGCCGGGGCGGTAGTGACCGCTGTTCCCGAGCCGAGACGGATCGTCGAGGCCATCCGCGCACGGATGGCGGTTACCCCGACGATGAGTCGATTCTACTGATCAGCTGTCCGCTGTCAGCGGTCAGCAGTCAGCATTAAGTGGTCATCTTGAGTGATCCGAAGCCGACAGCTGACAGCTTTTGCGAGGCTTAGCTGTGCGGTGGGTCAAGCTGGAGGACATGCAACGGTTCTCCCCCGAGAAGATGGTCAAGGCCTCTCTCGTAGAGACCGATCGCTTCTTCTTGGACCTCTATTGTTTCGAGCCGGGACAGGCCCAGAAGCCGCATGCTCATGCAGACTCGGACAAGGTCTATGTCGTTTGCGAAGGAGAGGGGAGGTTCCGAGTCGGGAAGGAGGAGCGTGATTTGGGTGCGGCTTCGGCGATCCTGGCCCCTGCCGGCGTGGAGCACGGGGTGGTCAACCGGGGGCCGGGCCGGCTGGTCCTGTTGGTCTTCATGGCACCGAAACCGAAGCACTGAGGTGTCTGATGACATTCTTCTTGGTCCACTATCACGAAATCGCGCTGAAGGCCCGCAATCGCCCCTTCTTCGTGAACCGGCTTGTCCACAACCTAAAACGGGCCACGGCCGACCTCCCCGTGGGTCGCATCCGAAAGCTGACGGGGCGCGTCGTGCTCACGCTTCACGATGAGTGCTCGGCTGGACTCGTTGCAGACCGGATCCGCCAGGTCTTTGGGGTGGCCAACTGCTCTGTGGTCTATCGCTCGGCCCTGACCCTTGATGCCCTGCAGGAGACGGCCGAACGTGCCCTGGAGGGACGGTCCTTTCAGACATTCCGCGTGACCGCCCGCCGGGCCTACAAGGCCTTCCCCCTCACCTCTCAGCAGCTCAATGAAGCCTTAGGCACCTTCGTCCTGGGGCGCTTTCCGACCAGGGTGGACCTGAAAAACCCCGAGCTGACCCTCTTTATCGAGATCCTGCCGACGGAAGCCTTCGTCTATCTCGAAAAGATACCCGGACCGGGCGGACTCCCCGTAGGGGTCGCCGGAAGGGTCCTCGCGCTGATCTCCGGCGGCATTGATTCTCCGGTGGCGGCCTATCGGATGATGCGGCGGGGATGTCTCGTGAGCTTTCTCCACTTCCACGGCGCGCCCTTTCTGGATCGGCGGACCCAGGAGAAGGTGAGGGAGATCGTCAGGCTCCTCACGCGCTTTCAATACACCTCTCGGCTCACGCTGGTTCCGTTCGGCGAGGTCCAGCAGGAGGTGGTGGTGAATACCCCTGCGCCGTACCGAGTCCTCCTCTACCGGCGTCTGATGGCCCGGATCGCGGAGCACCTGGCGGGCCTGGAGGGGGCCAAGGCGTTGGTCACGGGTGAGAGTCTCGGGCAGGTGGCGTCCCAGACCCTCGAGAACCTGACAGTGATCGAAGAGGCGGTGAGGCTACCGGTGCTGCGCCCGCTGATCGGCATGGACAAAGAGGAGATCTCGGCGCAGGCCAGAGGTATCGGGACGTATGAGATCTCCATCCAGCCGGACCAGGACTGCTGTACCCTCTTTGTCCCGCGCCATCCGGCGAC
>JBOHQS010000141.1:0-5478 GCA_050732295.1 Methylomirabilales bacterium (SeqCode)
GAAGTTCAACCTTGCCATCCTGGTTCGATGCCAGCGCCTTAGCGATGCCTTCGAAGATAGTATCAATGACGACCTCGGTCTCCTTTTTCGTCAGATTGACCGTCGCAGCGATCTTCTCCACCAAGTCCGCTTTGGTCATCGCTCCCCTCCGCTCTCCACCGGGTTTCACCACATCCACAGGTAATCGACCGAATACTGCCCTCCCTCCCCCCCCAGAAGCTTCTGCGGCCACGCTGTGGCCGCATTGCCAAGCAAAAGCCGGAGGAGGGAGAATTCACGCGGCTTCACCTGTACGATCCGTGGCTTGCCCGAGATGCCGCCCATTTTTGCTGCGGTGTCGATGGCGTCCTCCAGGTTCCCGAGCTGATCCACCAGCCCCATCTCCAGGGCCTGGCGACCGGTCAGGATCCGACCGTCGGCGACGTTCTCGACCTGCTGCCGCGAGAGCTGGCGCCCTTCGACCACCGCCTGGATGAATTGATCATGGATGTCGTCGATCAGCCGCTGGAGCAACTGGTGCTCTTCGCGAGACAGGTCTCGCGTTGTCGACGCCATATCCTTGTACGGCCCACTCTTGATCACCACCGATCGAATCCCCACCTTCTGCAGCAGGTCCGAGACGTTGGGGATATGGATGATGACCCCGATGCTTCCCGTGATGCTTCCGGGATTGGCCACGATCTTGTCGGCCGCCGCAGCAATATAGTAGCCTCCCGATGCCCCCACCGTCGAGAGAGAGGCGACCACCGGCTTGGAATGGACCTGGCGGATCTTCTTGATCTCCTGATAGATCTCCTGCGAGGCGGCGACGCCTCCTCCCGGGCTGTTGATGCGGATGACGAAGGCCTGAACCGTCCGATTCTCCATATGATGCCGGATCTGCTCGATGATCCCCTCCGGTTCGGAGATGATGCCATCGACTTCCAGCAGGGCGACCTTGGGGCCCCCGAATTGTTCCCAGTTGCCCAGCAAGAACGCTGCCGCGAAGATCAGGAGGAAGAACACGAGTCCAATCCCACCCGTGACGATCACGGCGCGGACAAAGGGACGCTTCCACTCCGCACGCATGGGCTACTCCCCTTTCGCCTGTTCCCGAGCGGCCTCCTGGTAAGCCCGGAGACTCAGTCCCAGTTTGCGATCATCCGTGTCCAGCTTGATGATTTTCAATGTCAATTCCTCACCGACCTTGATCACGTCCTCCGGTCGGTTCACGCGTCCCTCGGACAGCTCGGAGACGTGGAGCAGCCCCTCGATGCCGTCGGGAAGCTCAACGAAGGCCCCGAAATCGGTAATCCGAACCACCTTTCCCGTGACATCCATGCCGATCCGGTATCGCTCCGGGACCATGGTCTTCCAGGGGTCGGGATGGGTTTGCTTGAGCCCCAGAGAGATGCGGCGGGCCGCCTTGTCCACATGGAGCACGATGGCCTCGACGCGGTCCCCTTTTTTCAGGATATCCGAAGGATGCTTCACCCGCTTGGTCCATGATATGTCCGAGACGTGGATGAGCCCGTCGATCCCATCTTCCAGTTCAACGAAGGCGCCGAAGTCGACGAGGTTTCGGACCTTTCCCTCCACGCGGGTTCCTGCGGGATACCGTTGTTCCAAGGCGTCCCACGGATTGGGTTCCGCCTGCTTCATCCCGAGGGAGATGCGCCGAGCCGACTGATCGATATCGAGGACGACAACCTCGACCACATCGCCCACGGTCACCACCTTCGACGGGTGCTTGACCCGCTGGGTCCAGGACATCTCCGAGATGTGGACGAGGCCTTCTGTCCCCGGCTCGAGTTCGACGAATGCCCCGTAATCGGTGATCGAGACCACCTTTCCCTTGACCTTCGTCCCTGGCGGAAATCTCTGGGTGACGCTTTCCCAGGGGTCCGGGAGACGCTGTTTATATCCCAGCGAGACCCGTTCCGTCTGGCGGTCGAACTTGAGGACCACGACCTCGACCTCCCCCCCCACCGCAAAAAGCTCCGAGGGGTGTCCGATCCGCCCCCACGACATGTCGGTGATGTGTAAGAGGCCGTCGAGCCCGCCGAGATCGATGAAGGCTCCGTATTCGGTGATGTTCTTGACCTTCCCCCTGAGGACCTTCCCTTCTACCAGCGTGGCGAGGGTCTTCTCCTTGAGTCCCTTGCGCTCCTCTTCCAACAGCTCTCTCCGGGAGAGGACGATGTTGCCCCGTCGCTGGTTCAGCTTGATGATCTTCATCGGGAACGTCTTGCCGATCACGCGGTCGAGGTCCCGGACGGGCCGCAGGTCTACCTGGGAGCCGGGGAGGAATGCCCGGACCCCGATGTCCACGATGAGCCCCCCTTTCGTCTTCCCGACAATAGTCCCCTGGACGACCCCACCTTTTTCATGGACCTTGCTGATCTCATCCCACACCTTGATCTTCTCTGCCTTTTCTCGGCTCAGGACGACGAGCCCCTCGCTGTCCTCCTTGGATTCGAGGTACACGTCCACGACATCCCCTACGTGGACCGTCAGTTGGCCCTGGGGGTTCAGAAACTCCCTGGCGGGGACGCTGCCCTCGGACTTGTACCCGATGTCAATCATGACCGAATCGGCTCCGATCTCAACGACCTTTCCCTTCACGATCTCTCCTTCGAGGATGTCCTTGAAGGTCTGGTCGTAGATCTCCTGCATGGTGAGGGTCGGTTGTCGCCCCTCCGTATCTTTGGCCGAGGTCCGATCCCCTGGCCCCTCTCGAGTGTCGCGTGGTCTCTCCTTCATATTCATCCCCGGTTGTTCCTCCTGGCGAAGATCTTATGGAGATAAGTCTTACGATGCCGAAGAATGGGCCCGCACCCTCAGTGCACCAATCTCTTTCATCACCTGTTCACTCAGCTGACGGTAGCTCCACCGGGACTCCGTGCGGTTGGTCTCCACCGCCAGCCTGAGCGGCCGACCGAAGTAGACCGTTACGGGGCGCAACCTGGGAATCCGCTTCCCGCGCGGCAGGACGTGATCGGTGCCCTGCACGTATACGGGGACCACCGGACAGCCGGAGCGTGCCGCCAGAAATCCAATGCCCCCCTCTGCCTCCAGCAGGGCCATCCCATCCCCACGTGTCCCCTCGGGAAACATGAGGAGCATTTCTCCCTCCGCGAGAAGGCGCAAACACTGCTTGATCGCCCCGGTGTCCCCTTGGCCCCTGCGCACGGGAAAGGCGTGAAGGCCTCGAATGAGCGACCCAAACAGCGGGGACCGGAAGAGTTCTTCCTTGGCGAGGAAGTGGAGCTGCCTCTCCACGAGGGCTACGCCGATGAACAGCGGGTCGACGTAGCTCACGTGATTGGCAGCCAGGATCACGCCCTCCGTGGAGGGAACCCCCTCCTTCCCCACCACACGGAAATCGAAGAGCGGCATGATCCGGGGGAGGAAAATTTGCAGTGCCCGATACCACACGCGGACAGACCTCCTGACACCCCTCAAAGCCCTTTATTTTAACCATCTTGTATCCATCACGCAAGCGAAATATCGTGTGAGTTCTTGAATGTCCGATGGATCTCGGCCTCCATCTGCCTCACCACCTCCTCCGGGCCGAGCAGCGTGGTATCGATGAGGATGGCGTTCGGTGCCGGTTTGAGCGGTGAGGCCACCCGCTCCGTGTCCCGCCGATCTCGTGTGGCCACCTCCTCCAGGGTCGTCTCGATGGTCCCGAGCTCCTGGGAGGATTCCCGAAAGCGGCGACGGCCTCGCTCGTCCAGGGAGGCAGTGAGGTAGAATTTCATGGCGGCATCGGGGAAGACCACCGTTCCGATGTCGCGGCCATCCATCACTACCCCGCCCTGAGCCCCCAGCTCCCGCTGCTTCTCCACGAGCTTCTCTCGCACACTGGCATGGACGGACAGGACAGAGGCAGCAGCCTGCATCTTGGGTGAGCGGAGCACATCGGTGATGTCCTCCCCATCGACCAGAACCACAAACCCCTCAGCGGTCGGTCGAAGTTCCAGCGTGGTCTGGAACAGGAGATTCACGAGGGCCACCGGGTCCGAGAGATCGCTTCCCTGCTTGAGCGCCTTCCAGGCGAGCGCCCGGTACATCGCCCCGCTCTCGATGTGGCAATAGCTGAGTCGCCGAGCCAGAAGCCGCGCCGCCGTAGTCTTCCCGGCGGCCACCGGTCCGTCAATGGCGATGATGAGGTCGCGCGGCAGCCGGCTCATCCCCGCCGCTCCAGGGCGTTGGGAAATAGACGCTCCAACGTCTCC
This sequence comes from Methylomirabilales bacterium (SeqCode), assembly GCA_050732295.1. GTDB lineage: Bacteria > Methylomirabilota > Methylomirabilia > Methylomirabilales > CSP1-5 > CSP1-5. Next base: position 4,221 of record JBOHQS010000141.1, read on the forward strand.
ACAAAACCGGGAAAGGAAGTGCGGATACATGCCGTGTCCAGCACTGTCGTCTCCCCCTCAGCCTGAAGCCCCGCCACGATCAGCGCCATGGCCACCCGATGATCCCCGTGGCCTTCGCACCGAGCCCCCCGAAGGCCGCGCCCGCCATGGATGATGAGCCCATCCGGGAGCTCTTCCGTACGAACCCCCATGCGACTCAGCTCGGCGGCAATAGTCCGGATGCGATCGGATTCCTTGACCCTGAGCTCGGCGGCGTCCCGGATGACCGTCTTTCCCTCGGCGCAGGCGGCGGCCACCGCCAGAGCCGGGATCTCATCAATCAGGCGGGGAATCAGGTCTCCCCCGATGCTGACCCCCTTCAGGTGACTCGCACGGACCCTGAGATGGGCGCGCGGCTCTCCGGTCTTTTCGTCCACCGGAGAGACCTGCACCTTCCCCCCCATCGCCTGGAGAACGTCCAAGAGACCTGTGCGGGTAGGATTCACTCCAACCCCTTCGATGGTGAGGTCGGAGTCGGGAAGGATGAGGCCGGCCACGAGGAAGAAGGCGGCCGACGAGAAATCTCCCGGAACCGAAATAGAGGTGGCCTGAAGGGTCCCTGCGGGGATGAGTGTCACCTCCCGCTCTCTTGGCTCCACCCGCTGCCCATAGGCCGTGAGCATGCGCTCGGTATGATCCCGCGAGGCTGCCGGCTCGATGACGGTCGTCGGTCCCTCGGCAAAGAGGCCGGCCAGAAGGATTGCGGATTTCACCTGGGCCGACGGGACCGGGGAGCGGTACGTCACCCCGCGAAGGCTCCCCCCCCGGACCGCCAAGGGGGGGAGCGTATCGTGAGCCCGACCCCAGATCTCCGCCCCCATCTGGGTGAGGGGCTGGATGATCCGATCCATGGGCCGGCGCCTCAGCGATGCGTCCCCAGTCAGGACGGAGAGGAAAGGCTGCCCCGCCAGCACGCCTGCCAGGAGGCGGATCGTGGTTCCGGAATTACCACAGTCCAGGGTGTCCGCCGCCTCTCGGAGTCCATGGAGTCCCTTTCCATAGATCCGGAGAGTATCTCCCTCCCATCCCTCAGTTTCCACTCCCAGGGCCCGAAACGCGCCCAGGGTGCGCTGGCAGTCCTCCGACCTGAGACACCCCGAGACCTCGGTGACCCCTTCTGCCAAGGCACCCAGGATGATGGCACGGTGGGAGATCGACTTATCACCCGGGACCGTCATCGGCCCGTGAGGTCCGCGGGCCCCTCCCCTAATCCGAATCT
>JBOHQS010000142.1:0-5452 GCA_050732295.1 Methylomirabilales bacterium (SeqCode)
TGCCAGTCACCCCCGGGGAAACCCTGTGCAGTCTGCGGGCTCGAACAGTCACCGCCCTGATGAGGGATGGTCGCCATGGGAGCCGACCCTGCGACGGCAAGGCGCGAAGAGGTGCGGCGCATGTTCGCGTCGATCGTGGGGCGGTACGACCTGCTCAACCGCCTGCTCAGCCTTCGTCGGGACGTCTACTGGCGCCGGGTTGCGGTTGCCCTGGGCCAGATCCCCAGGGGCGGGGATGTCCTCGACCTCTGCGCGGGGACCGGCGATGTGGCGCTCGAGATCGTTCGGCAGGGTTCGGGGGCGCGGGTCATCGCCGTGGATAACTGTGAACCGATGCTGATCCGCGGCCTGCACAAGGCCAAGAGGGCGAACGCGGCGGATCAGATCCGTTTTGCGGTTGCCCCGGCCGAGGAGCTCCCCTTTGCCGACGCGACCTTCGATCGGGCCTTTGTGGCCTTCGGGGTTCGGAACATCGCCGACCGGCGACGGGGGCTCCGGGAGATGGCGAGGGTCCTGAAGCCCGACGGACGGGCGATCATCCTGGAATTCTCCACCCCCTCGTCCCCCCTCCTTGGACCACTCTACCGGTTTTACTCCCATCGGATCTTGCCCTGGATCGGCGGTCTCGTGTCGGGTAACCGGGCCGCCTACGAGTATCTTCCGGCCTCGGTGGACGGCTTTCCCTCGCCGGAGGGGTTGCAGGCCCTGATGGAGGACGCGGGATTCAACGATGTGTCGGTGGTGCATCTGACCTTCAGGATCGTGACCGTCCACCAGGGGAGAAAGGCCGCCCGGCATGGTTGAAGAGCGCAAAGCCCTCGGCCTCTTCCAACAGCTCGGTCTTTTTCTCGAGCTGATCAAGTTCCCGCATACGATCTTTGCCCTCCCCTTCGCCCTGACAGGTGCAGTCCTGGCCGCCCAGGGGTGGCCGGATGGTGAGAAAGTCCTCTGGATTCTGGTGGCGATGGTGGGTGCCAGGACCGGCGCCATGGGGGTGAACCGGCTGGCGGACATGGAGCTGGATGCCTTGAACCCGCGGACCGCCCGTCGTCCTCTTGCCGTGGGCCTGATCCGCCCGCTGACGGTCCTGGTGATTGTGATCGTGTCCTTCGGCCTCCTGGTCTTTGCAGCGGCCCAACTGAATCGGCTGTGTCTCTACCTCTCGCCCGTCGCCATCGGCCTGACGGTCTTCTACTCGTACACCAAGCGCTTTACCGCCTGGTCCCACCTGATCCTGGGGCTCTGCCTGGCGTGTGCCCCGATCGGCGCCTGGATCGCCATTCTCGGCAGGGTGGACCTGCCACCGCTGCTGCTGGGGCTGGCCGTCCTGTGCTGGGTGGCCGGCTTTGACATCCTGTATGCCCTGGCCGATATCGAATTCGACCGCGCCTACGGTCTCTATTCTATTCCGGCACGACTCGGGGGCCAGGTGGCGATGCGGGTGAGCCTCGTCCTTCACACCGCGGTCCCCATCCTGCTGGGGATCGTGGGCCAGCTTCTCGACCTGGGCCCGCTCTATTACCTTGGACTCGCCATCGTCGTCATCCTCCTGGGATACGAGCACGCCACGGTCCGCCGCCACGGTCTGACGCGGCTCCAGACCGCCTTCTTTAATGTGAATGGGATCATCAGCATCACGCTGTTCACCGGCACCCTGCTCGATGCCTTGCTGAAATTCCCCTGATCGCTGTGACCCCTGTGTGGGTGACCCCTGATTTGCTCGGGAAATGATGCGACGGAGGGGAAAAAGGATGCGGCCGGGGAAGAAAAAACTGTCTCCCCCGGCCACATGGAGGTGGAGATTACCGGAGAATCGATGCGCGGAGTCCGCGGGGGATTACTTCAGGAGTTTGTACCCCCGGTTCCGCATGCAGGCGTCGTAGGCGGTCTCGAACTGCGACTGGGCGGAGGTGCCGCCGGCAATGGCGCCGCCGGTAGCGCCGACAGCCGCTCCGGTCCCCGCGCCGATGGCGGCTCCCCTTCCCGCGCTCCCGCCGATGGCGCCGCCGATCGCCCCGATGGCTGCTCCCCCTGCAGCTCCGCCCACGGCCCCGACGGCTCCCGATTCTACTGCCTTTGAGCCGGGATCTGGAGCGTACGAGCGCGCGATCTGCTCACATTCTGCGAGGTCCTTGTCGAGTTTGGCGCGATCGGTGGTGAAGGTGGGGTCGAGAGGGGGACGATACGTGCTGGCACAGCCCGCCGCGAACAGGGCGGCAACGGACCAGAGGACCAGATACCGTTTCACGCTCTCACCTCCTCTGTGATGGGCATGGCAGTCGGCCCTATTTTATGGCAGAGTTTCAGAGACTCGTCAATCGCTTTTGCGGTCAGAACACCCCGCATGGACCCAGCCGAGGAAGGGCCGTCCCGCTCGTCGGCCGAGTATTCCACCGGTCAAGAGTTTGCGAAGGGAGCAGCACCTTCGGCTCCCTTTCGAGGCTGCATGATAGGAGGCCTCAAGCGAAGGGCCGAAGGTGCGAGCCCTTCCCGTCTGGTTGCGTTTGAATCTTTGGCTAAAAACCTGACTCGCACTTCTTGGAGGTGATCATGCAGGTCCTGCTCGGCACGCGGTTGGCTGCCGACATCAATCTGGCGGCGCAGATTGTGTTGCTCATCGGTCTCTGGATCGGCTTTTATTTCGCCCGCACCGGGCAGGTCACCCGGCACGCCGCGATGCAAACGACGATGGTGATGGCGAATCTCTTCTTTATTCTCATGGTGATGGTGCCCAGTTTTTACCAGTACGTGATCCTGGGCGGCACGACCGGAGGGATCGTGGCGAGGCTGATGCTGATTCACGGCCTGCTCGGGGTCGTGGCGCAGGGGGCCGGGATCTATGTGATCCTGCGCATGCGCACAGGGCTCCTTCCTGCGCGCTTGCGGGTGCGCGATTTCAGGCGAATGATGCGTTGGACGCTGTGGCTCTGGACGGTGATCTTCGTCCTGGGGATCGGCATCTATTATTACCGGTACCTGCTCCCGAAACCGGTGACGACCTTCACCGCGTCCCTCGAGCGGTTCCGCCAGGCCGGCGGCGATCTCGTGAGCCAGGCCGGCGAGCTGCGGCGTGCGGCCGAGCGCCGGGATGTGCAGGCAGTCAGGCGTGCTGCGGAACGGCTTGTCAACCTCATCGAAGGCAAGACGGGGACCCCCTATGGCGACCTCGACAAGAGTGGATCGGTAGAGGATCCCGGAGACGGCATTGGCCTGCTGAACTATCTGCGGGCGCTGACGAAGGCGGCTCCGGAGGGCCCGGTTGCCCCGCTGGCGGAGACGGTGGGGGGCTGGCTCAAGACGATCCGCACTGACGCCCTCGCCGTGATCGCTGCGGCTGACCCGGGTGCGGTGGGGGGGAAGATCGAGAACGTCGTCATGCTCGCCGGGCGCGCAGAGCGCGAGGGGATCCCCAGACTGACGGCGGATGCGCCGCCGATGGTCATCATCGTGATGGATGAATTCGTCTTCACACGGAAGCAGGTGACGGTCCGGAAGGGGACGGCGGTGGTCTGGATCAACCAAGAGCGCGAGACCCACACCGTGATCGCCGATGATAGAAAGTTTGATTCCGGCGATCTGCCCGCCGGTGGGATCTTTGCGTTCACCGTCACGGAGGCCGGGACGATCCCCTACTACTGCGATTATCACGGGGGTCGGGGGGGCGTGGATATGGCCGGGGCACTCGTCGTCGAGTGAGAGGAGCAGCACGGTAGGCTCCTCCCTCCTGGCCTCTCGGGGCGACCTCCGTGGCCAACGGGTCCTGTCGTCGGCCACCCCAGCCGTCCTCGGAGACTTCACGCATCATTATTCCATCAGGCAGGAAACAGCGGTGGCGAAATTCTCCTCCGGGCGGCTGGGCGCCCGGCCTCCGCCACCCGTTGGCCGAAGTCCGATCGTCCGGCGTCCTGCAGATTCCGCCTTCCTCGCGAATCCGTCCCTCCCTCGGCTTCCCGCTGGGCAGCACGTGTAGGCCCCGAGCGACATTGCCGGAAGCGGCGGGGCCCCTCGGCAGGCGGCGGCCTGGGAAACCGAGGCGCGATTCGTGCCACTTCCGTGCACGGAGCGTGAACACGGAGGGACCCGGGCCGTAAGCCGGCGATCAGGGTCGCCGCGGGAGGCCCTGGAGCGAGGGGCCGAAGGTGCTGCCCCTTTCATCCTCGTGCGGGACAAAGTGTCCGGCCTGAATGGGTCCATGCCAGATTGGCCTGCTTCGTCGTCCTCTGCTATCCCGCTCCCTGTCCGCGGTGAGTGCCCTTCGACCGCAGGATCAGATAGTTACATTTCATGAGGGCACCTGCACGGGCTCTGCTTTGCCGCTTTCGTGTCGGGAGAGGAAGTGGCCATCGAGAACGACGCTGCTCCGTGGGGACAGGCCACCCCATGCCTGCATCGGCTGAGGTTCACCAGCCTCGATCTTCAGGATCGATTGAGCTTGGAGCTCTTCATCGCGGTTGCCTTCAGCGGGAAGGGGGGTGCCGGCGAGGCGGTCGTGAAAGAGGTCAGGCCAAGGCCGTGACGGCGAGCGGCTGTCAGGGGCGGCGTTGTTTGGCCCCAGGAATCAGCTTCATGACTCGCGTCGTGAGTCCTCGGACCAAAGTGACCATCGCTGTCCGGATGGGGGAGGGGAGCTGGCGCAGCTTCTTGGAGCCCCAACAGCGCGGACACGGCCGGAGTGCGTAGCGCGGATCTCTCCCACCCCGGCACGTCGGGCATTCAATCAAGTTTCGGTTTTCTGTCATCGTTTCCCCTCAGCAGGGTTTCCTCGCAATTCCTGTGCCAGCATTGGCAGGCTGGAAGCTGCCAAGATTGAAGGGCTTCACCCAGCAAGAGATGCCACCCTGCTGACGGATTCTGGGCGGCTGCAGGGAAAATCGGCAGCTTCACCTCCAGCAGCGTTCCGCAGGGATTCATCTTTGGGACCCGCCAGCTGACCCCAACAATCCCGCCCCGATCACACCGGTCCATTCCGGCACCCCGCGTGACCCTGATTCCCGCCACCATCTTGGATCCTGTGTTATCCCGATACGCCGAGCAAGGCAGGCAAAGGCTGTGACAAAGTGACCGGCCTAATCCACGGCGAAGGGCAAGGCTAGGCCAGGACCCAAAGACCGTGATTATTTTGTGAAATCATATACTTACACTCGGAAGGCATTTCCTGGTACGCTTACTGCAAGTAAGCGATACAGATAGGGGTCACTGTCGCTTTTTGTTCGGTCGAATGGAGGGTTTTCATTCAGTGCAGTGTCGCTGTCGCCCCCGGCGTGACGATTCCATGAAAAGCGCCGGCGGATTTTCACTTGTGGAGGTCCTGATCGCCGCCGCCATTCTTGGCGTGGTTCTCCTGGCCATTGCCGGTCTATTTTCCACCGGCTACTCCAATGTCGGGGCCGCGGGGAGGCGGACAAAGGCGGTGGAGCTCGCCAAGCAGAAGATGGAGCAGTTGCGGGACGGA
>JBOHQS010000143.1:0-5450 GCA_050732295.1 Methylomirabilales bacterium (SeqCode)
GCATCTCGAGGCTCGCCGCCCGGGAGGGAAGCGCGTGCCGGAGGTCCCGGTCGGTGACGATCCCGACCAATCGACCCTGTTCCACGACCGGCAGGTGCCGGATCCGGTGCTCGCGAATGATGCGCCAAGCGGTCCGCAGCGTCTCCTGCGGCGAGATGCTCACCGGTCTCCGCCGCATCCAGTCTTCAACGCGCATCCGCGTCTCCGTATGAGGCCCTCTCCAGTAGGTCCAAAGGTCCAAGCCGCGCATGTCACCGAACAGCTCTTCGGTCACGCCAAGCGTAGGATACCCCGCTCCCCTCCGAGACACAAGGCCCATTTGCATGCGAGTTTCATGGGGTGTTTGAACGGCTGCGGCCCCGGACCATCGTGGAAGGAAGCCAGCCTGAGGTGGAGCCTGAGAGATGTCCGCGGAGCTCAGATGGTGGGACGGCGCAAGAGTCGGAGGCCGTTCAAGACGACGAGCAGGGTGCTCCCCTCGTGACCCACGACGCCGACGGGGAGCGTCATCCACCCGATCAGGGTCGAGGTCACCAGTCCCAGGATCACCAGCCCCGCGAACCCGAGATTCTGCAGGATGACCCGCCGGCAGCGGCGGCTCAGCTCCAGGGCCCGCGGCAGCTTCGTCAGGTCGTCAGCCATCAGGACGACATCGGCGGTCTCGAGCGCCACATCGGTCCCCGCCCCGCCCATGGTCACTCCGACGGTCGCCGCGGCCAGGGCCGGCGCATCATTGACACCGTCTCCGACCATCGCGACCGGACCGCGGGTGGCGACGAGTTCACGCACCGCCGCCACCTTCTCCTCCGGCAAGAGCCCCGCGCGCCACTCGGAAATCCCGATCTCCTCCGCGACCGCCTTGGCGACACGCGCGTTGTCCCCGGTCAGCATCACCAGATGGGTGATCCCCTGGCGCCGGAGCTCCTCCATGACCCGGCGGGCTGCCGGCCGGACCGTATCGGCGACCGCGATCAACCCGAGCGGGCGCTCGGCGCCGACCACGACAACGGTCTTCCCCTGAGACTCGAGCGCCTGGATCCGCGATAGCACCACGCCATCGAACCCCACGCCGGTCTCGCGCATCAACCCCTGGTTCCCCACCCAGACGCGCCGTCCCTGCACGACCCCGCGGATCCCGCGCCCCGGGAAGGTCTCGATCTCTTCGGCCGGAACAACGGGCAACCCGCTCTCGCCCGCTGCCTCGACCACCGCCTTGCCCAGATGATGTTCCGAGCGGACCTCGACGGCAGCCGCCAGACCGAGCACCGCATTGCCGTCCTCCTGGCCCAGTGCAAGGACATCGGTCACGCGTGGCTTGCCCTCGGTCAGGGTCCCCGTCTTGTCGAGCGCCACGACCCGGACCGCTGCCGCCTGCTCGAGGGTGATCCCTCCCTTGAAAAGGATCCCGTCGCGGGCGCCGCCGGCAATGGCGGAAAGGACGGCCGCCGGGATGGAGATCACGAGGGCGCAGGGCGAGGCAACCACCAAGAGTGTCATCGCCCGATAGAAGGTCAGCACGAAGGGCCATCCGAGGAAGAGTGGCGGGATCAGGATGAACAGGGCCGCACCCCCCAGAACGGCCGCCGTGTAGTAGCGGCCGATCCACTCGGTCAGGTGCTGCGCCTCGGCCTTCTGACTCTGAGCCTCTTCCACGAGGCGGATCACGCGGGCGAGGGTGCTTTCGGAGGCCGGACGGCTCATCCGGATCTCGAGCACTCCCTGCTGATTGAGGGAGCCGGCGTACACCCCATCGCCCGGCCCCTTCTCCATCGGAATCGACTCGCCCGTGATGGGAGACTCATCGACCCCCGACCGCCCCGCCAGCACCTCCCCGTCGATCGGGATGCGCTCCGTGGGCCCGACGATCACGACCTCACCCACCCGGAGCTCCGCGACCGGCACGCGGACCTCCTCACCGTTGCGGCGGACCCGGGCGTCCTCAGGGCTGAGCGTCATCAGTTGAGTGATGGCCCGCCGTGTCCGGGCCATCGCGAACGACTCTAACGTGTTCGAGAGCGAGAAGAGGAACATCAACACCGCCCCCTCCTGCCAGTAATCGATTGTGGCGGCGCCGACGGCCGCCGTCACCATGAGGAGGTTGACGTCAACGGTCCTTTCGCGCAGGGCGGCAATGGCGTTCCTGGTGCTGTAGTACCCACCGGACAGATATGCGAGGACGAAAAAGGCGAGTGGGGCGACCCGGGGAACCCCGGAGACGAGCTCGAGGAGTGCGCCTGCCGCCACCGCGAGCAAGCAGACGGCGGTGAGGACCGCCATCCGGCGCCGTTGCGACGCCCCGGCGTCCTCGGCAGGCCGCGGCGCAAAGCCGGGCTCCGCCACCCGCCGCTCGAGTACACCCTCAGGCTGCGGGCAACATGAAATCTCCACTCGCTGCGTCATTGCTCAGTTCCGTTCATCTCTGGGAGGCACTGGCCGGCGTCGGCCAGCGCCTCCTGTGTGTGATTCTCACCAATTGGAACGACGCGCACAAGGCCCTTGTCTGCACCCCTGCTGCTCGCGTCGCCGGTCCTCATACCATAGCATGATTCGGGCCGGATCGCCCCTCCCCATGCAAGATCAAGACCGCCTCCCCTCCACGGATTCGGTTGACCCCGGATGGCCTCCGGGCATATAGTACGATGCAGGTTTGTGTCACCCCCCGAGGAGGGAGACGGCGAAATGACTGAGATACAGGTGCATGGGTTTCTCTATTTCCGGGTTCCCCAAGGGCTGCGCACGCCCGAGATGAGGGAGCGGGTCCGGCGCGCGACGGAAGAAGCCCAGAAATTCCCAGGGGTCGTGGCCCTCTACCCCTACAGCCTTGTGGGGCTCCGCGCCTCGGCGGACCTGGGATTCTGGCTGGCGGCGGATGAGATCGAGGCCTATCAATGGGCGGGCGGCCGCTTTCTCCAGACGAACCTGGAACTGACGGCGAGCCTCTGGGGCTACGTGCGCCCCTCGCAGTACACCGGCCAGAGCGGCATCAGCGTCCAGGTGCCAGGAGAACGGAAACGTTATCTGGTGGTCTACCCGTTCATCAAGACCCACGACTGGTACCAGCTCTCTGCCGATGACCGGCGGGCCATGATGAAGGACCACGCGCGGGTGGGGCACGCCTTCACAGAGATCGACCAGGTGCTGGTCTACTCTACCGGGATTGCTGACTGGGAGTTCGTGGTGGGATACGAAACGGATGACCTGAAACGCTTTTCCGAACTGGTCACCGCGCTCCGGAGCACGGCGGGTCGACTGTACACCCGCCGTGACACCCCGATCTTCACCGGGCGGCATGGGTCGCTCCAGGACGTGCTCCGTGAGGTCTTCGGCGAGGAAGACCCCAGTGAAGAACCCCATACCCACTGATCCCGTGCGCGGCGATGTCCCGGGACCCCACGCTGCTTCGTGAGGTCTGTTTCTCCCTCCTCGAGGAGAACCGGATCATGACCCTCGCGACATGGGGAGCAGACGGTCCCTGGGCCACGCCCGTCATTTACGCCTGGGAACCCACCGCCTCGGGGGTCTCCCTCTATTTCATGTCCCGCCTCTCCACCCGCCACGTGCAGAATCTGTCGGCGCGACCCCGAGTGGCTGCGGCCATCCATCCCAACGAAACCCGACCTCTTCGGGGTCTCCAGATAGAGGGGACGGTGGCACTCTTGCGGGAGACAGAGGCGCTCCGGGCCATCCGGATCTACCTCCGCCGGTTCCCCCGGGCCCGGAGACGTTTCTCCATTCGGGCCGTGGTGCAGGAAAGTCTCGATCTCCGGTGCTTTCAGTTCCTAGCGGAGCGCGTTTTTGTCCTGTCCGAGAAACACTTCGGATGGGGAAATCGGGTCCTCCTCGAGCTCGCCTCCCAACCCGAGACGTAGGTCCGCCAACCGTGCAGGCGAGACTCCAACCTGTCGGAGCGAGTCATGATCTATCCCAGCATGCTGTTTCTGCACCTCCTTTCGGCGGTCGCGTGGATCGGGGGAACCATCCTCTTCTTCGCCGTGGCCCCGCGACTCCGGACGACCCCCCCCGCCATGCGCGAGCTCGGCAGAACGTTCCGGGTCCTCTCCTGGATCGCCTTTGCCCTGCTGCTCACGACGGGGGCATATTTGGTGCAACGCGGATGGGACTGGCATGGGTGGCCCCTGCCACTGAAGCTCACGCTCGTGGGCATCGCCCTTGTGCTCAAGGTCCTCCATGACTTCTGGATTGCGCCCGCCGCCGCTCGGCGAAAGGGGGGCTTCTTCACCGCCGCGCTCTGGATCGGGCGGACGAATCTGACCCTGGGCATCGTGATCCTGTACCTGTCGGTCCGGATGCGAGGGTGAAGCAACGTGGTGGGAAAAATGCGTGAGCGGATTCTCAATGCGGCCCGCCGAAAGCCTGTAGACACGACACCCATCTGGATCATGCGTCAGGCGGGCCGGTACCTCCCGGAGTACCGGAAGCTCCGGGAAAAACACTCGATGGAGGAGATCTGCCAGACCCCGGAACTCACGGTCGAGGCCACGCTTCAGCCGCTCCGCCGCTTCGATCTCGATGCCGCCATCCTCTTCTCGGATCTCCTCGTCCCCCTCTGGGGGATGGGGGTGTCCTTTGATCTGGTCGAGGGAAGAGGCCCTGTGTTGCAGAAGGCCTTCACGCCCGCGGAGCTGGCCGTGCTGCCACCCCTGGATCTTGGCGGGGTGGAGTTCACCTTTGAGGCCATCCGCCTCCTCCGCCGCGAGCTGGATCGTCCGCTCATCGGCTTTACCGGCGGACCCTTCACCTTTGCCTCCTACCTGATCGAGGGCAAGCCCTCTCGTGACTATCCCCGGACGCGGGCCTTTCTCCACACATATCCTCGGGAGTGGGAGGGCCTGATGAAACGACTCGCCGATAATCTCGCCCTGTACCTCAAGGGGCAGATCGAGGCGGGGGTCCAGATGGTCCAGATCTTTGATTCCTGGGTGGGCGTCCTGTCACCGGAGGACTTCCGCGAACGGGTCAAACCCTACCTGAACGCGCAGCTCGAGCAGGTCGGCAATGGGGTGCCTCGGATCTACTTCAGCACGGCAAGTGCTCACCTCTTCCCCGAGTTCGCCACCCTGCCCGTGGAGGTGATGGGGGTGGACTGGCGGGTCTCGCTGACTCAGGCGAAGGGCATCTTCGACAACACCTACGCCCTCCAGGGGAACCTCGATCCTACCCTGCTCCTCGGCCATGAAGAGGACCTGTTGGCGAAGGCCTCGACGATCGTGAAGGAAGGGCGGATGCTCGTCGGCCACATCTTCAACCTCGGCCATGGCATCCTTCCCGCCACCCCACCAGAGCGTGTTGCGCGCCTCGTGGATTGGGTCCACGCCCAAGGAGCCAGAGGATGATCGCGGTGCTGCTCATGGCCTACGGGACGCCGAGGAGCCTGGACGAGGTGGAGGCGTACTTTGCCCATATCCGCCGGGGACGGAAGCCAACCGAGG
>JBOHQS010000144.1:0-5444 GCA_050732295.1 Methylomirabilales bacterium (SeqCode)
GTGGGCACGAGGTGACCGTGATCGAGCCGAACGAAGACCGGTGCAGGCTCTTCACGGAGGAGTGTGGTGAGGTTGTTGTGCGGGGGGAGTGCGACGTCGCCCTGCTCCGGAAGGCGGGGACCGAGCGGGCCAATGTCCTGATCGCCGTGGCCGATCAGGACGAAACAAACCTGGTCGCCTGTCTCATCGCCAGGCGCCTCTTAAAGGTTCCAAGGGTGATTGCACGTGTCGTCGATCCGAGAAACCGGACGACCTTTGACAAGCTGGGGATTGACCTCACCGTGTCCAGTACGGGTATCATCTGCAACCTCATCGAGCAGGGGGCGATCACCACCGAGATCATCCCTCTGCTGGCCCTCGGAAAGGGCGACCTTGAGATCGTGGAGCTCGTGCTCCCTCCTGACTCTCCGGCCTTGAGTGTTCCATTGAAGGACCTCCCACTTCCGGGAGACAGTGTCCTCATCTCCATCATCCGAGGAGACCAGATCGTCTTCCCTCGGGGAAGTACCACCTTCCACCCCAACGACACGATCCTAGCGCTGACGTCCACCAAAGGAGTGGAACAGCTCAAGCGGGTCTTCTACCGCTGACGTAGCGGGAAAATCGGCTTGACACCGCTCCCTCCCTCCCTGTAGCCTTTTCTTAAGGGAGTGTTCCATGTTCGGCATCGGGATGCCCGAACTGATTGTCATCTTTATCGTCGCCCTGCTGGTCTTCGGTCCCAAGAAGCTCCCGGAGTTGGGCAGGGCCTTGGGCCGCGGCCTGGCGGAGTTTAAGCGAGCCTCCGAGGAGCTCAAAGCGGGACTGAGCGCCGATCTCCGCCTCGAGGAAGAGGAAAAAGCTTCACCGCAACCGCCCGCCGCTTCCCCCAAAGCCGCTCCTGCCGAGCCGGCTCCTTCCAAGAGTGATCAGCCCGATGGCTGATGACAAGATGCCTTTCCTCTCCCACCTGGAGGAGCTCCGAAGGCGACTGATCGTCTCGCTCATCGGCATCGGCGTCGGATTCGCGATCGCCTTCAACTTCTCCGAGGATATCCTGGCGCTCCTGAAGCGGGTGCTCAGCACCACCTTTGCCTTTCAGAAGAGCGCTCCCTACCTGGTCATCACCTCGAAGGCGCCGCCCGAGCTGATCTTCCTTGCCCCGGCCGAGGCCTTCTGGGCCCATATCAAGATCGGCTTCCTCGCCGGCCTCATCCTGGCCACGCCCGTGATCCTCTTCGAGGTGTGGCGGTTCGTCTCACCCGGTCTTCATGAGCGGGAGCGGCGCTTTGCCCTCCCCTTCGTCGTCCTCGGCACCATCTTCTTCTTCATTGGGCTCCTCTTCTGTTACTTCCTCGTCCTCCCTTTCGCCATGGGCTTCCTCCTCACCTATAAGACCGAGCACCTCACGCCGATGCTCTCGATCGGGCTCTTTATCGATTTCACGGTCAAGTTCATGCTGGCCTTCGGTCTCATCTTTCAACTCCCCCTCCTCATCAGTCTCGCCGCCCGCCTGGGCCTCGTCACCTCCAAGTTTCTCGCCCAAAATCGCAAGTACGCCATCCTCGCGAACTTCGTCGTCGCCGCCATCCTGACCCCGACCCCCGACATCTTCAACCAGCTCCTGATGGCCGGTCCCCTCTGCCTCCTGTACGAGGTGGGGATCTGGGCCGCGAAGCTCGTGGAAAAGGCCCGGCGCTCCCCCGTGGGACAGGAAGCGCCGGAGGGGGTCTAGCAGCGGAAGCTCCGCAGAGACGACGGGCGTCCTGGTGACCAAAGGAGTGGGACTAGATGCGCAATGTCCAGACGGGGCACGCTGACATCCGCACCCATGTTCGGGGCAATGAGTTGGAACGGGATTAGGCGAGTTCGAGCATCCGGCGGATGGCGATGCGGCCCCTGGCGGCGACGCCCTCCGGCACCTTGATCTCGAAGACCATCTCTTGGAGCGAGCGCAGGACCTTCTCTAGGGTGATCCGCTTCATGTACTCGCAGACCGCATCTGCCTTGAGGGGAACAAAGGTCTTGTCCGGGCTCCCCTTCTGCAGGGGGTAGAGGATGCCGGTCTCGGTCGCCACGATAAACTTCCGGGCGGGTGATGCAGCACTGCGGCGGATCATGCCGCTCGTCGACAGGATGTGAATCCTGTTCTGGAGTTCGGGGGTGTCCTGGGCGAACGCGATACAGTTGGTGGTGCAGCCGCACTCCGGGTGGATAAAGATCTCCTCGGCATCCGGATGGAGACGCAGGGCCTCCTGAAAGTGGCCGGGACGGATCCCGGCGTGGACGTGGCACTCGCCCGGCCAGACGCGAATGTTCTTCCGGCCGGTCACCCGGGCGACGTAATCCCCTAGGTAAAGATCCGGGAGGAAGAGGACTTCGCGATCGGGGGGGATGGCCTGGACGACCTTCGCCGCGTTCGCCGAGGTGCAGCAGTAGTCACTTTCCGCCTTGACCTCTGCCGTGGTGTTCACGTACGAGACCACCACCGCCTCGGGATGCTCGGCCTTCCATTGCCGGAGTTCCTCCGCCGTGATGGTGGCGGCCAGGGAGCACCCCGCCTCGAGATCGGGGAGGAGGACCGTCTTGTCGGGGCAGAGGATTGAGGCGGTCTCGGCCATGAAGTGCACCCCGCAGAAGACGATCACTTCCGCATCGGTGCGGGCGGCGGCCTGGGAGAGGCCCAGCGAGTCCCCGGTAAAGTCAGCCACATCCTGCACCTCGGGGACCTGGTAATTATGGGCCAGGATGACGGCCTTGCGCTCCTCCGTCAATCGGCGGATCTCCTGGCTGATGTCGGTGTGCATCGCCATACGCTTTCTCCGGGACCATCTTTCAGCTATTATGCTAGGGGAATTGTCGGGGGAGGTCAAGGGCGAATGCCTCAAGGCGAGTCAGGAGCCATCCCCCTCCAGGTCCGACGCCTGATTGAAGGCGCCCTGGAGGAGGATGGGATTAGCGGGGATCTCACCACCGGGGCCCTGGTCCTCGACGAGGAGTGCGGCCGGGCCGAGGCCGTGGCCCGGGCGCCCGGGGTGCTGGCCGGGACATGGGTATTTGCACAGGTCTTCACCGCGGTCGATCCTCGCCTGGCGGTTGAGCTTCTGCGGCCGGAGGGGGGTCGCGTCGTCTCGGGGGACACGGTGGCTGCCGTGCACGGCCCCTTGGCCAGCATCCTCAAGGCTGAACGGGTGGCCCTGAACTTCCTTCAGCGTCTCTCCGGGATCGCGACCGAGACTGCCCGGTACGTGGCGGCCGTGGCCGACCTGCCGGTCAAGATCGTGGACACCCGGAAGACCGTTCCGGGGATGCGGTGGCTCGACAAGTATGCCGTGCGGATGGGCGGGGGGTTCAACCACCGGATGAGCTTGAGCGACGGGGTCCTCGTGAAAGACAACCATCTGGCGGTGGTCAGGGCCCGGAAGGAGAGTTTCAAGGCGATGGTGGCCCGCATTCGCCAGCGCACGAGCCATCTCGTGAAGATCCAGGTAGAGGTCGAGAGTCCGGAGGAGGCCACGGAGGCCGCAGAGGCGGGGGCGGATGCCCTCCTGCTGGATGGGATGTCTCTTGAGCAGATGGAAGCGGTGGTCCGACGATACACAGGGAGGATTCTCATCGAGGCGTCAGGGGGGATCACGCTGGAAAACGTGCGACACGTCGCCGAAACCGGCGTCGATCTCATCTCGGTCGGGGCGCTGACCCACTCGCCGCGGGCCCTCGATATCAGCCTCGAGGTCCTGTGATGATCGCATGAAAACCCGAGAGGCCCGCGATGGACGAACTGTTTCAGGTGCTGACCCCCGCGGAGGCGCGTGAGCGCCTCCTCCAACATCTGACGGCTGCGCTCCCGAGCGAGGACATTCCGGTTCAGGAAGCCCTCGGACGGATCCTGGCGGCAGATATCTTCTCGCCCATTGAGCTTCCCGCCTTTCCGCGCTCGAACATGGATGGGTATGCCGTGCGCGCCCAGGACACCTTTGGGGCAACGGATGGCCTTCCCGCCTACCTGAAGGTGGGTGGCGAGGTCCCGATGGGAGAAGCTCCCCGGACATCGGTCCGTCCCGGGGAAGGTGTGAGGATTCCGACGGGGGCGATGATTCCACAGGGGGCTGATGCGGTCGTCATGGTGGAGCATACCCAGGAGGTGGACCCTAGCACGATCGAAGTCACCCGTCCCGTGGCGCCCGGCGAGAATGTGGTCCGGGGTGGCGAGGATGTGACATGGGGAGAGCGGCTCCTCTCCAAGGGCCATTGTCTTCGCCCCCAGGACGTGGGGGGGCTGTTGGGGGTCGGGATCCTCACGGTTTCCGCCGTGCGGCGGCCCCGCGTCGTCATTATCGCCACCGGCGATGAGGTGGTTCCGCCACCCGTCGAGCCCGGCCCCGGACAGGTTCGGGATATCAACACATACACCATAGCCACCCTGGTGCTGCAGGCGGGGGGCATTCCCCAACCGCTGGGGATCATCAGGGATGACTTCGACGCCTTGCGGCAGGCGGCGGAGTCCGGCATCACTCAGGGGGATGCCCTGATCATTTCGGCGGGTAGCTCCGTGAGCACCCGGGATATGACCGCGGGGGTCATCGGGACGCTGGGGAGGCCTGGCGTGCTGGTGCACGGCGTGGCCTTGAAGCCGGGCAAGCCCACAATCCTCGCGGTGTGCAGGGACAAGCCGGTCTTCGGCCTGCCGGGCAATCCGGTCTCCACCTTCGTGACCTTCGATCTCTTCGTCCGCCCGGCGCTGTACCACCTGGCGGCAAGCGCGCCTCCCGAGCGGGCGACGGTGCGGGCCCGCCTCTCCAAGAACGTGGCCTCTGCCTTCGGCCGGGAGGATTATGTCCCGGTCCGGCTGCTCGAGCAGGGGAGCGAGGTGCTGGCGGAGCCGGTCTACGGCAAGTCGAACCTGATCTACACCCTGGTAAAGGCCCACGGCCTGATCACCATCCCGTTAAACGTGGGTGGCCTCTCCGCAGGCGAGACGGTGGAGGTGCGGCGCTTCTAGCGATGGCCCGACGCAAGGTCTATCTCGAACCGATCCCGCTCGACGAGGCCCTTCAGAAATTCTTTGGGGCCCTCGAGGCCCGAGGACTGCTCAGGCCGCTCTCCGGCGAGCTGGTGTCGGTGGACGCGGCCCTGGGCCGGGTGACCGCCAGACCGGTCTGGGCAGCCCTGTCGAACCCGCACTATAACGCGGCGGCCATGGATGGCATTGCGGTCCGCGCGGAAGACACCCGGGCTGCCTCAGAGACAAGCCCGGTGCGATTGAGGGCGCGGGAGCAGTTTCAGTGGGTCGATACGGGTGACCCGATCCTCCCGCCGTTCAACGCGGTCGTGATGCTCGAGCACCTGTACCCGGTAGGCGAAGAGGAGATCGAGATCCATGCCGCCGTGCCCCCGTGGCACCATGTCCGGGCCATGGGGGAAGACATGGTGGCGACGGAGTTGATCCTTCCCGAAGGACATAC
>JBOHQS010000145.1:0-5380 GCA_050732295.1 Methylomirabilales bacterium (SeqCode)
GTCGTGGCGACATCTCGGCCGGTGGTCTCGGAGGGGGCCCGCGAGCTCCTGGAAATCCTCACCGCTCGCGGGACACACCTGTGCGCCTTGTCCGAGACCGAATCCAGCATCGCAGAGGGCAAACTGGAAGAAGCGGAGCTGCAGAGCCTCTTTGGGCAGGTCATTGGGACGGAGCGGGCTCCACGGGGCCGGGAGCAGATCGCCCTCTGCCCGAAAACGGTCGGGCTCACGATTGAGACCTTTGCCGCCCAGAGCTTCCTCCTCTCCGGCCATCCCGAGGATATGGTGGCGGCCGGGGAGTGCGGCTGCTACGCTATCGGCATGGCCCATCTATATCCAGAGGATGCCTTCAAGGCGCACGGGGCTCAAGAGGTGTACCGGCATGTGGCGTACCTCTCGTTGCTGCTGCGCCGGCACTAAGGAAGCTGTCAGCCCCGAGAGACCGGAGACCGGAGACCGGAGACAAGAGACCCCAGACCCTAGTCTCAAGACTCAAGTCTCCAGTCTCTAGTCCAGCCCCTGACCGCGGACCACTGACTGCTGATGGCTCTAAGGAATAAGCCGTGACGCCGGAAGAGGACGCCATCAGGCAATTACAGGAGCAGGACTCGACTGCCCGCCGTCAGGCGGCGGACCGTCTGGGGGTGATCGGTGGGGCTTTGGCCGTGGAACCGTTGGTTCAGGCGCTTCGGGATGAGGACTGGGGAGTGCGCACCATCGCCGAGCACTCGCTGTGGCAGATCTGGTGCCGGTCGGGCGACGGAACAGCGGACGCTTTGCTGCAGGAGGGGATCCAGGCCTTGGAGCGGGAGGCGTGGACAGAGGCGGCTGCCACTTTCACCCAGGTGATCGAGAGGGTCCCCGAGTTTGCCGAGGGATATAACAAGCGGGCGACCACCTATTACCTCATGGGCAAATATGCGCAGGCCATTGCCGACTGTGATGCCACGATCGCCAGGAACCCGTACCACTTCGGTGCGTTGAGCGGCGAAGGATTGTGTTACCTCGCCCTGGGTCAACTCCGAACGGCCCGGGACTGTTTCCGAAGAGCCTTGGCGGTGAACCCCAACATGCCGGGGGTGGAGCAAAATCTCGCCGCCGTTGAGCGTGCCATTCATGCCAACGGGAACGGCTTTGACTAGTGCCGTTCCAACTATTTGTGCCAACTTCTTTGACACACACACCCACCACCATTATGACAACTGTACGGTGATCAAATTATACTCAGCAAGTTGGAACGGCACTAGAGAGCACGGGGGAGATCACGCGAGCCGGAGGCACGCGCACCGTTCTTCGGTGAGACCGATGAGGAGCTGGATCGCGGGGGGAAAGGGCGCGGTTTTCGCGAGAAAGTGCCAGATGTAGAGTGCCGTCGCTCTCTTGTTCCCTTCGAGGATCGTCCAGATCCTACTCGTGGGCCGCCCCATCAGGATGAATTGGTTCTGGATCTCGACGTCTGGCAACCGGTCTCGGATCTGGAGAACATTCGTGATCACTGCACGGGCCTCGTGGGCCCAGCGACCGGTCGCCTGGGCCGGGACGATGCCGCGGGCGATCACGGTCGCCGCCGTTGACAGGCGCCCGGTGTCGCGGGAGAGCAGGGTCCAGGTCGGATAGTTGATGACCCGGAGCCTTCGAAATTCCTGAGGGGGGATCACAGCGCGCCACCATTCTGTCCGGTGCGGAAGACCTCCCCAGAGGTCTCCCCGGTGAAGCTGGAGCACCCGGTGACGCAGACGATTCTCCCGGACGCTGGTCAGGATCGGCCTCCGGATCAGACGCGAGGAGAGGTCGAGGCGCTTCAGGGCTGCAAGGACCCGGGGACGAAAGCGAGGCGAGGAAAGCTCTGCCTTGAGCCAGCAGGCGGCGACGAGATCGGGGCTCACCCGTTCCAGGAACGTCATGCGGGCTTTGTGGGTTCTGCTCAGCGCCGCCGGGGCTTGGCAGGGCGCATTTCGATCCGGGTGCTCATCGTGCGCGGCGGGGATTGCAGCAGATAGACGACCATGTCCGCGATGTGCTCGGGGAGAATCGCCCATCCCGATCTCTCGGTGCCCCCGGCGGAAAAATCCGTCTCGACGCTGCCGGGCATAATGTGGCTCACCCGGATTCCATCGTAGCGAATCTCCTGGAACAGGGCCTCGCTAAACCCGAGGAGACCGAACTTGGAAGCGTTGTACGCGGCCATCGTCGGGTGGGCGTTCGCACCGGCGAGAGAGCCGATGTTAATGATGTAACCACCCCCGCGGCTCCGCATTTTCGGAATGGCCTCGTGGCAGCAGTAGAAGACCCCGGTCAGGTTGGTGTCGATGATCTCCTGCCACTCCTCGGGCTTGAGATCGGCGACGGAGGCCGTGGTGGAGACGCCGGCGTTGTTCACCAGGATATCCAGGCCTCCGAACTCGCGGACGACGAAGTCCATGAGCCGCTGAACCTGGTGGTACTCCCGAACATCGCAGGCAAGTCCCGCCACCTTTCCCTTGCGTCGCTGGTGGCACTCCTTTACCGCCCGATCGACGTCTTGCTGGCGGCGGGAGGAGATGACGACGGCGATCCCTTGATCGATCAGGGCCTCGGCGATGGCCCGGCCAATGCCGCGCGTGCTCCCCGTGACGACGGCGACTTTCCCCTCGAGCGACATGCGCTACCCCGATGACCGACGGGACGGGAATACCCGACACCCAGACACCGACTATAGCCGGGATGGGAAATTTTGGCAAATCCATGAGCGATGTCAGCCATTTTGTCCTGGGCAGTGTCGGTGGTGGGCTGATTCCAAAGAGGGTCGCGCACGGCCCTGTGAGCGGGCATCGGCATCGACGGGGGAGAGGAGAAGCGAACGAAACGAGCTAATGGGAAGGTGCCGTGGATGGGGAGGAATCCAGCGCGAGGGACATCTCGCTGCACAGGCGATCGACGGAGGCGTCGATCAAGGCGCCCTCTGCTGGCTTGGGGTCGAGAAACTGGACCCCCATCCCGCTGGGTGCGTCTGGCTTTCTCTCATCCCTGTGGTTCCACACCACGCGGGCGAGCATCGAGAAGGTGTGCAAGAGGTTCGGCAGGTTGAAGGTGAGCGCCACCTGCGATCCCGGCGGTGCGGGCTGGGGTGTCGCGATGAACATCCCGCCCCGGCTTAGATTCACACACGTCCCGTGGCCGGCAGTCCCCGCCTGGCCGTATTCGACGGGGAATCGAACCGGGACCCGGGCGTAGGCCTGCCGCTCGCCCCGATACACCCACTGGTTGACGAGGGCCGGATCGACCGGTTGCTCGAAGAGCACTCCATGGGCCACTCTGGTCCCCGCCGGGGTCGGCGTCCCCTGGTCAGCCCAGACGACATGGGCTGGCAATGGGTCTCCCTGAGCGATCCGGACCATCATTGGCGTCCTGAGCGGCAGGGTCTCTGGCATCAGAATTTCGAGGCCCGCCGCGCTGACGGACCGCGTCTTGCCGGCGATGAGTCTCGCCGAGGGCCGCCCGGGGATCGGGGCGGCGCACTCCACAGGAAGATAGGCCTCAAACCGGGGGTAGTCGGCCCGGGTTATGTTGGGAGTCATGAGTTGCCTCCAGGTCTATTTTCTCCGATGTTACTCGCAAGGATCGTGCCAACCTTCCCTTTACAATCGCCCCGCAGTGTGTTACGGATAGGGCATGAAAAAGGTAGACGCCGTCATCAGACCGCTCAAGTTGGACGAGGTACGGGACGCCCTCGCCGCCATCGGGATCCAGGGGATGACGGTCAGCGAGGTGCGCGGCCACGGGCGGCAGAAGGGGCATTCCGAGCTGTACCGGGGGGCCGAGTACGTGGTCCAGTTCATCCCCAAGATCCGCATCGAGATCGTGGTGGACGATGCCGATCTGCCCAAGGTCCTTCAGGTGCTGCAAAAGGTTGGCCGAACCGGGCAGGTCGGGGATGGAAAGGTCTTTGTCTACCGGGTTGAAGATGCGGTTCGGATTCGGACGGCGGAACGAGGGGTGCGCGCCATCAAGGAACCTTCCCACTGATCGGCGTACGGTCATGACCGCCTCGATCGCTTGACGTCCCTCTCGCTGGCTTTCCCGATCTTCCTCACCCTCGCCGCTTCAAACAGAACACGCAGGGTGTCACCTGTACGCGGGATAACCAGTACATCCTGGTCCAGCATTACGTCGAGCAGGGGCTGGTGGCGTACACAGTGAGTGGGAAGGGGCCGGCAGGCGAGTTACGCGGGGCTGAGGCGGCGGGCGATGATGAAGAAGCCGGTGTGGGCGACCATGCGCAGCGCCGGCCGCACGCTGAGTCCCTGGATGCGCCAGGGGCGATGGACCGTTTCGAAGACCTCCTGAAGCTGTAACCGCGGCTCATTCTCGATCGCAGCGGCCATCTGCTGCACCTGCGGGACCGTC
Organism: Methylomirabilales bacterium (SeqCode); assembly: GCA_050732295.1. Taxonomy (GTDB): domain Bacteria; phylum Methylomirabilota; class Methylomirabilia; order Methylomirabilales; family CSP1-5; genus CSP1-5. Next base: position 4,387 of record JBOHQS010000145.1, read on the forward strand.
GGGAAGAAGGCAACGAGCAACCCTCCGGGTCTCAAGGCCTGGGCTGCATCCTTGACTGCCCGCCAGCCCTCCGCCAGATCCAGCACCACCCGATCGACCACGGTCTCCGCGATCCCCTCATAGATGTCCTTGTGCTTCAACAGCCAATGCGGGACCTTCCCCAGGAAGGCCTCGACATTGAGCCTGGCCTGCCGCAGGAAGTCCTCACGCACCTCGTACGTAATGACCTGGCCCTTCTCCCCGACCGCCTGAAGGAGGCCGATGGTGAGCGCGCCCGAACCACCACCTCCCTCGACGACGGTGGCGCCCGGAAAGATGTCCCCCCAGATCAGCACGGTCGCGATGTCCTTCGGGTAGAGGACCTGGGCGCCCCGCTTCATCTTGAGGACGTACTCGGCAAAAGTGGGGCGAAAGGCGACAAAGAGGGCCCCTCCGGACGAGCGCAGGACGGCCCCTTCCTCGCGGCCGATGATCTCGCTGTGGGGGATCGTCCCGAGGTGGGTCGAGAACTTATCGTGAGGCCGGAGTGTGCAAAGGTACTTGCGCCCTTTTGGATCGATCATGAGAACCTTCTCGCCGGCCTCCAAGGGTCCGCCCCGCATGACCTGCCTCCTGGGAACTCACTGTATCATAGCAGCACGATGGCCGAACAGCGTGCGTCAGCCTCACTTCGCCAGCACGCGGATCAGCTTCAACAGGCGAAGGTCCAAAGGCTTCTGCTTTCCGACGACCTCGGCTAAAGGGGTCGTGGTGACCTCTCCTTTGATGAAGCCGACCAGCACCCCGTGTTCCCCCCGGTCGAGGGCTTCACTCGCGCCGGCACCCAGTCGGGTGGCAAGGGTCCGGTCAAAGGCCCCCGGGGCCCCGCCGCGCTGGACGTGGCCCAGGGTCGTCACCCGTAGCTCGAATCCGAGGGTATCGCGATGCTCTTGAAAGTGGGCGGCCATGGCTGCGGCGTTATACTTGGCCCCTTCGGCCACGACGACCAGGGCGT
>JBOHQS010000146.1:0-5360 GCA_050732295.1 Methylomirabilales bacterium (SeqCode)
CTTTTTTTCCGCGTGGTGCGGGCCGCCTTCGCCCACCGGCGCAAGACGCTGATGAATGCCCTCAGGCAAACGCGGTGGGATTCGTTGGATCGGCAGGAGATCGGAGCGGCCCTTGAGCGAGCGAGCATCGATCCGTCGCGACGAGGGGAGACGTTGAGCGTGCGGGAGTTTCAACGACTCGCTGATGAGATGCTTTCCGCAATCAAGGGATCGGTGGCCTAGGTGTGGCCCCGGGGGCCTGGTTCATGGTTCACGGTTCACAGTTCATGGAACGGCCCGGGTGAACAGTCAGCAGCCAGCAGGGAGACACATGAGACCGGAGACGGGAGACCCTAGACTCAAAACTCAGGTCTCCAGTCTCTAGTCTAGTTGCTGACAGCTGGCAGCCGATAGCTGACGGCTGATACGGGAGTGGGGATGTTTCATACGGCGCGGGAAGACGATATCAAGGCGGGACGGATCACCGATGTCTACTTCCTGCGGACACTCGAGATCCTTGACCGCGAAAAGATCAATGCGGTCGTCGAGGCGGAGGTGACCCTCAAGGCCTTCCCCGAGTCGTGGGCGTGGGGCATTTTGGCCGGGATCGAGGAGGTGGCGGGGCTGCTCACCGGGCTGCCGGTTGACGTGGATGCCTTCAGCGAGGGATCATCCTTTCGGGTGGGAGAACCGATCCTGACGGCCAGAGGCCCGTATCGGGAGTGGGGACACTATGAGACCGCGATCTTAGGTCTCCTCTGTCAGGCCTCCGGGATCGCCACGAAGGCCGCCCGGTGTAAGCGGGCAGCAGAGGGGCGGACCGTGATCAGCTTCGGGGCGCGGCGGATGCATCCTGTCCTGGCACCCATGATCGAGCGGAACGCCTTCATCGGGGGATGTGACGGTGTGGCGGTGGTGAAATCGGCTGAGCTCATCAAGGAGGAGCCGGTCGGCACGATGCCGCATACCCTGATCCTCATCCTGGGGGATACGGTGAAAGCGGCCAAGGCCTTTGATGCGCACATCGATCCCCGGGTGAAAAGGGTCGTGCTCATCGACACCCTCGGTGATGAGAAGTTCGAGGCGCTCCGCGTGGCGGAGGCCCTCGGCGAGCGTCTGTTCGCCGTGCGGCTTGACACGCCCTCTTCCCGCCGGGGCGATATGCTGGAGATTCTGAGGGAGGTCCGTTGGGAGTTGAACACCCGGGGATTCTCCTGGGTGAAGCTCTTCATCTCCGGGGGCCTGGATGAGGCTGAGATCCAGCGGCTCAACCCGTTGGCCGATGCGTACGGGGTCGGCACCGCCATCTCGAATGCGCCCGTGATGAACTTTGCGCTCGATCTGGTGGAGATCGATGGGCGACCCATCGCCAAGCGGGGCAAGCGATCCGGGCAAAAGGCGGTCTACCGGTGTCGCGGTTGCCACCTTCGGTGGGTGCTGCCGGCCGACGCTTCTCCCCCGGCCTGCCCGTGCGGCGCCTCCGTGGAATCGCTGCTCACGCCCCTCCTCCGGCAGGGACGGATCACCCAAGAGATGCCCCGCACCCAACAGATCCGCTCCCGCGTCCTCGAGGAACTTGAATATCTTGCCCTGTGACGGTCTGCGCGGTACCCGCGTTTCCTGCTTGACACGGGGCAAGCGATAGCTAACCTAAGTTCCGGCAGGCGCGTCAAGGAGGCCGTGCGGGCTAACGCAAGCCACAGTACGAACCTCTGGAGATGGCAGCAGTGAAACTGCGCAACCCCTATCTGATCAAGATGGCGGGATGGTTGGGGGCAGGCGCGCTGCGCGCCTGGGGCAGCACGCTTCGCTCCCTCATTGACTCACAGGGCCAGCAAACCGACCCGTGGGACCCCGCGCTGCAGGAGCGGTACATCTATGCGTTGTGGCATGAGAATCTGTTGTTCGTCGCGACGCTGCGGTCCGAGACTGATGTCACCGCACTGATCAGCCGGCACGCGGATGGAGAGCTCCTGGCTCAGGTCTGTCGTTGGTTCGGCGTCCACACGATTCGAGGCTCGTCGGGACGCGGCGGGATGGACGCGATGGAAGAACTGCTTCGGCTGGGCAAGCGCACCCACCTCCTCGTGGCCCCCGACGGCCCCCTGGGGCCTCGACGGCAGGTCAAACGGGGACTGGTCTATCTCGCGTCCTGGACGGGATTGCCGATTGTTCCGCTGGGGGTGGGATTCCAACGGGCCTGGCGGCTCAACAGCTGGGACTGCATGGCACTGCCTAAACCGTTGAGCACCATCACGTGCATCGCAGGACCGATCGTCCGCGTGCCTTCGGCCATCAACAAGGCGAGCTCGGACCACTATCGCCGGCTCGTCGAACAGCATATGGCGATTGCAACGTCAGCAGCGGAAGCCTGGGCTGCGGGGGAAAAGCCCGCCATCACATGGCCGGCCCCTTTGAAGTCTTGACACGGTCCAGGACCGCAATGGGCACGGTCAAAGGGTCAGGCCTGTGCAGTGGTGGTCCCGAATCCCGAAACGAAGGTGTATCTTGAACGGAGCCTATGCCCCGGAAGCACGCACGATCGATTCCAACCGCCCCGAGTAGAAAGCATTTTCGGCCCAAGGAGTGGGCCATCATCCAGCAGTACCGGACGCCGTGGCAGGTGCAGCAGTTTCTCCGGGCCCTCCCCTACAATTGGGAAAAAACAGGAGAGACCCTGCGGACGTTTCGCGGCGCAGTCCGGCACTGGCAGGCGCATTGCCTTGAGGCGGCCGTGACGGCGGCGACCATCCTTGAGCAGCACGGCTACCCACCGCTGCTTTTCGACTTCCAGTCGCAGGACAACCTCGACCACGTCGTCTTCCTCTTTCGCCACCGGGAACGCTACGGCACCGTGGCGCGTTCGCGTGACGCCGGGCTGCACGGGCGCAAACCCGTGTACCGGTCGCTCCGGCAACTCGCGATGAGCTACGTGGATCCCTACGTGGATGGCTCCGGGCGCATCATCGGATACGGGGTCCTTGATCTTCGAACGCTCCGCCGATCAAACTGGCGACTGTCATCAAGAAACGTCTGGGCGGTGGAACGGGCCTTGATCAGGATGCCGCATACACAGCTGAAGACATCCGACCGTCGGTACCGAGCAGTGCTCCGGCGATACCTTGCGTTTCGGAAGAAGCACCCCGACAGGCCCGCTACGTTCTATGCGAACCGCCATCAGTGGCTGTAGCGGGAAACTCCTCTGGTTTCTTCGGCTCCTGGGCCACGGGGCGAACCGTTGGGGACGACTATCCCGTCGCGGCCCGGGTCCCTCCGAGTCTCAATGCGCGAAGGGATCAGGCTTTTGAAGTATTGACACTACCTAAAAACCTGATTAGAAAGTGGAAAGGGAAGGAAGGGGGTAGTGAGGTCTTCAAGGGCTGAAAGGAATCAATGGCTACATGGCAAATTTATGGAGCGATAGTTCAGGTCGCCAAGCAGCGATTAACCGACCCACATAGAAGGCTTCATTATCTAGATGTAGGTGCGGGTCGTGGTGAATTGCTTGGCCTTTTACAAGCCGAGTTTTCAGTTAATGCTAGGGCGTGTGATTATCATATTGATCTTTTTGAGAGAAAAGGAGTTCCGATTGATAAGATCGACCTCAATCTGGAAGATTTGCCTTACGCCAACGACTCATTCGATGTCATTACATGTTCAGAGGTTGTCGAGCATCTTGAGAATTATAGAAGGTTACTCCGCGAGATACATAGAGTGCTGAAGCCGGGTGGCCTCGTTATTGTGACAACTCCAAATGTGCTGAACATGAGATCTCGACTCAGGTACTTTGGGTCTGGTTTTTATAATCTATTTGGGCCTTTGCCATTGAAGAACGGCAGACTAGATTCCACTGACAGTCACATAACGCCAATTCCATACTTTTACTTAGCACACGCCCTTCGTGATTCAGATTTTACGGATGTGAGACTGGATATAGATAAAAGACAGAAATCTTCGTCTTTATGGCTTGTAGTGTTCAGTCCCATTCTGACAGTCGGCTGGCTACTTTTTTTGAGAAGCGAACACCTCAAATTCAAGAAAATCACAAATACTAACAAAGAATACGTATACAAACATCTTAGTCTGAATGTCTTGACGGGGCGAACAATTATTGTTTCAGCTATCAAAGGGAGCACGCCGAACAGGCCCATTCGGCCGACCACGCTTCCACACGGGGACAGCGGCTGATGCCCGGTTAGGCGGACACGGTAGCTCTGGCCCCATTTTCAGGGGGGCGCTAGGGCAGCCTGCCCGGACGCCGCGCGTCAGAATGCAGGCTCCAAGTATCGTGATTCCCCGTGCCTGGTATTGTCCCATAGCCCCAGAATGGCCGGAGCCCCATGCGAGTCGCCGGAGTTATAGGAGAGATCCGGCAGATAGTTTCCGTTGGGTACGTGTATACTGGAGGAGCTGTACCATCGCTCGCCTGGAATCGGGAGCGAACGGCCTCCGTAGAGAGACAGAAACCCGTATGAGCGTATGAGTCTGAGGGTGCCAAGAAAGAAGGGGAGCGGCCCTGTGATGGTCGGGGGGCCGACCGTCCGGATGCTGGGGGAGTTTGCCCTGCTCAAAAGGCTGCGCGCGAAGGCGCCACTACTTCCGCCCGATGTCCTAGCCGGTATCGGGGATGATGCGGCCATCATGCAGCCGTCCCCCGGCCTCGCGTTAGTGGCCACGGTAGATGTCCTAGTGGAGGGAAAGGACTTCCGCTGGGAATGGTGCCCCGCGGAGGCTGTGGGACACAAGGGGCTCACCGTAAGCGTGAGCGATGTCGGGGCCATGGGGGCGATTCCGAAGTACGCTCTCGTCGCCTTGGGTCTTCCCGCGAGGACACCCATAAAGCGCGTGGATGGTCTCTACCGGGGGATCTGGGAGGCAGCAGAGGCAGCAGGGGTTGCAGTCGTCGGGGGGGATCTCTCGGAAGCCTCTCGTTTGATCCTCGGTGTGACCGTCATAGGAGAGGGGGAAACACATCACCTCGTTCGCCGCTCCGGGGCAAAGGTTGGAGAGACCATCTGGGTGACCGGTCCTCTCGGGAGGGCCGCAGCGGGACTATGCGCCTTGAAGGCAGGGTACCGGGTTGAGCGTTCAGCGATGAAGGGCGGACGGGGGACGCGCATCCCGCCGAAGACCCGGAAGGCCCTCCGAGAGACGATGCAGGCCCAACTCTATCCCAGTGCACGTTATCGAGAGGGAAGGGTCCTGGCCGAGACCGGGATCGCCACGGCCATGATCGATCTCAGCGATGGGCTCGCCTCGGATCTCACGCGGCTAGCGGAGGAGAGTGGGGTGGGGGCTCGGATCTTTGCTGACCGGATTCCCGTGGATCCGTCCACGCGGCAGGTGGCCGAGCTTGTTGGATTGGTTCCCTTGAGGCTGGC
>JBOHQS010000147.1:0-5332 GCA_050732295.1 Methylomirabilales bacterium (SeqCode)
TGTCGTCTCCCTTGCCGTCGGGATCTTCTTCTTCGCAACGGTCCAGTTCGTGCTGGCCATTTATCCCCTCAAGTTCCACTCCAACATCACCCCCCTGCATCTCAAGCTCCCCTACGACGACGTGCGCTTCCGCACGACAGACGGGTTGACGCTTCGAGGGTGGTACATCCCCTCCTCCCGGAGAGCGAAGGGGACCATCCTGGTGACCCACGGCTATCCTGCCGATAAGGGGGATTTGCTGCCTCTCGCCCAGTTCCTCCACCCACGCTATAACCTCTTCCTGTTTGACTTTCGGTCCTTTGGCCAGAGTGAGGGGAGCGTCACCACGGTCGGATACCGCGAGCAGGAGGATCTGAGAGCTGCCATCCGCTATCTCAGGGGGCGCGGGGAGACCAACATCGGCGGGTTCGGCTTTTCCCTTGGCGCCGCAGTGCTCCTTCTGGTCGAGGACGCCGATCTCAAGGGGATCGTGGCGGATTCCTCCTTCGCCGACATGGAGCGGATGGTGGAGGCAGTCTACGGATACCTCCCCGGCGTTAGCAAGGCCCCTATCGTGTGGCTCATTCGATCCTACGCGTCCGCGTTGGGGGTCGATATCCGAACCATCGATCCCCGCCGGGCTATTGCCAAGGCTCAGGTGCCGATCCTGATAATTCATGGGGCGGGTGACCGACAGATTCCCGTCGAGCACGCCCGCCTCCTCTATGAGGCCGCGCCCCCTGATCGAGCCGAACTGTGGATCATTGAGGGGGCTGATCACGGTGAGACCTATGCGAGGGACCCGAAGAAGTACAGGGAGAAGGTGTTGGCCTTCTTCGCCAAGGTCCTGGAGCGATGAGGGGAGGCGCGGAAAGACCGCCGCCTGGGGGGCAACGATGAGGAGGTATGTCCTGAGCAGGTGCGGGCAGGCGGTCCCGGTTCTCTTCGGGGTGACGCTGATCACCTTCCTGTTGACTCATGTGGCCCTCGGGGATCCGGTCCGGGCGATGATGGGGCAGCGCGCCGATCCAGAGGTGGTGGCCAGGATCCGGGCAGAATACGGGCTCGACAAGCCGTTGTGGCACCGCTATGCCCTCTATATGGGGAAGCTCCTGGTCGGGGATTTGGGTTACTCCTACCGGCAGGGAAGGCCGGTGAGTGAGACCTTGGCCGAGCGGCTCCCGGCGACGGTGCGGCTGGCGGTTGCGGCGATGGTCGTGGCGGTCGTGCTCGGGATGGCGGCGGGGATCGTGGCGGCAGTACGTTATAACACGGGCGTGGACCTCCTCATGATGACGCTCTCGCTCCTCGGCATCTCGACGCCCGTTTTCTGGCTTGGGATGATGCTGATCCTGCTCTTTGCCGTCTCGCTTGGATGGTTTCCCATCTCGGGGTACGGCGATGGAGCCTTCGGCCACCTCGTGCTTCCCGCCCTGACGCTGGGGGCACTCCAGGCGGGCTACATCGCCCGGATGACTCGGAGCGCTCTCCTCGAGGTCCTCCGACAAGAATACGTCCGGACGGCACGGGCCAAGGGTCTCACAGAGCGGGTGGTGATCCTGAAGCATGGTCTTCGGAACGGGGTCTTACCGATCCTGACCCTCGCCGGGATCGGCCTCGGAGATCTCCTTGTCGGTGCACCCCTGACCGAAACGGTCTTTGGCTGGCCAGGGCTCGGTCGCCTGCTGGTGGCTGCGGTGGGCAATCGCGACCTCCCCGTGGTGTTGGGGGCGACGCTCCTCTTCGCCCTCATCTACCTCGGGGCGAACCTCGTGGTCGACCTGGCGTACGCGCTCGTGGATCCTCGAGTGAGATTAGCGGAGTGACACCGTCCATGTCCGCACGCGCACGGAGGGGCACAGGACAATCGGTGTGGGGATTCTTCTCGCGGCAGTGGCAATGGTCACCCGGGATCGTCCTGGGCTCTCTGATCCTTCTTTTCTTTGGCCTGATGGCGCTGCTGTCCACCCTGCTGGCGCCGTACGACCCCACCCGGATCCATGAAGGGTTACAGGGACTCAGCCTGCTTCCCCCTCGGGGTGACCATTGGTTCGGGACCGACCTCTTGGGCCGCGACCTGCTCAGCCGGGTTCTGTATGGGGCGCGGATCTCCCTCCTCGTCGGAATCGTCGTCGAGCTGGTGGTGACCCCGATCGGCGTGATAATCGGCTTGTTTGCCGGGTATTTCGGTGGTAGGATGGACAGCGTTTTAATGCGCACCACCGATGCGGTCATGGCCTTTCCTGCGCTCGTGTTGGCCATTGCGTTAACGGCGGTCCTTGAGCAACCTGGGCTGCTGAGTGTCATTATCGTGCTGACGGCCGTCCGGTGGACGACGGTGGCTCGGCTGGTGCGGGTACAAGTCCTCAGTCTGCGAGAAGCGGAACATATCGCAGCGATCGTTGCCTTGGGAGCGGGAAAGGGAAGGATCATTTTTCGGCATCTGCTCCCGAACTGCCTGGCCCCGATCCTGGTGGCCATGACATTCGGGGTCGCCTCCAATATCCTCTCAGAGGCGGGCCTCGGCTTTCTCGGTTTCGGGATCCAGCCCCCCATGGTGAGCTGGGGGTCCCTCCTCGCCGAAGGGGCCGTCTATCTCACCGCCAAGCCCTGGTTGTGCGTCTTTCCCGGTCTGGCAATCACCTGTACCGTCCTTGGGTTCCATGTGCTGGGCGACGGGCTGCGCGATGTCCTGGATCCGCGTCTGAGGTCCTAGGTGAGGAACGGAAGCCTCTTGACGATCCAAGACCTCCAGACCCACTTCTTCACGGGAGAAGGGGTGGTCCGGGCCGTTGACGGGGTGACGCTGAGTGTCCGGCCCGGAGAGACGCTCGGCCTGGTGGGGGAGTCGGGGTGCGGGAAGACGGTCACCGCCCTGTCGATCCTTCGATTGGTCCCGGACCCTCCGGGGAGGATCGTAGGCGGCACCATCTGCTTTGACGGGCGGGATCTGTTACGCCTGCCCGAAAAGGAGATGCGCAGTATCCGCGGGTGCGCCATCTCGATGATCTTTCAAGAGCCCATGACGTCTCTCAACCCGGTCTTCACAGTGGGGGAGCAGGTGGCGGAGGGGATCCGGCACCATCAAAAGGTCTCCAGACGGGAAGCATGGGATCGGGCGGTTGAGGGTCTGCGGCGGGTCAAGATTCCCGACCCCGCCCGGAGGGCATATGAGTATCCCCACCAGCTCTCGGGGGGATTGCGCCAGCGCGTCATGATTGCTATGGCCCTTGCTTTAGGTCCGAGGCTCCTCATCGCCGATGAGCCCACCACGGCCCTGGACGTGACCATCCAGGCACAGATCGTCGAGTTGCTCATGGGTCTCCAGGAGGAGATGCAGATGGCGGTGATCCTGATCACCCACGACCTAGGGGTCATCGCGGAGACCGCCGACCGGGTTGTGGTGATGTATGCCGGCAGGGTCGTGGAAGAGGCCTCCGCGGAACAGCTCTTTGAGACCCCCCTGCATCCCTACACCCAGGGTCTCTTGGAATCGCTCCCCACACTGGAGACGGGAAAACGGCACAGGCGCCTGACGGCAATCCCCGGTCTCATCCCCAACCTGTTGGACCTCCCCACCGGATGCAAGTTCGCCCCCCGGTGTCCGAAGGTGATCGGAGATTGTTGGCCCACGGAGCCGGAACTCAGGGAGATTCGACCAGGCCACTGGGCTCGGTGCATCCTGGCGTAGCAGCGAACCATGGAACCCCTTCTTGTGGTGAAAGATCTCAAGAAATACTTCCCCGTCAAGAAGGGGCTCTGGTTCGGGGAGCGGGCCGACGTTCGGGCGGTGGATGGCGTGAGCTTTGCCATCGGTCGGGGAGAGACCCTGGGACTGGTGGGGGAGTCGGGGTGCGGCAAATCGACCACGGCGCGCCTTGTCCTCAGGCTCTTGGAGCCGACCGCCGGGGAGGTCCATTTCGGCAAGACCCCTGTCTTCACGGCGAACAGGAAGGAGATGCACCAGCTCCGGCGCAAGATGCAGATTGTGTTCCAGGATCCCTATTCCTCCCTGGACCCCCGCATGTCGGTGAAGGAGATCGTGGGCGAAGGGTTGGTCATTCACCGGCTGGCGCGGGGGCAGGAGAAGACCGATCGAGTGGCGGAGCTCTTGGAGATGGTGGGACTGGGGCGCGAACATATGGGTCGGTACCCCCACGAGTTCAGCGGCGGGCAGCGGCAGCGGATCGGCATTGCCCGGGCGCTCGCCGTGGGCCCGGAGCTCTTAATCGCAGACGAACCGGTCTCCGCCCTGGATGTCTCGATCCAAGCGCAGGTGATCAACCTCTTCGAGGATCTCCAAGGGCAGCTGGGGCTCACCTACCTATTCATTGCCCACGACCTCAGGGTGGTGAAGCACATCAGCGATCGTGTCGCGGTCATGTACCTCGGGCAGATCGTGGAGCTGGCGGAAAGCGATGAGCTGTACCGGAATCCTCTCCATCCGTATACGCAGGCCCTCCTGTCCGCGATTCCGGTGACCGACCCCAAAACGAAGCGGCAGCGGATTATCCTCGAGGGGGATCCGCCCAGTCCCATCCAGGTCCCGGCCGGTTGCCGGTTTCACCCACGCTGTCCCAAGCGCTTTGACCGGTGTGACACGGAGGCCCCGGTCCTTCGCGAGGTCGCCCCCCGGCATTGGGTGAGTTGCCACCTGTACTGACTGAAGGCGGCCGCCAGGTGGAAGGTGGATGCATGGCGAAGCTCAAGCTGATTACCTTCGGCTGTCAGGCGAACGAAGCGGACTCGGAGAAGATCGCCGGCGTCTTGGCCCAGGAGGGCTTTGAGCTGACAGAGACGGCAGAGGAAGCGGACCTGATCCTCATCAATACCTGTAGCATCCGCGAAAAGGCCGAACAGAAGGTTTACAGTCTCCTCGGGACCTTCCAGAGACTCAAGGCCCAGAACCCTCGAATGAAGATCGGCCTGTGTGGATGTCTGGCCCAGCGGGAGGGGACTCGCCTCAAGGATCGCTTCCCCTACCTCGACCTGCTGGCGGGGCCCGGGGCAATGATCTATCGCATCCCGGAGATGCTCAGAGGCGGCCCGGCTCCCCCGGTCCTCCCCCGACCCAAGGAGCTGCTCCCCCTCTATGTCGATTCCCCGCGGCCTCGCCGCGAGAGCCGCTTCAAGGCCTGGGTCAGCATCATGGAAGGGTGCAATTACCTGTGCACCTTCTGCATCGTGCCCTACACCCGAGGACCGGAGCGGAGCCGCCCCCCCGAGGACATCCTGGCCGAGGTCGAGGATCTGCTGAAGCAGGGCTACAAGGAGATCACCCTGCTGGGACAGACTGTCAATGCGTACGGCAAGAATCTCAAACCCCGCACGCGCTTCTCCGATCTCCTGCGGG
>JBOHQS010000148.1:0-5281 GCA_050732295.1 Methylomirabilales bacterium (SeqCode)
ACCCGATCCTGGCTAGGTTCGCCCCCTGCTTCAGCTTCAACTCCTCGCCTTTCAGGTAGGCCTTGTATCCCCTTGGGAATTGCTGCTCCGTTGCCTCCTCTAGGGATAGCCGGGGCTCTCGCGCCATCTCCGCCCTCGGGGAGGCCATCCCCGCCACCCCCGGTCCTAGGATCGCCCCCAGGAGGGCCTGCTCCATCCCCGCAGGGGCCGTAGCCGAAGCCTCCCGCGCTGCCCGTAACTTCGCCTCCAACCCCGCCGTCAATGCGGGGTCCACCCCACGGGCCTTTGCGGCCTGGATATAGCCCTCAAGTTGACCCTGCTGCGCCAGCTCGGGCACTAGTTCAGAAGACCTGGTCCCAAAGAGGGTCTCTAGGAACGGTCCCTGCGCCAGCCTCTGCTCTGCCGCCTTCCGAGCCGCGATGGACTCCGTCTGCGCCGCTCCCCGGTCCCTGGCCTGCTGCGCCAGGGCCTTCAGTTGCATCCGGCGGAACTCCTGCTGCATCTGGAGCTGGGCGCGTCGTGCCTGCTCCTGCCCTGCGAGACGCTGGCCCTGTAGGATGCCACCACCGACCCCGCCCAGGCCTCCGAGAATGTCTGCAAGCGTTGCCATTACCCACCTCGCATCCAATACGGGACAGCCCTGGCCCCCCGGTTGATATCATTGCCAATGATGTCCGCGTAGTCCTGGCCGCCCGTGTAGTCCAGGCCGGCCCACGGATCAGGGTATCCTATCGTCGGCCTGAACTGGGGAGACGTGAGTGTCGGCAGGCCGAACCCGCCATACGCAGTAGCAGGCGGAGCCGGAGTGCCATCGGGGCTCGCGTAGGGGTTCCTCTGCATCGCTCCGAAGTATCCCAGGTTCTGCCCGAACTGCCCGAGCGCCTGGCCGCCGAGCGCCGCCTGCTGCCCGAACATCTGGGACAGGTTCCCGAGCCCGCCCGACACGGCCAGCGCCTCCTGGGTGCCGCCGGGGAGGAGCCCCTGGAGGAGGAGCAGACGCCGCTCCTGCTCCCTCGGCCCCTCTAGGGCGAGCTGCCTCGCGAACTGGCCGTAGTCCCGCTGCCCCTGGGTGAAGAGGTTCCCCATCGCCGAGCCGAGGGTGGCCGACCCGCCGAGGCCCCGCCGCTCCAGGGCGCTCCCGAGCTGCGCCTGCTGCAACCGCTGTCGGTTTGCCAGGACTTCCTCAATCGCGCCCAGGCGTAGGCCCTCGGCCCCGGACAGGAAGGGGTTCCGCTGCCCCAGGATGTCGTAGCCCGCCTGGCCCGTCCCGGCGGGAGCCTGGGTAGGGGCGACGGGGAGAGCAGAGGTAGCCGGGGCCGGTGCGCCGAAGCCGGGCTGGCCCTGCTGGGGCGCCCGCTTGGGCGGGTTCAGGAGGGAGGGCGTCGCCAGCGGGACGTTGACCCCTGCCGACTGCATCAACTGGCGGAGGACGTCCTGCCGCACCGGCTGGTATCGCTCTATGTCCTTGCGCTGGAGCGAGAGCAGGTTCTCGGAGGCGTTTGACAGCTTCTTCTGCGCCTTCCGCAATCCCGCCCCGGTGAAGATATTAGCCAGGGCACCCGCCCCCTGGAGACCGAGGCCAATAGCAGCCACTGGTAGTGGCATCAGATACCCCTTCGCTTTCTACCGAACGGCACCTTTGCCTTGGGCGGCCTCACCAGCAATGCCGGAGCCTTTGTCGCTGGGCCGATAGCCCGCCCCGGCTGCGGTGGGACTACCGGCTTCTTCTTTGGAGTAGCCACGGCGTCACTTCTTCCCCTTCTTCTTCTTGCCCTTGGGCATCGCGCCAGCCATCTGGCCTTCCCCCTCCTGCATCCAAGGGGGCATCGGCTTCTTCCCGTCCTTCTTCTTCGACTTGCCCATCTTTGCGTAAGGCATCGCTTAATCCTCCTCGCCTAGCAATCCGACAACCTGCCGCACTACCCATAGATGATGGTCAGAGAGATCGGAGAACCGCTCGATGTTCCGCTCTACCGACGCCTCCCAGCTCATCCGGTCCTCCGGCTTCCGCTCTAGCTCGTAGACCCGCCACGCCGACCACCAATCTGCGGCCATCTCGATCAGGTCGAGGAGGGTCATCCCGCCCGTCTCGCCTCGGGTCTTCCGGTAGAACTCGGGGTGGTGAGGGTTCCTGGAGTAGTGCAGGTGGATCGTCGGCTTCTCCTCCCGCAAGGCGGCCCGATACTCCGGGCTCCCGTAGGGGTGCTCCTTCGCCAGCCGACTGATCCGGGCGAACCCGGCCAGCTCATCCCCTCGGAACTTTGAGAGGTCGTGCCGACGTGACCGCTGCTCCAGGCGGTAGATCACCGTCGCCAGCGCGTCCTGCACCTCCGCTCGATGCGAGAGGACTTGTGCGATCACACCCGCCAGCTCGCCGACGGGCACGACGGGCACTTTGTCCTTCACTCCTCTCGGCTCGTCCAGTCCCAGTTCGTCCGCCGGTAGGTCTTGCAGCACGTTGCTTCGCTCCTCCTGTAATTATACCACGCGCTTCTTCGGCTTTCCAGCCGCGTCGTAGGTCCACGTTCCCACCTGACCACGGTCGATGTGAGAATACCCCTTCGCCTTCCCGAGACCGCCGATCAAGCCGCCTGATGTCTGCGATCCCTGCCGCAGCTTCAACAGGCGTTGAACCTCTCGGGGGCTCTTTCCTTTGAGGATGAAGTCCACCGCCCAGCCCAAGGTGTGGAGGCTGTTCGGCACGCCCCCCACGGCCGCGTTGTGCTTCGGGCACCGACACCAGGAGTGGGTCACCATCGGCTCGCCGAGATACGCCCGCACCCGCTCCAGCCAGTTCGCTGTCTTCGTCACCTGGGTCACGCTTGGAACCCGATGGCAGCAGGGGCACCGCGCTTCCATCCAGGAGAAGTGATCGGAGACCATCCCATCGGGAGCCATCAACCAGTCGGGCATCCTTACCTCCTACGTTGCGAGGGTAAAAAGGCTTGTTATCTGGAAAAGCTCGTAGTCGGTGGCTACCGCGTCCTCGTGGTCGATGCGATACCGGAACCGTTCCGCCCGGAGCTGCTCGACACAGCGTTGGTCCAGCGATGATAGCGGCGAGCCACTCTTGTCTGCCACCGACACGTCCTTTGTAGCTGTCTGCACCGCCACCCCGCCCCCGTCAGTGAACAGCGAGAGGGTAGCCGTGCCAGCGGTGACCTTCCAGACCGGCTTGACCCGGTGGAGGCGCTTCTCGTGGTAGGGCGCCCCCATATCCAGGTCGAGGCTCTCCCACCGGGTCGAGATCGCGGCCCCCTGGTCCGTGATCCCCGTCTCCAACTGCCACACCCTGCCCACCCCGAGCTGCGCTGCATAGAGCCGCTCCTCCTGCGTTCCCGTCTTCGCCGCTACGGCGCTGTCCCGCCACAGCCAGGCCGTGTTCCGCGTCCACCCGCCCCGAGCCAGGTCGTAGACGCGGCACCCCGAGGGCCAGCAGAGGTAGTAGCGTCTGTCAAAGATGAAGGCGTGGGCCTTCTTGGCGTCGGCGGGCGTGATGGCCTGGATGGTGTCCTTAATGTCGTCCGAGATCAGCCGGACCCCCTGCCCCTCCTGGGCCATATACACCCCGTCCGTGCCCAGCCAGATCGCCACGTCCAGCGTGGAGGCGATCGTCCGGTGCGCCACGCAGCCGTGGTTGGAGAAGCGGTGCAGCACCCAGTCCAAGAGCTGGTCCGTCGTGATGAGCACGTAGGCCGCAGTCGCCGTGAAGACCATCACCCGGTCGCCGTGGCTGTGCAGCCCCGTGATCTCTCCGGCGTTGGGGTCTTGGAGGGTGATCCGTGTCCCCTGGTCCGGGTTCTCCAGGTCTGGCAGCACCGGGCAGAAGTAGGGCTCGTGGGCGTTGGAGACGTAGACCGTTCGCAGGTCACCCTCCGCCGTCTCACAATGCGCCCCGACGAGCCGGTTCTGGTGCGCCGCGAGATACCGGGTCGGCGGGAACCGCGTGTTGTTCAGGACGATCAGCGTTACCAGGTCCGCATCCGCGATGTTGTCCGAGAAGGTGGTCGCCGTGTTGTTCGGGATCGTGCCCACGAGGAAGAGTTCCGTTCCGCCGTTCTTGTTCCGCCAGATGCCTCTCCCGCTACAGTCCTGGCCCGCCGGGCAGGTGGGGACGCTCGACAATTCCACCCGCAGGCTGAACACCGTGATGTCGACCGACACGGGGCCGGGCTCCGAGTGGACCCCATCGGCGCTCATAAAGGTGATCCGGTAGCGGTAGGTGCCGTTCGGGTTTCCCGGCGCCCCGGCCGCCAGAGAGGGCGCACTGCCCGGCGTGTCCGTCATCGCCTGATCCACCCGGCTCCCGTTGAACCGGATGTCCTGCTTCACGCCGTCCCCGACGTAGACCTTGGCATCCACCCAGGCGGCGTTGGCGTCGGCCCCGCTGGTCAGCTTGCCCGCGCTGTTCGTCACCTCTGCCCCCGGCACCCCGCCGAGCCACTCCGTCACGCGGCCGTTGTGGTAGGCGAGGAGATACTCCGTGGCCGCGATCTTCGCCCAGTCCAGGCCGTCCTGGCCTTGGGCCGGAGAGAGGTCCGTGAAGCCGACCTTGGTCGTGCCTCGCCGTCGTTTTAAGCTTCCAGGTTCCAAGTAGAGGTTCCTAATCTCCACGGCCTGGAGCGGCTGGCCCTCGGTGGAGGCCCCGTCCCATTCCCCGAGAAACTGGGCGACCTTGAGTGAAGCTAAACCTCTAGGCAAGGTCTTCTTCCCCTTGAAAAAAGTCGATCCGATGCGCCTGCGCCAGGCACTCCTTGAACTCGTCCGCGATGGCGCAAGGGATGGGCACCGCCCGTATCCCCATCGCGATCAGGAGCCGGGCGAACCGGCGAAGGGCCTGCTTGCACTGGCTACAGGGCATCGCGACACTGCTGGGCTGGCTGGTCTCTTCACTCATCTGCAATGACTCCTCATCCGAGTAGTCCAGATGGTCCATCCCGGCCAGGACCATCTGCCCGCACTCCGGGCAGTGGAACATCCCTATCGGCCCCGTCATCTCCCTCGGGTCATACGGACACTGGTTCATCGTCCTCCCTCAAGGCACTACTTGACTATCCCACGGAAGCCGGGGGCTGCTCGGTTGGTCTAGCAAGTTGGCCTCCGCCCCCATTATCACGACCTTTCGCTCACTATTTCGGCCCACCGAAGCTTTGATGCGGGCCTTGGCCTCCTTCCACTGCGCGTCGTAGATCGGGATACGCTGTCGCCCCTCGCCGTGGGCGTCCTTGATAGAACACTGTAGCAAGGAGTATGCCAGATAAGCGTGCTGCGACCCACCGGG
>JBOHQS010000149.1:0-5252 GCA_050732295.1 Methylomirabilales bacterium (SeqCode)
GTTCTCTGCGGACTGGTGCTGTGACGAGGGGGTGGCACGGGGGGATCGGGTGCCTCTTGCTTGGCGTGGCATGGCCGCTGAACTGGTTGTTACCGGGGCCGCGGACGCACGTGCTGTTTTTTCCGCTGTGGCTGGGGTACATCCTGGTCGTTGATGCACTGGTCCTTCGCCGCACCGGCAGCTCGCCACTCACCCGATCACCGCGCGACTTCGCCATGCTCTTCGTGATCTCGGTACCGGTCTGGTGGCTCTTCGAGGCCATCAACTGGCGGACCGGGAACTGGCGGTATCTCGGCCGTGAACTCTTCAGCGATCTGGAGTACGGTTTCTTCGCGTCGCTGGGGTTCTCCACCGTGATGCCGGCAGTCTTCGTCACGGCCGAGCTGGTGGGATCCCTCGGCTGGCTGGGGCGCTTCGCCCACGGCCCCCGCGTCCCAGTCACGTCTCGCCTCTGCGCTGGGCTCTTTCTGGCCGGCTGCGCCATGCTCAGCCTGCTCTTGGTATTACCCCGCTATTTCTACCCATTCATGTGGATCTCGGTCCTTTGCCTCGTGGAACCCCTCAACGTATGGCTCGGCAAGCGATCGATCCTGACGCGCCTGCAGCACGGCGATTGGCGCCCGGTCACTGCACTCGGCACCGGGGCTCTTACCTGCGGGTTCTTCTGGGAGATGTGGAATTATTTCTCGTATCCAAAGTGGGTGTATCACCTTCCCGGGGTCGGTTTCTGGCCTCTATTCGAGATGCCGTTCCTCGGCTATCTGGGCTACCTACCCTTCGGTCTAGAACTGTACGTATTGGCCCACCTGGTGTGGCGACGCGCGCCCGAGCTCTGGATTTGACGGAGACAACGGGAGGGGTCAGGACGCCGGGTCGATACTTTTAAGGAGGGCGTAGAGGGCACAGTTGAAGGGGGTGGGGACGCCCGCCGCCTCCCCTTTTCGAACCACTGCCCCGTTCAACGCGTCGACCTCCAGCGCCTTCCCCGCCTCGAGGTCTTGCCGAGTCGAGGTCTTCATGGCCCCGGTAGCAGTATCGGTCCATGAGAGAAGTCGCTCGACGAGATCTTCGGAGAGGAGGACGCCGTTCGCGATGGCGACGGCCCGAACCTCCTCCATGACCTGCCTGGCCAATCTCCGAGTCTCCGGCCGCTCCAGCAGGACGCGGACCTCACCCCCCACGAGGGTGTTTAGCGCGTTGAAGGCAGCGTTCCAGCAGAGCTTTCCCCACAAGATCGCCTGGATGTTGGAGGAGACCTCTGCGGGGAAGCCGGCGTCACGAAAGGTCTGCTCCAGGCGCCGCACCCGTTCGCTGATTCCTCCGTGCATCTCTCCAAAGACGATCCGGCCTTCAGCCGTATGCACGATCACCCCGGGCTCGGAGATACCGGCCCCGATGTAGGCAACCCCCCCGAGGACCTTCTCGCCTCCGGCGACCATCGCGATCTTCTCTTCGTTGTCGACCCCGTTCTGGAGGGACAGAATGGCGGTGCTTTCTTGAACGATCGGCAGACACTGACGCGCGGCCGATTCCGTGTCATAGGACTTCACGCAGAAGAGGATCAGATCCACCGGGCCGGCCGCGCTGGGATCACCGACAACCTTGGCCGGCACAGTCAGATCCCCCTGGATGCTCTTGATCCGAAGCCCGTGCGCCTTGATGGCCTCCAGATGCCGGCCTCGCGCGATCAAGGTCACATCGAGCCCTCCCCGGTGAAGGAGCGCCCCGAAGTACCCCCCCACGGCCCCGGCCCCCATCACCGCAATCTTCACCGTGTTCTCCTTGTCTCATCTGTCCCGACCTCCGTTTCACTGTAGCACAGCCACCCCGCGGGGGGAACGGCGCGCCCCATTCGGTATTCGTCCCCGACGCAGCAGGGAACAAAGATTGCAGCCGTCACGGGACGAGGCAGAGGCACGAGCGGCACGGTTTGGAACCGCACGCCTCTCCGCCTATAATCGTAGTGAGGAGCACCCCCTTCAGGGAGCCAGGGATGGACGTCCCCGAAAAGGACTGGCGGCACGTCGAGCAGGACACACAAGAGATCGGCCGGCAGATCTTCGCCCACCTGCAAGACGCATCCCCCTCGATCCTGTCTCGAGACGGATGGGATGACCGACTCCTCACGTGGTGCATGCGGGACGAGTCCCTGAAGGTCGGTCTGTTCCGCTTCATCGACGTGCTGCCCACCTTGACGACGAGCGAGCAGGTCGTCCACCACCTCTCGGAGTATCTCGCCCCCCACGAGAAGGCCCTCCCGGGGCTCTTTCGCTGGGGCCTCCGCGTCGCCTCGCGCCGGGACCTGGCAGCCCGGGCATTGGCCCTCGCGGTCCGTCACGCCGCCCGCCGCCTGGCGCGGCGATTCATCGCCGGCGCCACCATGGAGGAGGCCCTCCGGGTCGTCCAGGCCCTCAGGCGCCGACAGATGGGCTTCACCCTCGATCTGCTGGGCGAGGCAACCATCAGCGAGGAGGAGGCAGAGGCGTACCACCGGCGTGTCCTCACCATTCTGGACGCGCTCACCTCGCACGCGACGCAGCGGGAGCCCTCACCCCTCCTCGACCGGGACCACCGGGGCCCACTCCCCTCCGTGAATGTCTCGCTCAAACTCAGCTCCCTCTTCTCTCAGTTCAACCCCCTCGATCAAGAGGAGAGCGTCGAGGTGGTCAAGGCTCGTCTTCGATCCATCCTGCGGCGGGCGCGAGAGGTGGGGGCCTTCGTGACCGTCGATATGGAGCAGTACGAGTTCAAAGACCTCACCCTCAGGATCGTCAAGGCACTGTTGGACGAGGAGGAGTTTCGAAGCCGCGAGGATGTCGGGGTCGTGCTCCAGGCCTATCTCAGGGACGTGGAGCAGGATCTTCGCGATCTCCTGACATGGGTCGAGCGGCGCCGCGCCTCGATCGGCGTTCGCCTCGTCAAGGGGGCCTACTGGGACTACGAGGTGGTCATCGCCCGCCAACAGGGATGGGTGGTGCCGGTCTTCGCGGAGAAGTGGCAAACGGACCGCAATTTCGAGCAACTCACCCGCCTTCTCCTCGAGCACGACGATCTGGTCCGTCCCGCGATCGGAAGCCACAACATCCGTTCCATCGCGGCTGCCCTGGCCTGGGCCCGGCATCTGAAGGTACCAGCGGAGGCCTTGGAATTCCAGATGTTGTACGGCATGGGGGACCCGATCAAAGATGCCCTGGTTCGGCTGGGGCAGCGGGTTCGCGTGTACACCCCCCTCGGAGAGCTGATCCCGGGGATGGGATATCTGATCCGGCGGCTCCTCGAGAATACCTCCAATGAATCCTTCCTGAGACACAGCTTCGCCGAGCACTGGTCTCCGGAGGAGTTACTGAAACCGCCCGGGCCGGTCCCGGATCCAAGCGCGGTGTCCCCGGCACCCAGTGCACCGGCACTCGGCGAGCCCACCCCATTCCGTAACGAGCCGGAGCTCGACTTCACTCACGAGGAACATCGCAGAGGCATGCACGAGACCCTCATCGCCGTCCGGAGCCGGTTCGACCGCTTCTACCCGTTGATCATCGGCGGCGAAGAAGTGCGGACTCCCCGAGACCTCGTCTCGCGGAACCCTGCGCGTCCCGAGGAGACCGTCGGCCGGACGGCCCTCGCCGACCTCGAAGCCGCGCAGCAGGCCCTGGACGCTGCCAGGAGGGCATGTCCCCGATGGGCCTCCACATCGCCCCAAGCCCGGGCCGAGCGCTTATTTCAGGCCGCGGCCCTCATGCGGCGGAAAAGGGTCGAGCTGGCGGCCTGGGAGGTCTACGAGGTGGGGAAGCCCTGGCGGGAGGCGGACGCCGACGTGACCGAGTCCATTGACTACCTTGAATACTACGGGCGCGAGATGTTGCGGCTCAGAAAGGGGCAGCGGTTGGGAGATGCGCCGGGGGAGGTGAACGAATACCTGTATCAGCCTCGGGGCGTCGCCGTGATCATCGCGCCCTGGAATTTCCCATTGGCCATCCTGACCGGCATGACCTCCGCCGCGCTTGTCACCGGCAATGCGACCATCATGAAACCGGCCGAACAGTCCCCCGTCATGGCGTGGCATCTCATGACGATCTTCCAAGAAGCCGGATTCCCCGCCGGGGTGGTGAATTATCTGCCGGGTCTGGGTGAAGAGGTGGGGGAATACCTGGTCACGAGTCCCCTCGTTGATCTGGTCGCGTTTACCGGTTCACGGGGGGTGGGACTCCGGATCTACGAGCTGGCCTCGCAGACGAAAAAGGGTCAGCGGGGTCCGAAACGGGTCATCGCCGAGATGGGGGGCAAGAACGCCATTATCGTCGATGAGGACGCCGACCTCGATGAAGCCGTTCGTGGCGTCGTGGCCTCGGCCTTCGGCTACGCCGGCCAGAAATGCTCGGCCTGCTCACGGGCCATCGTGGTGGGATCGGCACACGGCCCCTTCCTCACGCGCCTCGTGCAAGCGGCGGCCAGCCTCAAGGTCGGCCCACCCGAGGATCCGGGAACGGTCGTCGGCCCGTTGATTGACGAGGAGGCCTACCGCAAGGTCCTCCGCTACGTCGAACAGGGCCGGAGAGAAGCAAGGCTCCTCCTGGAGACCGATGTCTCACACCTGAAAACCGGCACCTATGTGGGACCGACGGTCTTTGCCGATGTCCCCCCTGCTGCGACCATCGCCCGGGAAGAGATCTTTGGCCCTGTCCTGGCGGTGTTCCGGGCTGCCGAATTCGAGGAGGCCCTTGAGATCGCCAACGGGACCGAGTACGCCTTGACCGGAGGCCTCTACTCCCGAAGCCCCGCCCACATCGAGCGGGCCAAGGCGGCCTTCCGGGTCGGGAACCTGTACATCAACCGAAAGATCACAGGGGCCATCGTGGGCCGACAGCCCTTTGGGGGGTTCAAGATGTCAGGGATCGGCTCACAGGCCGGGGGGCCCGACTATCTCCTGCAGTTTATGGAACCCAGGACCATCACCGAGAACACGCTCCGCCGCGGCTTTGCTCCTCCCGAGGGGGACCGGGCTTGACGCCTTGACAGGGTTCCGCGACCACGGGTCTCACCGCTCGATTGTTCTATTGGTTTATTGTTCTAATTGCTCTAGTGTTCTATTGGTCCATCGTTCTGGCGGGCCCACAGGAGGTTGTAGCCATCCACGAAGGCCTGGACTGAGGCCACAATGATATCGGGAGAGGTCCCGGTGGCGACGATCCGGTTCCCCTTGGCGTCCTTCAGGACCAGTGTCGTCTCCACCGAGGCATCGGTCCCTGGGGCGTTGA
>JBOHQS010000150.1:0-5225 GCA_050732295.1 Methylomirabilales bacterium (SeqCode)
GAAAGCGAGCACGATGAAATTTAACTACGAAAAGTTTTGCCGCTCTTGGAAATGGAAAATTCCCGCCTACTACAACATCGGCCGTGATTGCACGGATAAGCACGCCAAAAGAAAATCCCACAGAAATAAAATCGCCTTGTACTGGGAGAATGAAGAGGGCGAGACTCAACAATTTACCTTTGCTGCCCTGGCACGACTGACCAACCAAATAGGCAACGCTCTCCGTGCCCTTGGATTCCGAAAGCGCGACCGCCTGCTGATCCGCCTTCCCAACCTACCCGAGTTTCCCCTGGTCTTCCTGGGAGCGATCAAGATCGGCGCCGTCCCGATTCCAAGCAGCACTATGCTGACCGCAGAAGAGGTTGCCTTCCTACTGGATGACAGCCGACCGAAGGGTGTGGTCACTACACCCGAATTGTACGAGGCCGTCGAGGTCAACCGCGGTCGAAATAAGGCACTCAAGCCTGTCCTCATCGTCGGGAATCGTGTACCGTCCGGGTGTGTGAGTTTTTGGGACGTGGTAGAGAAAAGTTCTGCACATCTGAACGTCCCGGAGACCAAGGCGAATGACATGGCGTATATCTGTTACACCTCAGGGACGGCAGCCTTTCCAAAGGGGGTGGTCCACGCACAGCGCGCGCTCATCGGACATGATCCTGCGGCCCTTTACTGGCAGGCGCTGAAGCCCGACTATACCGTCATGCACGCAGGGAAGCTCAACTGGACGTACACATTGGGGACAGGGTGTCTTGACCCGTGGCGTCGCGGTTGCTCGACGGTCATCTACGGCGGAGAGCACGACCCCAAGAAATTTCTTGAGCTTATCGCGAAGTATCGGGTAAACGTCTTTATGGCTGTTCCTACCGTATACCGACAGATGCTTCGTGTCGCAGACGAAGTCGATCTTGACCTTTCGAGCCTTCATCATGCCCTGAGCGCCGGTGAACATCTGAGTGAAGGGCTCTTCCTCGCTTGGAAAGACCGGCTGGGGGTAGAAGTCCATGACGGACTGGGGATGAGTGAGTTTAGCTACTACCTTTCCAATATGCCCGGAATGCCCATTAAACCCGGCTCGCCTGGAAAGCCGCAGCCCGGACACCGCTCTCTGCTCGTTGATGAAGCGGGGAAAGGGGTTGCTGGTGGACAGACGGGAGTCCTCGCCACTCCCAAGGACGATCCGGGAATCATGCTTCACTACTGGGAGAGGCCCAAAGAGACCGCCAAGATGTTTCGTGGAACGTGGTTTATCAGCGGTGATTGCTTCACCAAAGATGAAGACGGGTACTTGTGGCTGGTGGGAAGAGAGGACGACATCATCACCACCTTCGGGTATCGGGTGTCACCCGTGGAGGTCGAAAGGGTTCTCGGCGGGCACCCGGCGGTCCATGAGTGCGCCGTCACAGGCATAGGCGTGGCGGAAGACAAAACCATCACCGCGGCCTTTGTCGTCCTTCACCCCGGAAGACATGAGCACGAGAAACTCCAGCAGGAGCTGTTGGAGTATGCCCAGAAGCGTCTCGCCAAGTATAAATGCCCGCGAGAGATCGTCTTCCTCGAATCCCTTCCGAAGACTGCCAATGGAAAGGTGCAGCGGAAGGTGCTCAGGGAGCGTTATGGCTAAAGCACGATTGGAATCTACGGCGACGCCATTGGGGGCGATGGGTCAGGGAGTGGCCCTACAGAGGAGAGGTCGATGAGCACGAAGAAACCCCATCTGGGTTTTTTTGAGAATGTGTCGTTCAATTTCGAGAAGGCCGCAGCCTTCACGCCGCATCCCCGGGATCTGCTGGATGTCATCAAGGCCTGTAACAGTGTGTATGCCTTTCAATTTCCCATCCGCTCTCAGCGAGGCTACGAAGTGATTTCCGGCTGGCGGGTTGAACACAGCCATCACAAGCTTCCGGTCAAAGGGGGCATACGATATTCCGAGCAGGTGGATGAGGACGAAGTGAAGGCCCTCGCCGCCCTGATGACCTACAAGTGCGCGATCGTGGACGTCCCTTTTGGTGGCGCGAAGGGCGCGGTGAAGATCGACCCGAAAAAATACACGCCCCACGAGGTGGAGCAGATCACGCGGCGGTACACCGCCGAGCTGATCAAGAAGAACTTCATCGGTCCCGGAGTGGACGTGCCCGCCCCCGACTATGGAACCGGTCCACGAGAGATGGCCTGGATTGCGGATACGTATACGGCGTTCCACCCGGGACAGATCGATACGTTGGCGTGCGTGACCGGTAAGCCTCTCTCATCCGGAGGCATTCAGGGAAGGATGGAGGCCACCGGGCGCGGGGTGTTCTTTGGTCTTCGGGAGGCCTGCGGTTACGAAGAGGATATGAAGAGCCTTGGCCTCTCCAAGGGCCTGGAAGGGAAGAGGATTGCGGTGCAGGGCTTGGGGAACGTGGGGTATCACGCCGCAAAGTTCTGTCAGGAAGGGGGATGTGTTCTCGTCGGAGTCGCCATGCCCGAAGGCACCATCTACAATCCGAAAGGATTGGACCTGGATGGCGTGATGAAGCACCGGCAAGAGACGGGTTCGATCCTGGACTTTCCCAGGGCCACCAACCTCGCCAGCAGCGCCGACGTCCTCGAGTGTGAGTGCGACATTTTAATCCCAGCCGCCCTCGAGAATCAGATCACTGAGTCTAACGCGCCGCGGATTCGAGCGAAAATCATCGCGGAAGGGGCCAACGGTCCCACGACGGCGGCTGGGGAAGAAATCCTCTTGCAGAAGAGGGTGATGGTGATCCCGGACATCTACCTGAACGCCGGTGGGGTAACCGTCTCGTATTTTGAATGGCTCAAGAATCTTTCCCATGTTCGGTTCGGGAGAATGGGCAAGCGATTTGAGCAGACTGCCTTTGAGAGAATGCTGCGGGCCGTCGAGACGGCGACCGGAAAGACCTTTTCCGAGGCCGAAAGGCGCGTCATCGCCCACGGGGCCGACGAGCTTGACCTGGTGAATTCCGGTCTGGAGGAGACCTTGATCAGCGCATATTGTCAGATCCGCGAGATATGGAAGAGAGATCGAAAGATCTCGGATCTGCGGACGGCAGGCTTCATCGACGCCATCAACAAGATCGCCGTCTCGTACGAGGAGATGGGGATCTTCCCGTAAGCGGATGAGGCGTGGACAATGACCACCCGGATCTGGACGGGGCTCCTCGTGTTCGTGGTGCTGATGCTTGCGCTGACCCTGGGGGTCTTCCATCGGAAAGCCAGGAAGGGACTGACCGGCCTGGCCGTGCTGACCTATAAGAACGCGAGGAGGGTCGTGATCCTGCTCGTCGGCAGCAGCGTGCTGCTGGTCGGCGTGGCGATGATCATTCTGCCCGGCCCGGCGATTCTTGTGATCCCGGCGGGACTCGCCATCCTGGCAACGGAGTTTGCATGGGCCAGAGCTCTCCTCCGCAAGATGAAGGATAAGGCGCGGGACCTCTCGGGCGCCGCCAACATTTCTCGAAAACGACCCGACGGCGAAAGTTGACGGGGTGGCCCCCATCTCGTCCTGTTCCTTCTGCACAGGCAATTCATTCACCACGGGAATCAATCATCACATCCGCAATCCATGTTTGCGGAGGGAACGATGGAAATTCGATTCTGGGGCGCGGCGCGGACGGTCACTGGCTCGATGCACCTGCTGACGATCGGGGGAAGACAGCTCCTGCTGGAGTGCGGGTTGTATCAAGGCAAGCGCAGCGAAGCATATGACCGTAACAAACACCTTCCGTTCGACGCCGCGTCGATCGAGGCGTGTATATTATCGCACGCGCATATCGACCATTCAGGTGTTCTGCCGGTGCTGGTCAAGAACGGGTTTGAAGGGTGCATATACGCCACGTCGGCGACGCGCGACCTGTGCGCCGCGATGCTGGTCGACTCGGCGCATATCCAGGAAAGCGATGTCCGCCATGTCAACAAGATCCGGGCCCAACGGGGCCAGCCGCCTTTCAAGCCCCTGTATACGCGGGCCGATGCCGTCGAGGCCCTCACACACTTTGTCAGCGTGGAGTACCACCGAAAGTTTGAACCGATACCCGGCGTGCAGGCTGTGTTTCGGGACGCCGGGCACATCCTCGGATCGGCCATGGTGATCCTCGACGTCGCCGAGGGGCGGCGCGAGCGCCGGGTCGTGTTCACCGGCGATCTTGGGCGCCCCAACCTGCCGATCCTGCGCGACCCGGAATCGGTCGATCGCGCCGACGTGTTGGTTATCGAAGGGACGTACGGCGGGCGCTTCCACAAACCGATCGATGGCGCACAGAGCGAGCTCGCCGACGCCATTGTGCGCACGGTGAACCGCGGCGGGCTGGTGATCGTCCCCGCCTTTGCCGTCGGGAGGACACAGGAGCTCGTCTACGATCTCCACAGGCTGTTCGAAGCGAATCGCCTGCCGTCCATCCCGATCTACGTGGATAGTCCGCTGGCGGTCGATGTGACGGAGGTGTTCCGCCGGCATCCCGAGGCGTACGACCGCGAAACAGTTGATTTCGTGGGCGGTCCTCGTGGGGGCGATCCCTTCGGGTTCTCACGGCTGACGTATGTTCGCGATGTCGAGCAATCCAAGGTGTTGAACGATCGCCACGAACCGGCGGTGGTCATCGCGGCGTCGGGCATGTGCGAGGGGGGGCGTGTGCAGCATCACCTCAAGCATCATTTGGGCGATCCACGCAACACCGTGCTATTCGTGGGCTATCAGGCCGAGCATACGCTGGGCCGGAAGCTGGTGGACGGCTGGAAGCGTGTGAAGATCTTCGGCGACGAATATGATGTGGCGGCCGAGATTGTGCGGTTGGACGGATACAGCAGCCACGCGGATCATGGCGGGCTGGTCGGTTACGCGCGCAGCATGGTTCAACGGCCACGACAGACCTTCATCGTACACGCCGAGATGCAAGCCGCTGAGGCATTGCGCGACGGGATGCGCGGGATTGGGCTGGAGAACGTGATGATTCCAGACCGGGGTGACTTGGCGGAGATTGAATAATGGGGGACACGTTTGTTCATCTGCACAGGCGGATGGATCAGCGGTCGGCAGAGGTGGCAACCGCCGCTGTATCGATCAGAATTTTTTGCGCCTGGCGTTCTCGAGATATAGGATAGGGCGCGAGCCTGGGCCGGAAGAAGGCGATGGAGCAGATAGCCTTTCTCAGGGATCTGGTGGCGGTCTTCGGGGTGTCGACGCTGGTGGTGTTTCTTTTCCGCCGCCTGCGGCAGCCGACGATCGT
>JBOHQS010000151.1:0-5188 GCA_050732295.1 Methylomirabilales bacterium (SeqCode)
GCGACATCGGCGTTGGCCATACCCGCTGGGCGACCCACGGCCGCCCCTCCGAGGCGAACGCGCATCCCCACGTGGATTGCACCGGTGAGCTCGTCGTGGTGCACAACGGCATCATTGAGAACTACGTACCCCTGAAGGAAAAGCTGATCGCCGAGGGGCATCGGTTCACGTCAGAGACCGACACGGAGGTGATCGCGCACCTCATCGAGCAATACCTCGAGGGCGACCTGGAAGCGGCGGTGCGGCGCGCCCTCCGGGAGGTGGCGGGTGCGTATGCCATCGCGGTGCTCTGGCGGGGGGACCCCAATCGGCTCGTCGGTGCCCGCTGCTCGAGTCCGCTGGTGGTGGGCATCGG
This sequence comes from Methylomirabilales bacterium (SeqCode), assembly GCA_050732295.1. Taxonomy (GTDB): domain Bacteria; phylum Methylomirabilota; class Methylomirabilia; order Methylomirabilales; family CSP1-5; genus CSP1-5. The sequence continues at coordinate 356 of JBOHQS010000151.1, forward strand.
GGAAGGGGAATTTCTGGTGGCCTCAGATATCCCCGCGCTCCTCTCCCACACACGCGATGTGCTCTTCCTGGAGGATCAGGAGATTGCGGTGATCAGCCGGGAGGGGGTCACGGTGACCACGATGGAGGGGGACCCGATCCAGCGTCCGGCCACTCAAATCTCGTGGAGCCCCGTCCTGGTCGAGAAGGGCGGCTACAAACATTTCATGCTGAAGGAGATCCACGAACAACCCCGGGCCATTCGCGAGACACTCCTCGGGCGGTACTCGCTGGAGGCCGGGGAGATCTACCTCGACGGGATGGAGGCGGTGGCGGAGATCCTTCCGGTTCTCCAACGGGTGGTGCTGGTGGCCTGTGGTACCTCCTGGCATGCGGCGCTCGTGGGGAAGTTTCTCCTGGAGGAGTTCTGCCGGGTCCCGGTGGAGGTGGACTATAGCTCCGAGTTCCGGTATCGCGAGCTCATCCTCGGTCCGGACACCCTGGTGCTCACCATCAGTCAGTCGGGAGAGACCCTGGACACACTGGTCGCACTCAGGGAGGCCAAGCGGCGCGGGTGCCGTGTCGTCTCCATCGTCAATGTCGTGGGCAGCTCCATCGCCCGGGAGAGTGACGGGGTGTGCTATACCCATGCCGGACCGGAGATCGGCGTGGCCTCGACCAAGGCCTTCACCGCGCAGCTCACCGCCCTGTATCTCTTGGCCCTGTATCTCGGACGGCGCCGGCGGGTCCTGGACGCCTCCCGGGTGCAGGAGCTGCTCCCCCCTCTATTGCGGCTGCCCCAGGTGGCGGAAGAGACGATACGGTGCGATCAGGTGGTGGAGCGGCTGAGTCACCTCTACTCCCAGCATACCGACTTCCTCTTCCTGGGGCGGGGGATCAACTACCCGGTTGCGCTCGAGGGGGCCTTGAAGCTCAAGGAGCTCTCGTATATCCATGCCGAAGGATATCCCGCCGGCGAGATGAAGCATGGGCCCATCGCCCTGATCGATGCCCGGATGCCGGTGGTCATTCTGGCCCCCCAGGATCGGACGCACCCGAAGATCCTGGCCAACATCCAGGAGGTCAAGGCCCGAGGGGGTGTCGTGATCGCCGTGGGGACGGCAGGCGATCCCGAGCTTCGCGCGCTGGTCGATCACTGCATCACCATCCCGGCGACGACTCCGCATCTCACCCCGATCCTCATGGTGATCCCGCTGCAACTGCTCGCCTACCACATCGCCGTCCGCAAGGGGTGCGATGTCGATCAGCCCCGCAATCTCGCCAAGAGCGTGACCGTGGAGTGAGCCGGAGCGCGACGGTCATCATCTCGCGCCTCCATGTCATCCGGGCCTACAGTCGGACCCTGATCAACAAACATCTGCGCTGACCTGTGACGACAGTGCACTCTGAAGTGTACCTGGCCGAGTTGAATCCGCCCCAACGCGAGGCGGTCCTCCACACCGAGGGACCGCTCCTCATCCTCGCCGGGGCCGGGTCCGGAAAGACCCGTGTCATCATCTACCGGATCGCCTACCTCATCGGCGGGCTCCAGATTCGTCCCTGGAACATCCTTGCCGTGACCTTCACCAACAAAGCGGCCGGCGAGATGCGTGGGCGGGTGGCCCAGCTCCTCGGGGCCGAGGGGCTGAACGTGTGGGTGGGGACCTTTCACGCCACCTGCGTGAAGATCCTGAGGAAAAACGCTGCCCAGCTCGGCCTGCGGTCCTCTTTTGTGATCTACGATGAGGCCGACCAGCTCGCGCTGCTCCGGGAATGCCTCAAGGACTTGGATCTGAGCGAGCGGGTGATTCATCCCCGGGTGGTTCAGGCGCGGATCAGTCGGGCCAAGAACGATCTCCTCACCCCGGCGGAATTCGCTGCCCAGGCGGCCGATTACCTCGAAGAGCGGGTGGCCAGGGTCTATTACCGATATCAGGCTGAGCTCCAGCGGAGCGGAGCCTTAGACTTTGACGATCTCTTGGTCGAGGCGGTCCGACTGTTCCTGGAGCGACCCATGGTCCTCGGCTATTACCAGGACCTCTGGCGGTACATCATGGTGGATGAGTATCAGGATACGAACCACGCCCAGTACCGGTTGATCCGACTTCTGGCGGAGCGGCATCAGAACCTGGCGGTGGTGGGTGATGATGATCAGTCGATTTATCGGTGGCGCGGGGCCGATCTCGGGAACATCCTGGAGTTTGAACGAGACTATCCCTACTGCAAAACGGTCCGCCTGGAGCAGAACTACCGATCTACCCAGCGAATCCTGGAGACTGCTTCCTCAGTGATCGCCCATAACCGGGGTCGCAAGGCGAAGCATCTCTGGACCGAGAATGAAGAGGGGGACCCGGTGGGTTTCTGCCAAGCGAGGGATGAGGAGGACGAGGCCACCTTCGTTGTGGAGACCATCAGACGTCTGGCGATCGCGGAAGGGTGGAGCTTTGATGACTTCGCCGTGTTCTACCGGGTCAACGCCCAATCCCGGGTCCTGGAGGATGCCTGCCGGCGCGTGATGACCCCGTATATCATCGTGGGCGGCCTCCGGTTCTACGAGCGCAAGGAGATTAAGGACCTCTTAGCGTATCTCCGGCTCATCGCGAACCCTGCCGATTCGGTCAGCCTTCTCCGAGCGGTGAATGTCCCGACGCGAGGGATTGGAAAAACGACCTTGGAGAAGTTGAGCAGATTCGCCTCAGGAAAGGGGCTGTCCCTCTGGGAGGCCTGCCGTGAAATGGTCAAAGAAAATCTCCTCCCCGCGCGACAGGCCAAAGCCATCGAGGAGTTCCAGGCCCTCATCGAACGCTGTGCGGTGAAGCTCCCCGGGAGCTCCGTTCCTGAAGTGGTCAACGACCTCCTCCAGGAGACCGGGTATCTGGAGGCACTCCAGCGGGAAGCAACTCCTGAGGCCCTGAGTCGCCTCGAAAACCTTCGCGAGCTGATCTCTGCAGCCCAGGATTTTGTCGAGCGGAGCGAGGACAAGTCGCTTGAGGCCTTCTTGGATATGGTCGCGCTCCTTACCGATGTGGACGAGGGGATGAAAGATGCGCGGGGAAAGGTAACCCTGATGACGCTCCACATGGCCAAGGGGTTGGAGTTTCCCGTGGTCTTCATCACGGGGATGGAGGAGGGGGTTTTTCCGCACGGCCGGGCCTACACCGATCCGGAAGAACTTGAGGAGGAGCGGCGTCTCTGCTACGTGGGGGTGACCCGGGCCAAGAAGCGCCTCTTCCTCACCGCCGCTGTACAGCGGCGGCTGTACGGCGGTGAGAGCTTCAACCTTCCGTCGCGGTTTCTGGAAGAGATCTCGCCCGAACGTCTACAAAGAGTCGAGACCCCGACTCCGTCGGATGCCCCACACCTGGAAGGCCCGGGGGTGTCGTCCGTGCGCTACGAAGCGGAGGCGGATGAGACCCCCTTTGTGGACTTTTTCCAGCCGGGGGCCCGTGTCAGGCATCCGGAATGGGGGGTGGGCAGGATCCGCGAGCGGATCGGCAATGGAGACGAACTGAAGGTTGTGGTGACCTTTCCGGGGATCGGGGTAAGAAAGCTCAAGGTCAAGTACGCCCAACTCACCCTGGCCTGAAGGGGGACCGGCTTGGGCGCGCATCCTTCCTCAGCGGAAAATTCCACGGGGTACTGACTCTGTTGCAGCAGCACCTTCGGCCCCTCGCTCCGGGCCTTCCGCGGCGACCCTGTGCGGCAGCTTACGGCCTGGGTCCCTCCGTGTTCACGATCCCTGCAAAGAAGCCCGGCACGGATCGCGCCTCGGTTTCCCAGGCCGTCGCCTGCCGAGGGGCCCCGCCGCTCCCGGCAATGTCGCTCGGGACCTGCAGGTGCTGCCCAAGAGAGCAGAATTCGACGAGCAGAGGGTGGGTCACATCGAAAGGGCGAGGGGAGCTGGGCCTGGACCCGGCGGAACTTGGTTTGCGGTCGGCCGGGGTCCCGCCGGCGGAGCGTAGCGCAGGCGGGGGTGGCCGGCCTGCTGCCTTATGACCCGCCCGGCGCGGAAGTACAGGGTTCCGCTCCACCAACCCATGGAATTGTTCCGCCGGGGAAGACCCACTCCCCGAGTCCTTTCGGGGTCGGCTACCGGAGGGGCCTGGAGGGAGGGGTCTGCACGTGGTGCACTTCTTCCCTTCCATCGGAAAATCTTTGCGGGGTCATCGTGAAATGCTATCATCTCTATACCTTCCGTGGAGGATGAGGCGATGAAGATTACGCGCCGAGAGGTGGAGCATGTAGCGAGGCTGGCCCGGCTGGGCCTTTCCGACGAGGAGATGGAGAGGATGCGGGCCCAGCTGGATGCGATCCTTACTTACATCGATAAGCTCAACCAGCTGGACACTCGTGAGGTCAAGCCGACGTCCCACGTCATCCCGATGACCAATGTCCTTCGCGAGGATGTGGTCTCCCCGTCGCTTTCTCAGGATCAGGCCTTGGCCAATGCCCCCGATCGCCACGAGGCCTTCTTCCGCGTCCCCCGCATTTTGGAGGAGTAGTTCGTGGTTCGTGGGTGAACCCTGAACCATGAACCGTGAACGGGTGTTCCGATGGAACTGACCGGCCTGACCATTCATGAACTGCAGGGACTGCTCCGGCGCCGGGAGGTGACCGCAAAGCAGGTCCTGATGGCCTTTCTCAAGCGGATTGCCCAGGTCGAGGGAAAGATCCAGGCGTACATGGCCGTGACAGGCCTCGAGGGCCTCCGGGTGGCCTCCCGTCTGGACCGACGCCGCCAAGCGGGGGAGGATGTCGGTCCGCTCGCCGGGATCCCACTCGCCATCAAGGACGTCATCTGCACACAGGATGTTCCGACCACCTGCTCCTCCAAGATCTTGGACGGATTCATTCC
>JBOHQS010000152.1:0-5181 GCA_050732295.1 Methylomirabilales bacterium (SeqCode)
CCATCTCGGCAAGGCGCCGCCGCAGCACGGCTACTTCGGTCTCACCCATGCGAAATCTCCACCATCAGGGACGGGTGAACGGGGACACCCCGTAGGAGGTCAAGCATACTTCGTGCCAGCCAAGACACCTGGTCGTGCCCTGGAGCTGGCAGTCGGGCTACTCCTCGATCACCAGCTTGCTTTCCAGTTCATCGCGGTCGTCGGGAGGCCAGGGAAAGTGGGCAGCGAGGATCTCGCCGCAGCGCTCAATCGCCGCGCAAAAGGCGGCGCAGGCATCCCCTGACTTGAGACCTGCGGTGAGCATCCTCACAACCTCATCCCATGTGCCGGGTTGAACCTTCTCATTGATGCCCCGGTCGGCCAGCACTTCGGCGCGATGCTCCAAGAGCGAGGCGATGATGAGGATGCCGGTGTGCGCCCTTGTGTAATGGAGACCATGGGCGGTGAAGGCTGCCAGGCTTCGCATGTGCACTGCCCTGGAAATGCGTCGTTGCGGGATGAGGCGGCGTTTGAGAGCCGGGATGTGACAGAGGAGCAAGCCTAGGCCGGCGCCAACCAGGGGCCACGTGACTTGCAGTTGTGCCACACCCCAGGGATCGGTCCAAAAAAATGAAGTGGCAGTGCCAAAAACCAGTCCGGTGATCGCGCCGCCAAGCTCCACTTCGGCATAGCGGCCACTCGCGCCGACGATCATGGGCACAATCTCGCCCGAGGTACGCTGCTCCGCCGCCGCGACTGCTCCGTGAATACGCTCCTTCTCCTCCGCTGTAAAAAATTCCTCCGCTCGCATGCCTCACCAGCTCCCGGAGGCGCCGCCACCGCCAAATCCTCCGCCGCCACCACCGAATCCACCACCGCCGCCACCACCGGAGGCGCCGCCGCCGTAATCACTTCCAGGTCCTCCGGGCCAGTAGCGGTCCCGGCGCCTCCTTGCCCCACTCCACTCCTCCGAATCCTTGGATCGGGCGCGACTTGCAATGCCGCTTATTACAGTGCCGAGCAGCACCATGAGAATCCACAGACCCAGGCCACGTTGTAATGCCCCAAAAAGAGCTCCATGGACGGCAGAGGCCACCCCACCCAATGCTCCACCGACGAAAGCACGCCCAAACTCGGAGGAGCTTTCCCTACGAAAGGCCTGGCTCAGAGCCACCCACACGCCCACAAACAGAGCAACGAAGGAAGTAGAAAGCAGAAGAAAAAGGATGTCCCCTAGATCGGTCCCTGCCCCCGGTATGTCCTCTTGGCCCGTTCGAGTCCTCGCGGGCGCGGGCAGGGGCTCTCCACGCGTCACCGTCATGATCGCTTCTACTCCGGCTTCGATACCCCCAGGGTAATCATTGCTGCGAAAATGGGGCACGATGACCTCGCGGATGATGCGGCTCGCGAGGGCGTCTGGTAAGACCCCTTCGAGGCCATAGCCGACCTCGATCCGCAGCTTGCGATCATCGCGCGCGATGAGGAGGATGGCTCCATTGTCAAACCCCTTATGCCCGATCTTCCAAGTCTCGGCGACCTTTATGCTAAAGGCCTCGAGGTTCTCCCCCTCCAAACTGGGGATGATGAGCACCGCGATCTGGTGGCCGGTCTGCTCCTCAAAGCGTCTCAGGCGCTCCTCGAGCTGGCTGGCGCGGGCCGTCGGCATCAAGCCGGCGAGGTCGTTGACTCGGCCGCGCAGCCTTGGCACTTCAAGGGCGCTCAGCGTTGCCGATCCCCAGAAGACACCAAGGAGGGTTACGCCCAGAATGGGGGCGCACATCCAGCGGCGGTAGGGCTCTTTCATCGTCGGGCTAGAGCTTGACCTCAGGAGGCTGCGCGAGCTTCTCATCCACTGTGAAGGTCTCGCGCACTTCAAGTCCGAGGAGGAAGCGGGCGGTCAGGTTCGTCGGGAAAAAGCGCACGCCCTTATTATACTCTGCGACTTTGTCGATGTAGCGCTTGCGTGCCACGGCGATACGGTTCTCGGTCCCCTCCAGTTGTGCCTGCAGATCACGAAAGTTCTGATTGGCTTTCAGCTCGGGATATCGCTCGACGACCACCAGGAGGCGCGCCAATGCGCTGGACAGCTCTCCCTGGACCTGCTCGAAGCGCCGGAACGCCTCGGGGTTACTGAGCGCCTTGGCGTCCAACTGAACGGCGGTGGCTTTGCTCCGCGCCTCGACCACTTTGGTGAGCGTCTCTTGTTCGAACCTCGCTGCGCCCTTGACGACCGAGGTCAGGTTTGGGACCAGATCGGCTCGGCGCTGGTACTGATTCTGCACCTCGCTCCACGCAGCCTTCACCTCTTCGTCCAGCGCCTGAAGGGTATTATAGCCGCAGCCCGAAAGGACGAAGAGAACCACAAGCCCTACTGCGATCACGCTATGCCGTCTCATTTTTTCCTCCCCAACCCGCCCTCCCACGCCAAGACCTAGAAGCCGATGCTCCCCTCGTAGCCGAATCCGAATCCAATGTCGGGGCCTCCCGGGAACAGGGGCGGCGGCCACACATGAAGATGCCTGGCCATCAGGAGTGGTTCGACGTGGCTCACCACGGGTGGTTCGAGGCCGCTCACCGCGGGCGGGGACTGGAGCGTGGCGAAGGGAACCGATCGCACCTGCTCCCTCAAGCCGCCTGGGACCACGGAGGCGCAGCCAACCAGGGTGACCGCCAACAGCACGACTCCGCGGCTCGGCCCACTCTTTGTGGTGAGCAACGTCGGACCATCTCTTCGCGGCAACGTGTCCTCTGTGAGCGTCCTCCCCTTACGCCCTGAGCTTTTCGGGGTCGGGCGTCTCCGCGCAGTGTAGCCCCTCCAGCATTGAGAATCAAGGGGTGGGACGTCGCAGGGTGGTTACGTCAGGTCTGGTGGGATCCGCAAAGCGACTGGGACTTCGATCACAGTCAACGTGTTTCGCCCGAAGGCCCGTTCGAGGGCCCCGCCTATTTCATCGAGGGAATGGATCCTCTCTGCTTCGGCTCCAAACGATTTCGCCAGGCAAACGAAATCCGGGTTGGCTAACTTCTCATCCCCATCAAGCTGACCTTCTTTTCGCTGCCCATAGTCTACGATCCCGAAGGCATTATCGTTAAAGAGGAGGACCGGGATCGCCACATGATATCTGGCCGCTGTGGCCAACTCGTGACAGGAAAAGAGAAACCCCCCATCGCCGCACAGCGCAACCACCGGACGCTCGGGTTTCGCGATCTTCGCGCCGATCGCGGCTGGGAGACCGAAACCGATCGTTCCGCTCCCCATAGGCCAGAGGAAGGTCCTGGGCTCGCGAACGTCGAAGTACCTCCGCGTCCAATAGGTCGCGACCGTAGAATCATTGGCAACGATGGCGTCCGCTGGCAGCACTGCTCGCAGATCATCGAGCAGCTTCATTTCTCGCGGGAAGCCCCTTCGGAGCGCCTCCAGCGCCTGCTGCTTGACCCTGGTCACCTCTGATCGCGCAAACCCTTGCGGGCGGAACGGGCGCTTTCTGACCTGCTCCAGCATGGCCGCGAGCGCTGTCTTGGCGTCCCCGACCACCTCAACGACGCTTCGCACTCCCAGGGCCGGATGCGTTTTCGAAAACTGCTGCTCGTCGATATCGATCCGCACCCATCGGGGGGGCAATCGTAACGACCACCTGCTTGTTGATCGATTGCTGAACCTCGTCCCGATGACCACCGCAAGGTCCGCCTGCTCGAGTAATGGGCGGATGGCAGCCTCTGTCCCGAGGTTTGCCAGAGAGAGCTCGTGGACCTCCGGTATGACTCCCTTTCCTTTGATGCTGGTCAAGACAGGGGCGTTCAGCAGCTCGGCCATTTGCGCCACGACCTGGCTTGCCCCAGAAGCGATCGCCCCACCTCCGGTATAGATCACCGGCCGCTTGGCGGCCACAATGGCATCGACCGCTTCGCCCAGCTTCTCGGCATCGGGGACCGACGGTTGGCCTGCTGCCGGTTGATACGCCAACTGAAAATCGATCTCGCCCCTCAGGATATCGTCCGGAATCTCCAGGCCGTTCGGTCTCGGCCTTCCGCTCGCCATCCTGCCAAAGATCTCCCTGATCGCGGCAGGAATGTCGCGGGCGAAGGCTATATCGTGGCAGGCCTCGGTCACATTCGCGATCAAACCGTGCTGGTTCTTGACCTCGTGGAGATCCCCCCAGCCCTTCTGCAGATGCTTCCGTTCGATCTGGCTGGCGATCAGCAAGACAGGGGACGAGCTGGCGTACGCTTCCTGGATTCCGACCATCGTGCATGCCGCGCCGGCACCCGTGGCCGCCATGACCACCCCGACTCCCCCGGTCACCCGTGCGTAGGCATCAGCCATGAAGGCCGCGGATTGCTCATGACGGACCTCGATGAATCGAATGCCCCGTCCTTTGACGGCGTGGGCCAGCGACGTAATGTGGAGGCCGCGTATGCCAAACACGACCTCGACCCCTTGCGCCTTCAGGCATTCGGCAATTGCCTCTGCGCCAGTCATCCTGTCACTCCGCGACGTGGAACGGTTTGGAATGAATCGGCCCTAGGAGGGGCCCACGACCTGTTCGAGGGCGGCGTCCAGAATTGCAACGGCCTGGTCCACTTCCTCGCGTCCGATGATCAGGGGCGGCATGAACCGGATCGTGTGGGGTGGAAGGGGGTTCATCAAGAGGCCCAGTCCGCGGCAGGCCTTGACCACCTGCAGCGCTATCGGTTCGCTGAACTCCATCGCCAGGAGCAGGCCCCGGCCGCGAACCGCCTTCGCGATCGTCCACTTCTCTTGCAGGGCCAGGAGTCGACCGCTGAAATAGCTCCCCACGGCCGCGGCGTTGCCGGACAGATCCTCCTCGAGGATGTGTCGCAGGACCGCGGTAGCCACAGCACAGCAGAGGGCATTGCCCCCGAAGGTGGACCCGTGATCTCCCGGTCCGAAGCAGGCGGCCCGGTCCCTGACCAGGATCGCGGCGATGGGGACGCCGCCCCCCAAGCCTTTGCCGATCGTTATGATGTCCGGCTTGATCCCAGACTGTTCATGACCCCACAGGGTCCCTGTCCGGCCGCACCCGGTCTGGACCTCGTCAAGAATCAGGAGAAGTCCCCGCTCATCGCAGAGCTGTCGGACATCCTTCAGGTAGCGGTCTCCCGGGACATGGACCCCGCCTTCCCCCTGAATCGGCTCGAGCAGGACGGCGCAGGTCTTGTCGCTCACGGCGGCTCGAAGCG
>JBOHQS010000153.1:0-5181 GCA_050732295.1 Methylomirabilales bacterium (SeqCode)
GAGGTCACGCTCCTGCGGCGGCGGCTGAAAGAGGTCTGGGGGTACGGGAAGCTGGTGGGCAAGGGCAGGGCGATGCAGGAGGTGTACCGGCTCATTGACCTCGCGGCCCCGACCTCGGCTCCGGTGCTGGTCTCGGGAGAGAGCGGGACGGGCAAGGAGCTGGTGGCGCACATCCTCCACGAGCTTTCCCCCCGGAGCCAACGGGCATTCGTCGCCGTGAACTGCTCGGCCATCCCGGAGACGCTCTTAGAGAGCGAGATCTTCGGTCATGAGCGGGGGTCCTTTACCGGCGCCATGGAGCGGCGGATCGGCTGCTTCGAGTTGGCCCATGAGGGCACCATCTTCCTGGATGAGATCGCCGAGATGAGCCCGTCGACCCAGGCGAAGTTCCTCCGGATCCTTGAGGACGGCACGGCGAGGCGCCTCGGGGGCAAGGCAGAGATCAAAGTCGATGTCCGGGTCCTGGCTGCCACCAACAAGGACCCCCTGAAGGCGATTGCCGATGGGAACCTGAGGGAGGATCTCTACTACCGTCTGAACGTCTTTTCCCTCGCCCTTCCCCCTCTCCGCGAGCGGCGCGAGGACATCCCCCTGCTCCTCCAGGCGTTCATCGAGGAGTTGAACACGAAGTACGAGAAGCGGATCAAGGCGGTCGATGAAGCGGCGCTGCGGATCCTGATGCGGTATCCCTGGCCGGGGAACGTCAGGGAGCTACGGAACACGGTCGAACGGGCGGTCATTGCCTGCAAGGCCGACCTCATCACGGCGCGACACCTCCCACCCGGCCTCACCGGCAGGGCGAGGGAAGAGGGGTCCGATGCCATCTCCGTCCCTCTCGGGATCACCCTCGAGGAAGCGGAGAAGAACCTCATCCGCAAGACCCTCGCCTCGGTGAACAATAATAAGACGAAGGCGGCCGAGATCCTCGGGATCAGCCTCAAGACTCTCCACAACAAGCTGCATCGCTACGGGGTGTAGGATGTGGTTCGGGATAAAAAGAAAAGAGGCCCTGGCGATTACCCTGTTGACTGTTCTGGTGGTGGTCACCACCACCTTCATCCAGCTCTCCTGGTTGACCACTCTGGTGGTGCAAGAGGCGATGCGGCAGGCGCAGCTGATCGCGAAGCAGCTCTACGCGCAAAGCAGCCGGTCCCTCTCCCGAGCCCGAGACGCGAATCCCTTAGAGATTCTAAGGAGCGATCGGGAACTTCGAAGCCTGCTTGACGCGAGTGTCGGATACTCGCCTCACCTCCTGTACGCGCTGATCGCCGACCAGAAGGGAACGATGATCTTCCACAGCGAGCGAGAGAAGGAGGGCACGCCCGCCCCCGAGCGCCCGAGCCTGGAGCACCTTCTCTCCCTCAATCCCATTGGGCGGTTCCACGCCCTGTACGAGGACGGGAAAATTTATGAATCCAGACTGCCCCTGAGCCTCGACAACAGGCCCTTCGGGAGCATCCGTCTCGGCGTCGCCACCAGCCTGTTGAGGAAGGAGCTGAACGTCTCCGTGCAAAAGAGCCTGGCCCTCGCCGGCCTGGCCCTGCCTGCGACCTGGCTCGTGGCCATGGGTGTCGGCGTCCTGATCCTGAAGCCGATGCGCAGATTCGCACGGGAGACGGACGGGGGGAGGCGGGGTGACGTAAGCAGTGGCGGCAGCCTGGGACAGGGGGACGAGATCGGCGAACTGACCTCCCCGCTCCAGCTCCTTGGCCAGCAGCTTCAGCCGGACCGACTGAAACTGCTCAGCGAGAAGGCCGAGCTTCAACAGGTCGTCGATCACCTGGAGGATGGAATCATCCTCTTCACCCAGGATCGGCGGGTCCTCTTCTTCAACAAGGCCGCGGAGGTGATCGTGGGACGGCCCCTGGAAGAGGTCGTGGGATGGCCGTGGGAGGACGTGCTGAGGCCTTTCCACCCTCTCCGCCCGCTGCTGCAGCATGCCTCTGAGCACCGGGCCAGCTTTCGGAATGCCGCCGTCACCATGCCTCGCGACGACGGCAATAAGGAATTTTTGGTCTCGCTCTTCTTCGTCACGGATCGCCACAGGGCGATGGGGGCCATGGTTGTTGTCAAGGACCTCGAATCGATCAAGACGCTCCGGTCCCTGATCACCTACTCCGCCAAGCTGACGGCGCTTGGCAGGCTCACGTCGGGACTCGCCCACGAAGTCAAGAACCCCCTGAATGCCATGATGATCCACCTCGAACTCCTGAAAGAGAGGCTCGACGGTCCTGCCGACGAGGTTCAGCAGAGCCTCGAGGTCATCGGGAGCGAGATCCGGCGGTTGGATAGGGTGGTGCATGGGTTCTTGAGGTTTATCCGGCCTGAAGAGCTGAGTCTGAGGCTGTTCGACCTGAACACTCTCCTCAAGGACGTAGCGGCCCTCATGGAGACAGAATGGCAGAAGGAGGGCATCCGCTTCGCCTTCCAGTGGGACCCCACGCTTCCTCTCATTGCCGCCGATGAGGAGCTGCTGCGGCAGGCGTTCCTCAACATCCTGCTGAACGCCTGCCAGGCCATGTCGACCGGCGGAATCGTTCGCATTTCGACGGCGATGGAGCGGTGGGATTCTGTGAAGGTGAGCATCGCCGACACAGGGGTCGGGATCCCCCCTGATGATCTGGGGAAGATCTACCAGCTCTACTACACGACGAAGCCTCACGGAAGCGGTATCGGCCTCTCCTTGGTGTACCGGGTCGTCCAGATGCATAATGGCTCCATTGACGCCTCATCGGAGCTGGGCCGGGGGACCACCATGGTCGTCCGGCTTCCGGTAAGCCAGTCCCGTTCGTGATCTCCCGGACAGGATCGGCAGACGTGGCAGTGATGAGACTCCTTTCCTTCCTGTGCTTGTTGACGGTCCTCATGGTGGGCTGTGCCCAATCGAAGGTCGCCGGGGCCCCGTCCGGTCCGGCTTCGCCTCAGCCGTACCCCATGAAAGAGGAGCCCCCTTCCCCTCCGCGCCTCCTCTCGTCCCAGGTGGGCCGCGAGGAAGAGGAGCGGCTCAAGCAGCAGGCGGCAAGCAGAATCGAGGGCACAGAGCAGATGGTGAGGCAGATCAATGCGAAAAGGCTGGCCAAGGACCAGGAGGAGGTCTTTTCCACCATTCGGAGCTTCCTGTCCAAGGCGAAGGACGCCCTTGCACTCAAGGATTTCTTGAGGGCCTTTACGCTCGCGGACAAGGCCAGGATCCTGGCGCAGGAGCTGCTGACCACCCTGCGATGAGGAGGCAGCCTCTTCGATCTGTTCGTCCTCCGAGATCCTTCCTCGTGTGTGCGACGTCACGCCGTCTCTGCCGTGTAATCCTTACACGACCGCCGTGTCAATCTTACCTACGTCGCCGTTCACTCAAGACTGCGGAAGAGGCGTCCCCTCGCTCCTGATCCGGACAGCGGGCTGCTCCGGCCGAGGTGTCACGATGATCGAGGTTCCCTCGGGACATAAGGCAGGATTCATTGCTGTCATTGGGCGTCCGAACGTCGGCAAGTCCACGCTGATCAACCGCGTGGTGGGTCAGAAGGTGGCGGCGGTCTCTCCGAAGCCCCAAACCACCCGCAACCGGGTTGCAGGGGTCAAGACGACCGGGTCGTACCAGATGATCTTCTTGGATACCCCGGGCATTCATCACGCCGAGACCCTCTTCAATCGCGAGATGGTCAAGCTCGCCCTCAAGACGCTGACAGAGGTGGATCTCATCCTCTGGGTCATCGATGCCTCCGATCCCCTCTCCGATGAAGACCAGCTGGTTCGCGGGCATCTCCAAGACATCAAGATCCCGGTCGTCTTGGCCCTCAACAAAGTCGACCTGGTCAAGCCCAAGCAGCACCTGCTCCCTGTCATCGACGCATGTCACAAGCTGATCCCGGCAGCCGAGGTGGTTCCCATCTCGGCCACCGAGGGGGTCAACCTCAACCTGCTGGAGGAGATCCTGCTGAGGTATCTCCCGGAGGGCCCGCTTTTCTTTCCTCCTGGACAGACAACGGATCAGCCGCGACATCTTGTCGTGGCTGAGATTATCCGAGAGAAGGTCTTCGCGCTGGTGCATCAAGAGGTCCCCTACGCCGTGGCGGTCCAGGTGGACGAAATGGAAGAGCGGCCGGAGACGGGCTTGGTGGACATTCAGGCCACCATCTATGTGGAGAAGGACTCCCAGAAGGGGATCATCATCGGGGAAGGGGGCAGGATGCTGAAGAGGATCGGACAACAGGCCCGCCAGGAGATCGAGGAGGTCCTCGGCACGCACGTCTATCTTGGCCTGTGGGTCAAAATTCACAGGGCGTGGCGGAAGAACGAGGAGGCCCTGCGCCGCTTCGGATACCTGCTGAAGTCCGGGTGACGCGGCCTGTAAAGCCTGAGCTTTTCCTTTTCCGCTCTCACGCGCTGTGGTAGGATATAGATCGCTCATTGCACGCGGTGAGAGTGTGCCTAATCACGATGATCTGTTTCCCACTGAGCCGGAGATGCACGACGTCTGTGCCGTCATTGTAGCCGCTGGCGAGGGGACCCGGATGCGGTCCCAGCTCCCCAAGGTCCTCCACCCCGTGCTGGGCCGGCCCCTGATCTCCTATCCGGTGGACCTCTGCCTCGGCCTGGGGGTGAAGCGCGTGCTGCTGGTGGTGGGCCCCCGGGCCGAGGGGGTCAGGCAGGCTCTCGCGGGACGGCCGGTCGAGTTCGTAGAGCAGGCGGAACCCCGCGGCACGGCCGACGCGGTCCTCCAGACCGAGATGGCCCTGGCTGGCTTTCGCGGGACCGTCCTGGTCCTGGGGGGGGACACCCCCCTCCTGACCGAATTGAGCGTGGCGGGGCTCCTCGACGCGCACCGCAGGGCGCGCGCGGTGGCGACGGTCCTCACCGCTCGTGTGGAGGATGCCGCCGGGTACGGCCGCATACTCCGCGACCGACGGAGCGCCCTCAGGCGGATCGTCGAAGAGGTCGAGGCGACGGTGAAGGAGAAGGCGGTGCGGGAGATCAATGCCGGCTGTTACGGCTTCGCTGGCGCGGCCCTCTTTCCTGCCCTGAAGCGGGTGCCGGTCTCGCCGGTCAAGAGGGAGTCCTTCCTGCCCGGGCTGGTGGAGGTCTTCCTCCGACAGCGGCGCCGGGTCCATACCGTTGAGGTGAGCGATCCCACCGAGGTGCTGGGGGTGAACACGAGGGCGGAGCTGGCCCAGGCTGCGGTCGTCC
>JBOHQS010000154.1:0-5175 GCA_050732295.1 Methylomirabilales bacterium (SeqCode)
AGGATCAAAGGGAGGGGTCCGGGTCTTGTCTGCATTCTCGAAGCGCATGTATTCCCGCCGGAAGATGAGCGGAACCGTGTCGGTGGGCCCGTTCCGCTGTTTCGCGACAATGAGCTCCGCCTCGTAATTCTCCTCAGCCTCGGGACTCTTGAGTGCCTTGTAGTAGCCCGGCCGGTAGATGAAGGCCACCAGGTCTGCATCCTGTTCAATGGCTCCTGACTCGCGCAGATCAGCCAGCTGTGGTTTCTTATCTTCGCGGGCTTCGACAGCCCGAGAAAGCTGCGACAGGGCCACAATGGGAATTGCGAGCTCCTTCGCCAACGACTTGAGGGACCGGCAGATCTCGGTCATTTCCTGCTGCCGACTCTCGTATCGCCCTCCCGCCTTGAGCAGCTGCAGATAGTCGATGACCAGGAGACCAGTGGCGTGCTCGGCCTTGACCCGGCGGGCCTTGGCTCGCAACTCCAGGACATTCATGCTGGGCGTATCGTCGATATGAATGGGAGCCTCCGAGAGCCGCCCTGCGGCGGTGGTCAGCTTTGGCCAATCTCGATCGCCGAGGCGGCCGGTCCGGAGGCGATAGGCCTCGACCCTCGCCTCGGAACAGAGCATGCGTTGCACCACGTGACTCATGGACATCTCGAGGCTGAAGATTCCGGTCGGAACCCTCTCCTCCATGGCGGCGTGCATCGCCATACTCAGGGCAAAACTGGTCTTCCCCATGGAGGGCCGCCCCGCAATGATGATCAGGTCTGAATGCTGGAAACCCCCGGTCAGATCATCGAGGAGTGTAAACCCTGTCGGGACTCCGGTGACATGACCTTTCCGGCTGTACAGTCGCTCGATATCCTCGAAGGTGGACTTGAGGAGAGACTTGATGGGCCGGAACGAGGGGCGGATCCGATCCTTGGAGACGTCAAAGACTACGGTTTCTGCCCGGTCCAGCACCGTCTCAATCGGCTCCGCCTCTTCGTAGCAGGCGGAGATGATCGACGTGCACGTACCGATCAGCTCACGGAGGAGGGCCTTTCCCCTCACAATCGATGCGTGATACAGAACGTTGGCAGCCGTCGGAACCGCCTCGGCCAACGAGGCGAGATATTGACTGCCGCCCATCGGCTCAAGGGCCTGACGGCGCGTCAGTTCATTGGCGAGGGTGATGAGGTCGACCGGCTCGTTCCGCTCGAAAAGCTCCTGGCAGGCGGCGAAGATCCTCTGGTGGGCCTCCCGGTAGAAATGCTCCGGGCGAAGGACCTCAAATGCCTTGACCAGTGCATCCCGATCCAGGAGGATCGCCCCGAGAACGGCAGCCTCCGCCTCGACGTTCTGAGGTGGGACCCTCTCAAAGGTGGTCTTTGGAGCACGTTGAGCCACGCTGGCGGCCCCTCTAGAAGACCACCGGACCCGACTCACTCACGACCTGAACCTGGATCTCGGCCACGGCGTCCCGGTGGAGTCGTACAGGCACGGCATACCTCCCCACGGCTTTGATCGGTTCCTCCAACACGATCTTCTTGCGGTCAAGACGGATCCCCTGCTTGGCGAGCGCCTCGGCAATATCGCTACTGGTCACGGACCCGAAGAGACGCTCCTGATCCCCCGCCGCCCGGGCGAAGGTCAGGATGAGACCCCGGAGTCTTTCCGTGACGCTGTCGGCCTCCTGCTTGAGCCGCTCCTCCCGCTGTCTCCCCTGGGTCTTGAGCTGTTGCAGGGAGCGGAGGTGCGACGCGGTCGCCTCCACGGCGAGGTTCCTCGGGATGAGATAGTTCCGGGCATAGCCCCTGGCCACATCCACCTGGTCCCCCACCTGACCCAGATGGGGAACCGCTTGAGTCAGGATCACCTTCATGGGTATCCCCCTAACTGATATCGGCCACGAACGGGAGCAGGGCGATGTTGCGGGCGCGCTTAACGGCCACCGTGAGCTGCCGCTGGTGGGGGGCGCAGGTGCCCGAGATCCGCCGCGGCAGGATCCTCCCACGCTCCGTCACGAAGCTCCGGAGACGTCGGACATCCTTGTAGTCGACCTGCTCCACCTTGTCCACGCAGAACTTGCAGACCTTCTGCCGACGATAACTCTTCCGTCGCTTGACCACCGTCATTGGTCTCTCCCCATGTTCGGCCCGATGTTGGACTCACGCAAGAGTGAGCACCGTTCCAACTATGTGTGCCCACCTCTGTGCCGCCCACGCCCACCACCGTGGCTGCAAGGCAGGCTGGTCACACTCGGCCCAAGTTCGAACGGCACTAGCTAGAAGGGAGGCTCGTCCTCTGCAGGGGCCGGCGCCGCCTCTTCCTCCGGGCCTCTGCGGCCCCCGAGGAACTGGACGCGGTCCGCCACCACTTCGTGCTTCGACCGCTTCTGCCCTTCGGGCGTCTCCCACGAGCGCTGGGTCAGGCGTCCCTCGATCAAGGCCGCTCTCCCTTTTTTCAAGTACTCTTTGCACGTCTCGGCTTGCTTCCCCCAGGAGACGATGGTGATGTAGCACACCTCATCCCGACGCTCTCCCGCCTGCGTGGTATAACTCCGATTGACGGCCAGATCAAAGCTGCAGACCGGTGCCCCGCTCGGCGTGTAGCGGAGCTCCGGGTCTCGGGTCAGATTTCCGACAAGGATGACCCTGTTGAAGTTCGCCATGCCTTACGATCCCTCCCGTTCCGCCCCACTGGCTGCGGCTCCCGTGGCTGCCTTCTCACGTGCGACTCGCTCGACCCTGACCGCCAGATACCGGAGAACGACCTCGGCGAACTTGAGGTGCCGGTCCACGGCCTGTGGGAGGGTGGGCTTGCTCTTGACCCGGAAGAGGACGTAGGAGCCCTCCCGCTTTTTCTTGATCTCGTACGCCAGGCGGCGTCTCCCCCACTTCTGGACCTCGAGCAGCTCAGCCCGTTCCCGGTCGAGGAATCCCCGAAACGACTCCACCTGGGCCTCGAGCGCCTCCTCCGTCAATCCCGCCTCGTAGATGACGATCACCTCGTATTCTGGCACCCGTCCACCTCCTCCGCCCCGGACTGCCCCCAGACGTTAAACCGATTCATGGCCGATGCCACACCCCGCTCGACAATCTCCTCGGCGGCGTCGGCTGCGCGGCTGATGAGGTCGGGGAGGAGGCGAGCCTCGGCTTCATCAAAGGGGTTCAGGACGAATGTCACCTCGTCCCCCACCTCCGGCCGACCGATGCCTACGCGCACTCGAGGGAAGCCCACCGTCTCGATGGCCTCCTGGATGAAACGGACCCCCCGGTGCCCGCCGTGTCCTCCCTTGGCCACGACCTTGATCCGCCCAAAGGCGAGATCGAGATCGTCGTGAATCACCACGAGCCTCTCTGGAGGGACCGACGTCCCTTCCAGCCACGCCTTGACCGGCCTGCCGCTCTCATTCATGAAGGAGAGGGGCTTGATGAGGGCGATCGTTTTATCTCGCCGCGTCTCCTCCGCGTACAGACTCTCCCACTGACGACGGGTCATCGGTCGGTTCCACCGCCGCGCCAGCTCGTCCAGGACCACAAAGCCCACGTTGTGACGGCTTCGAGCGTATTCGGGTCCCGGGTTTCCCAGGCCGACGATGAGCCACAATGCCTACCTTCACTCCTTCTCGGGCCGTGCCTTGGCTGACGGCTTCCTTGGAGCCTCCGCCGCGGCACCGGGCTTGGCAGCCTCCTTGGCCGCCCCGGGCCTGGCACTCTCCTTGGCTGCACCGGGCTTGGCAGCCTCCTTGGCCGCTCCCTCCTTTGGTGGGGCTTCGGCAGCCTCGGGGGGTGCGACCTCCACAGCCGCGGGCACGGCAACCTCCTCCACCGGCGCTGCCGCCACCGTCACCACCACCTGCTCTCTGTCGGTCAAGAGCTCGACCCCACCCGGGATCGCCAGGTCTTTGACATGAACGACGTCTCCGATATTCAGCGTAGAGATATCGAGTTGGATCCCGTCGGGGATGGCGCGGGGCAGACACTTCACCTTGAGCTCCCGCAGGATCTGCTCGACGATCCCCCCTTCCTCCTTGACCCCTCTCGCCACGCCCACGAGCTCCACCGGCACCTCAACCTCAATCGGCCGCTCCATAGAGATCGCCAGGAAATCCGCGTGAAGCACGATTCCGGTCACCGGGTCGACCTGCACCCCCTTCACCATCGCCTTTCGGGTGACCTCCTCTGTATCCACGATCGTGAGGTTGAGGATGACGTTCTCGCCCGCTTCCGTCCTGAGGGCCTTCAGCAGACTCTTCGGATCTGCCGCGACGGGGATCGGCTCTCCCTCCCCGTACACGATGGCAGGGATCCGGCCCCGCTGACGGAGCTTGCGTGCGACGCTCTTTCCCGTGCCGGTCCGTCGTTCGACCTTGAGATCGACGAATTCCATTCCCAGCCCCCTACTTAGTTCATGGTTCAGGGTTCAGAGTTCAGGGTCTGAAAGAACGTTCACCATTCCTGCATCACGAGTCATCGGTCGTCCAGATCCGTCCATGAACCATGCACCATGAACCCTGAACTACACGAAGAGGGAGCTGACCGAGGTCTCCCGATGGATCCGGTCGATGGCCTCGCCCAACAGGGGGGCGACCGAGAGGACGGTCAGCTTCTTGGACGAGCGCCGCTCATCCAGGGGGATCGTATTCGTCACCACCACCTCTTCGATGGGCGAGTTCTCGATGCGCTCGATGGCCGGTCCCGACAGGACCGGGTGGGTGCAACTCGCGAAGATCCGGCGGGCCCCATCCTCCCGAAGGGCCGTCACGGCCTGCGTGATGGTTCCCGCCGTATCGATGATATCGTCCACGATGATGACATCCTGATCCTTCACCTCTCCCACAATGCGCATCACCTTGGCCTCATTGGGGCCCTCCCGCCTCTTGTCGATAAAAGCCAGTGGGGCCCCCAACCGTTTCGCAAAGGCCCTCGCCCGCTCCACGCCACCGGCATCGGGAGCCACCACCACCCCGTGCCAGCCCCGCTCCTGGAAATAGCGGAGAAGCACCGGGGCCGCAAAGAGGTGATCCACCGGGATATTGAAAAAACCCTGGATCTGCCCCGCGTGGAGATCCATGGTGAGGACCCGATTGGCCCCCGACACGGCGATGAGGTCGGCCACCAGCTTGGACGAGATAGGGACCCGGGGCTGGACCTTGCGATCCTGCCTGGCGTATCCGTAGTAGGGAATCACGGCCGTGATGCGGTG
>JBOHQS010000155.1:0-5143 GCA_050732295.1 Methylomirabilales bacterium (SeqCode)
TCCCTGGTGAGAGCAAAGGCGCAGCGGGAATCGACCAAGAACTTCCCGTCCAGCAGACTCAGATCCAGGATCGGAGGGATGAACCCTTCGTCCAAGCTGCGGAGCCCCTGAACGAGATCACCCGGGTGGGGCTCGACGGCGATCACCTGGGTCTTGGGATTGACCTCCTTGAGCCGCCGCCCCACGCCCATCAAGGTCCCGCCGGTCCCCAGCCCGGCCACGAAAGCGTCCACGTGGGGCAGCGCCGCAAGGATCTCGGCGCCCGTGGTCTCGTAATGCGCGCGGACGTTTTCCGCATTGCCGTACTGATACGGCATGTACCAGTCCCGGTTCAGGGTGGCCATCTTCTTGGCCACCTCGATCGCCCCGTTCGTCCCCCGCCGGGCGTCGGAGTAAATGATCTCCGCGCCGTACAGCTCCAGGAGCTGCCGCCGCTCCACCGTGATGTTCTCCGGCACGACCACTTTGACCTTGTACCCCTTGCGGCGACCGATCATGGCCAGGGAAATTCCGGTATTGCCGCTGGTCGGCTCGATAATCGTCTGACCCGGTGTGAGCAGTTGGCGCCGCTCGGCCTCTTCGACCATGTACTTGGCAATGCGGTCCTTCAGGCTGCCCGTCGGGTTGTAGAACTCGAGCTTGCAGAAGATCCGGACCGACGGCTTGGGGCTGATGCGTTGCACCTCTACCAACGGGGTGTTGCCAATGGCATCCACGGCATCGGCGGCCGGTCGCGCGCCACCCGCCGTCTTTCGGCCACCAACTCTCTTCTTCCTCGTCGGCACCCTTGCCCCCCCTGCGACGGCGGGAAGGATCGAGATGACGTCCCCTTCCTGTAATTCCGTGTCGAGAAACTTGAGGAATCGGATATCCTCATCGTTCCGGTAAATGTTCACGAACCGGTGAAGCTCCTCGCCATTCAGCAACCGGTCCCGAAGGCCCGGGTAAGCTTTGTCCAGGTTCTCGAGGACTTCCCGGACCGTCGTCCCCTCGGCAACGACCGTCTTGGCTTCCCCGGTGTGCCTGCGGAAGATCTGAGGAACCCGAACCTGAACGCTCATTGCTCTCCCTGCATCTCGCGACGTGATTCCATCCCAAAAGTCAATGAACGGGCATTACGGCCTGACGGCGACCCCGTGGGGATCTCCGCCCAGCGAGATCTTGGTCACCACCTTTCGACCCGGGACATCGATGACCGAGATTCCGGGCTCCTTTCCCGTCGTCATGGCGGGGTCCCCCGTGACTGCCTCCCCTCGAAGGGTGACGAACGCCCGCGTGCCGTCCGGCGAGATGTCGATGATGTCGGTCTTATCCCCCACATTGGCAATGGTGTACACAATCTTGCCCGTTGCCATGTCCACGACCGAGACGTCGCCCGATTGGCGGTTCGGAACCAGGGCGAACTTGGCATCCGGCGTCAGCGCGACGCCGTGCGCCTCCTTCCCCGACACGACATCGATGAGAATTTTTCCGGTAGCGGTCTCCACTAGCGTGTACTTGTTTTCGCCACCGCCCGTGACGAGCACCTTGCCTCCGTCGGGACTCATCACGAGCCCCATGGCTCCCTTCCCGATGTTGGGGATGTTTTTGACGACCTTGCGATTCTTGATATCAATGACCGAGAGCGTCGCATCGCCCCCATTGCTCACGTAGGCCGTCTGTCCATCCTTGGTGAAGACCGCCATGGCCGGGTTCTTACCGACCTCGATGGTGGCGAGGCGCTCCAGGCTCTTCGCGTCGTACAACATGACGGTATGCTCCCCCGGGTTACTCACCAGGAGCAACGTGCCGTCGGCAGACACGGCCACGTGATGACACGTCTTCCCGCCCGGGACCGCCTTGACCACTTTCTTGGTCACGGCGTCGATCACGGTAAAGTCGTTCGAGCCGACGCTGGCGATATACGCGATCTTGAAATTGGGACTGAAGGTGACATTGTGCGGCTTACTGGCTACCGGGATCTCGGCGATGATCTTGAGAGACTGTCCGTCGAGAATCTGGACCTTGTCGATTCGCTGGTTCGTCACCCACACTTCGTAGGCACCTGCGTGAGACGATAGAGCTAAAAGCAGAAGAAGCACCGCACCCCCGAAGATCCATCTGCCGTTTGCCATCCCAGTACCTCCTTTTTCCTGTCCGGACGCCAGTGAACGCTTGCTCAATTCACGCCCCCCTTCTCGATTTCGATCTCCCATAGCGCGTCCCCCACCTTCTCCACCCGAAGGACCGTATGCCCCGCTTCCTGGGCCCAGCGGGGAATGTTTTCGGCGGCAAGGGGATAGTCAGAAACCACCATCAGGATCTCCCCAGGCGCAAGCTTCTTCATCTCTCGCTGCGCCATCACCAGGGGATAGGGGCAGATCTCCCCTCGCGTATCGAGGCGGTGCACCCTCCGTTCTCGGATGTGCCCTGGCGATCCCAATTCAGTTCGCTATTTCTCCAAGGGAAGGTCCGGCCGATTCCCCCAGTCGATCCAGGATCCATCGTAGTTGCGCACCCTTTCGTATCCGAGCAGTCGCGCCACGAAGTAGTCATGGGCCGCGCGGACCCCGGTTCGACAGTACGTCACGATCTCCCGGTCTTTGGTCGCCCCGGCGTGCTGGAATATCTTCTGCAGCTCGTCGGCGCTCTTGAACGTATGATCCTGCGCGTGAATCGTGGTGGTCCAGTCGATCGACACCGCCCCCGGGATCCGGCCGGCTTGCTTGATGTCGGGGTCCTCCGTCTTCGCGGGATGCGTCCTCTTCCCGGCATACTCATCAGGGCTCCGCGCATCCACCACACAGACGCCGGGATTCTTGAGATTCTCTTTGACCCACTCGGCGGTAACGATCAACTTGGGATTCGGCCGGGCGACGAATTTCTTGGTCGTGATCTTCGGTTCATCAGCGCTGAGCGGCCGGCCTTCCTTGACCCATTTCGTCAGGCCCCCGTTGAGCACCGCGACATTTTTGTGGCCGAAGAATTCGAGAACGAAGAAGAGGCGCGTCGCCCACAGGCCCCCGCTGTCGTCATAGGCGACGACTCGCGTGTTCTCATCGATCCCCAGCTTGCCGAAGAGGGCCTCGGCCTTGGCCTGATCCATCGGAAGGCCTTTCCGGTTGCTCGCCACATCGTCAATCTCCGCCCAGTTCAGGTACACCGCCCCGGGAATGTGGGCCTTCTTATACTCCACATACCCCTCGGCCCCTTTACCCCGAAGGTCCACCAGACGCATGCTGGCATCCTCCAGATGAGCGGCTACCTCCTGCGTGTCGATGAGGAGACGGGCGTTGGGGTATCCCGACTTTTTCGCTTGCAGGCTCCAACACTGTGCCCAGACCACGGTCGCTCCCATGAGCACAGCCAACAGCCCCCCGAGCACCCTGCTGCCAATCCTCAATGTCCTGTGCATGACGATCATCCTCCATATGGCCGCAGCCATCTAACTCCGAAACAGCACGGCGGCGGCGTGCCAGACGCCCGCAATGATCCCCACCGAAGCGGTGATGCTGGTGAGCGACAGCGTGGAGGCACCCGTGAGGCTGTGTCCAACGGTACACCCCCCGGCGATGGCCGCCCCAATCCCCATCACGACACCGCCCCCCAACACCTGCAAAATCCGGTGGGGCCCAGGGGTCCGCCACCTGAATTCACCCTGGGAGCGGGCCGCGATATAGGCCCCCAGCGGAATCCCGAGCCCCATAAAGCTCGCCCAATTCAGGACGCTCATCTGCCCCAACCCGAGGAACCGCACGTAGGTGTAGACCGGCTCCGTAACCGACAGGCCGAAGGAACGCCCCGTCAGCGCGGAGAGGGGCCACGCGACGACCCCGATGATGCCGATCGCCACCCCGGTGACGAGCCAGCCCCATCCCCCCTGATAGGTCTTTGGACGGCCGCGCCACAGCCACAGTCCCCCGAAGGCGACCAGGACGGCGATGACGGCCCACGGACTGACCCCGACGAGGTTCGCCACCGTGGGCAGCTCGCCGGCCAGTTCGATCGTGGCACTCCGCAGACTCTCCAGCACCGGCGCGACGATGCCAAGATTGGCCATCAGTATCCCGAACCCGAATCCAACGAAGCTGACCCAGGATGCCA
Source organism: Methylomirabilales bacterium (SeqCode) (assembly GCA_050732295.1). Taxonomy (GTDB): domain Bacteria; phylum Methylomirabilota; class Methylomirabilia; order Methylomirabilales; family CSP1-5; genus CSP1-5. Next base: position 4,084 of record JBOHQS010000155.1, read on the forward strand.
CCATTCCCTCACCGGACCGGTAAGTGATCCCGGTCGTTCACCCACCCGACAGTGCCATTCCCCATCCGAAGATAAAGCCCCCCACCAGGGCGGCCTGCCACCAGAAGGGGGCAATCGCGATGGAGAACCATCCGAGCTGGGCCATGAGGTGCACGCCGATCATCTGGATCAGCACCGCCAACACGTACGCCCGGAGCAACGTTTGGTCCCGGATCAAGAAGATATCCCGGAAGGCGGTGTTCATGCAGAAACGGCCGCGCTGCAGGGCGTACCCGAAGGCGAGACCGACCGGAACACCTAAGAGGGCTGCCTTCACCATGAACTATGAACCATCATCAGCCGACCGGCTGCACGCGGGGCACGCCGCAGAACTCGTGGTAATCGATGAGATCCGTAATCGTCGGATGATCGCCGCAGACCGGACACTCCGGATCCCGCCGGATCTTCACCTGACGGAACTCGAGCGTCAGGGCATCGAAGAAGAGCAGGCGGTTGATCAGCGGTTCTCCCGTGCTCAGGATCAGCTTGATCGCCTCGAGGGCCTGCAGGCTGCCGATGATTCCGCACAGCACGCCGAGGACTCCCGCCTCGGCGCAACTCGGCACGAGCCCCGGCGGGGGCGGGGCGGGATACAGGCAACGGTAACACCCCTTCCCGGGGGAAAAGACCGTCACCTGCCCTTCGAAACGGAAGATGCTGCCATCCACCATCGGCTTCTTGAGGAAGTAGCACGCATCGTTCAGCAGATATCGGGTCGGAAAGTTGTCGCAGCCGTTGACGATGACGTCGTAGCCGCCGATGATTTCCTTCACGTTCTCTGAGGAGAGCTGAGCCTCATAGGGCTCTACCTTCACACCCGGATTGATGTCCGCGATCGTGTCCACTGCCGATAACACCTTGGGCCGCCCCACGTCATGGGTATGATGCAGGATTTGCCGCTGCAGGTTGCTGAGGTCCACCCGGTCGAAATCGACGATCCCGAGCCTGCCCACGCCCGCGGCGGCCAGGTAGAGGGCGGCAGGACAGCCGAGCCCCCCCGCGCCAACGAGAAGGGCGCTGC
>JBOHQS010000156.1:0-5089 GCA_050732295.1 Methylomirabilales bacterium (SeqCode)
AGAGATGCTGGCCCAGATCCCCAAGCACAAGGGGACCGAGAAGCTCCAGGCGGATATCAAGCGGCGGATTGCCAAGCTCAAGCTCGACCTCGAGCGGCGTCCGGCGACCAAACGAGGTGCCGGGATCGTTGTGGAGCGGGAGGGGATCGGTCAGGTAGTCCTGGTGGGCGGACCCAACGTGGGGAAGTCTGCCCTGGTGCGCCGCCTCACCAACGCCCGTCCTGAGGTGGGAGACTACCCCTTCACAACCAAGAAACCGCTCTCCGGGATGCTCGAGTTCGAGAATGTAAAGATCCAGCTCGTGGACCTGCCGCCGCTGGCGCCCGCCCTGGTCGAGGGATGGGTCCTGGGTATTGTCCGGAACGCCGATCTCATCCTCTGGGTGGTCGATCTCGGATCTGACGACCTCCTCGAGCAGGTAGATATAATCGAGCAGATCCTCGGGCAGGCCAAGATCCTTCCCCGAGGAGCTCGCGAGAAGGTTGGGATCACCGAGCCGGGGCAGGTCGTGAAACGGATGCTCATGGTCGCGAACAAGGCGGACCTCCCCGGGGCAATGGATCGCTTCCGACTCCTCGAGCAGCACTGGGGAGGACGTGTTCCGCTCCTGATGGTCTCGGCGCTCGCTGGGACCGGTCTGGACAGGATCGCGCCGGTGATCTATGAGGCCTTGGAGGTGCTCCGGATCTACACCAAGCCTCCAGGGAAGTCGGCGAACCGTTCCCAACCGGTAGCACTGCCCAGGGGGAGCACCCTCCTTCACGCGGCCGAGGCCGTCCATAAGGATTTCTCCGTCAAGCTGAAGTTCGCTCGGGTCTGGGGGGCCGGAAAATTCGACGGGCAGAAGGTCCACCGGGAATATCTGGTGCAAGAAGGAGACGTCATCGAATTCCACATCTAAAAAGCTGCCAGCTATCAGCCGTCAGCCAAAGGCAGCTACGAGGACTGAGCCATGAGGACTGAGGCTCGAATGGTTCGGCCGATCTCACCGTCGAGGCTCTCAGCACTCAGTCCTCAGCACTGTGTGCAGAACGCTGACCGCTGATGGCTGACTGCGGACAACTGACTGCCGATTCGTGCGAGGGGACCCCGTGAGGTTTTCCGAGGTGCTCTGGAAGAAGGCAGAGCCGATCTGGCACAGGACGCTCCATCACCCCTTTGTCCGAGGGATCGGTGATGGGACGCTCGCGGTTGACACGTTCAAGTTCTATGTCCGCCAGGACTATATCTTTCTCATCGAATACAGCCGGGTCCTGGCCCTGGCGACGGCCAAGGGTCCTGATCTCGCGACGATGGGGAGATTCGCCGAGCTGCTCCACGCAACGCTCCACACCGAGATGGCCCTGCACCGAGCGTTTGCCGAGAAATTCGGGATCAGCCGCCATGAGCTGGAGCAGACGAAACCGGCGCCGACGACTGTCGGGTATACGCGACACCTCCTGCAGGTGGCGGCGCTCGGAAGCCTCGGGGAACTCGTCGCCTCGCTCGTCCCCTGCCAGTGGGGGTACAGCGAGATCGGTGCCGCGCTCGCCAGGCAGGGAGAGCCCAGGAATCAGCCGCTGTATGGCGAGTGGATCCGGACCTATGCCTCACCGGAGTTCGCTGCCCTGGCTCAGTGGATCCGGGCCCTCCTCGACACAATAGGCGAAGACGCGGGAGGGCAGGAACGGGCCCGGATGGAGGAGCATTTCCTGCTCAGCGCCCGGTACGAGCACGCCTTTTGGGACATGAGCTGGCGCATGGAGGCGTGGCCCGTCTAAGCCGCAGTCAGCTCCCAGCAATCAGCAGTCGGGGACTAGACTAGAGACTGGAGACTTGAGACGGGGGTTTGGGGTCTCCTGTCTCCGGTCTCATGTCTCTGGTTGGTGACAGATGACAGCAGACAGCTGACAGCTTACCGGCGGGGAGGGGAATGGAGCGGCGGCATACGCTGACAGAGTGGCAGGTGCTCAAAAGATCGATCGCCTTTTCCTGCCCGTGGTATAAGATCGCCCACGAAAGGATCCGGCTCCCCACCGATCATGTCATCGACTACTACTCCATCACGATCCCCCCATCCGTGATGGTGGTCCCGGTGACTGCGGACGGGCGGATCGTCCTCCTCCGCCAGTACCGATATCCCACGAGATCATGGAGCTACGAGCTTCCAGGGGGCAACACGCGCGGCAAGTCCCCCCTGGCGACCGGGAGGCAGGAGCTGTTCGAGGAGACCGGCTACCGCGCAGGGCGGTGGACGCGCCTGGGGATCTTTCACCCCTACTCGGGGATGAGTGACGAGGTCTGCTACGTCTATCTCGCCAGGGATCTCACACCTGGCAGGCAGCGCCTGGAGGAGCGAGAGTTCATTCAGGTGATCACCATGCCGATGCGCGAGGTGTTCCGACGGGCGGTGCGCAATCGCATTCAGGACGGCATGACCCTGGCGAGTCTTCTCCTGGCCGGATCCCACCTGAAAGGGAGGCCCCGGTGAAGATCGGCGAGTATCTGTTCCGTCAGATCAAGGCGCGAGGGGTAGATCACACCTTTGGGATTCCCGGAGACTTTGCCATCCCCCTCTGGCGGGCCCAACAGGCTGCGGGCCTTCAGCCGGTCGTGGTGACCCATGAGCCCTCTGCCGGCTTCGCCGCCGATGCCTATGCGAGACTGCGTGGCCTCGGGGTGGCCCTCGTCACCTTCGGTGCCGGCGGCCTCAACATGGTGAACGCCATCGCCCAGGCCTACGCCGAGCGCTCGCCGGTCCTGGTGGTCAGCGGGGCACCTGAGATCAAGGGCCGGGATCTCGACGCGCTCTTGCATCACCGGGTCAAGACCTTCGACTCCCAGTTGAATGTCTTCCGCGAGGTGACCGTGGAGGCCGTGGCGCTTCACGACCCCGGCACCGCCATGGCCACCATCGATCGATTGCTGGCCACGATCCACGAGCGGAAACGTCCCGGATATCTGGAGGTCCCCAGGGACATGGTGGAGATGGCCGGCCGCGCTTCGGGAAGCAGGGTGAAGGCGAGGCAGCCGGGGAAGGCGGCCGTTGAGGAGGCCATGGCCGAGGTGGTGGCTCGCCTCAACCGGAGCGCGCGACCCGTCATCTATGCCGGAGTGGAGATCGAGCGCTTCGACCTCAGGGAGAAGCTCATCGCGTTGGTGGAAAAGCTGAACGTCCCTATTGTCACCTCTCTGGAGGGCAAGACCGTCTTCCCGGAGAATCACCCCCACTTTGTCGGCCTCTACATGGGCCAGGTGGGGTCGGGGGTCGCCCGGCAGATGATCGAGCGGGCCGACTGTGTCCTCATGTTGGGCGCCTTCCTGACCGACGTGAACACCGGGGTCTTTACGGCCAAGATAGACCGGGCGAAGCTCATCTCGGCGTCGTCCGAGGAGGTGGTGGTGAGTTATCACCGCTACACTGAGGTGGGTCTGGTGGACCTCATCGACTATCTCCTCACCTCTCGGGAGGTGCGATCTCATGCTTTCTCCGGCGTGGTCCAGCCCCGAAAGCCCAAGAGGCGCCTGGGGGAGCGGCTGCATTCCCTGACCATCATCGAAGAGATGAACCGTTTCCTGGAGCCGGGGCGGTATATCGTCGTGTCAGATGTGGGGGACTGCCTCTACGCCAGCGTCGATCTCAGGACGGATCACTTCCTCGGGCCCGGATATTACAACAGCATGGGCTTTGGGGTGCCCGCGGCCCTCGCGGCGGCCTTGGCCGTGCCGGAGCGGCGGGCCATTGCCTTCGTCGGTGACGGGGGATTTCAGATGACGGGAATGGAACTCGCCACGGTGCGGCGCCTCCGCCTCAACCCGATTGTCATCCTCTGGAATAATGGCTGCTACGGGACCTTAAAAGCCATCGCCGGTCGCCAGAAGTATTTTGACTTGCCCTCGTGCGACTATGTGGCGTTGGCCCGGTCTCTGGGGGGGGATGGGGTGCGGGTCAAGACGCGGCAGCAGCTCCGCCGGGCCCTGGAGCAGGCCAGGAGGCGCCAGACCTTCTTTCTCATCGAGGCGATGCTGCCCTCCGATCGGATGTCACGCACCTGGCAGCGAATTGCTGCCGAGGTGCGATCCCGCATTCGACCCCTCTGATAGCTCAGTCCGGGAGGGCTCGGGGAGTGGGTCTTCCCCGGCGGAACAATTCCATGGGTCGGTCTGGAGACTCTGGAGGGACCACGGATGAAGCGAGATCCCGCCTTGCGACAGGTATCCTTTGAGCCGGGCCGTGGCTGAGCTGACCGCCAACAACGCACGGTTCCGCCACTTCCGGTCGGTCCGCTGGGTCCTTCCGGGCGGCCCCTTGCTGGCGGAGGCCTACCTCCCCGTCGTGGTGTCTGACGCATGCCCGGGGTGTCTCGTCTGCGAGCGGACGACCGGCTGGTTCATGGAGTTTGCCCGCATCGCGCGAGATCTCGTCGGCGCGAACCTCAGGGATTGCCTCCACTGGCAGAGCCTCTACGATAACCCGCACGCCCTCATCCTCCCCGTATCCAATCTGCAGCAGATCAACCGCCAGATAATTCTTCAGCTTGAGCAGGCCTACTACGCGATGCCCGAAGAGACCCGCCCCTTCCTCGAGGAGGTCTGGCCACATGATGGGGGGTTGTCCCAGAGCGAGCGCTTCGAGGATCGCCTGGCCATTGTCAAGCGGATGGTGGAGCTGTGGGAGGATGGCCAGTACGTGGGCTGGCCGGGCTAAAGTAAACGCACACAGTACTGAGGACTGAGGGCTGAGTCGGAGAACAGGACTGAGGACTGAGTGCTGAGGTTCGAGCCTCAGTCCTCGTGGCTGCCCTTGGCTCAGTCCTCATCGCTCAGTCCTGAGATGGCTGACAAGCTGGCTGCGGACTTCCAGTGCTTCGGGGATGAAACCCACCTTTCAGATGCAGTTGGTCAACGGCCGGTGGGAGGACCCGGCCCTTTTCGTCCGGATCCGATGGGCGCGGCGCGCCCTCCTCTTTGATCTGGGCTCTATTGCCACCGTGTCGTCCGGGGATCTCCTCCGGGTGAGCGAGGTCTTCGTCTCTCATACCCACCTCGATCACTTCGTCGGTTTCGATCACCTTCTCCGAACGGTCCTGGGTCGCGATCGCATCCTGAG